>NZ_CVIW01000023.1:0-254483 GCF_001499715.1 Stenotrophomonas thermophila | reverse complement strand
AGGCCTGGATCCAGATCTCGCGCTGGCCCTTGCCGAACCGGCGGTACTGCCCGGCGTCGTATTCGCCGCGCCCCAAGCGCGCCCAGAAGTCGCGGTACTCGGCGCTGCGCGCCTGCTCGGGGTCGACGAACAGGGAATGATGCCTGCCTTGGATCTCCTCCAGCCGGTACCCCATCGCCTGCAGGAAATTGTCATTGGCCTGCAGGATGGTTCCGTCGAGCGCGAACTCGATGACGGCCTGCACGCGATGCAGCGCGGCCACCTGCGCCTCCAGCTCGGTGCGGCCGGTCATCGCCTTCGCTGTGCCGGTGCGTTGCTGCGGCGCCAGCACGCCAAGCAGCGTACGCCACGGCGACCATCGGGTATGCAGCTCGTCCGGCGCCTGCGCGCCTGCCATGAAGCCTGGAATGAGCATTGTCTGATCCTCGGTGTCCGGTAAGCGGTTGTGACCCGCCGGGCGGGATGCCCGGCGGCAACATCAGTTGCCAGGGACTACAGGTGCCCACGGCACCTCTCGAGCGACTGCCAAGAACGTCTGCTGCGGGTGCGATCGGCATCTGGGGCGGCGGAGCACACTGCGCGGACCACCCATCGGGGGCAGCCTGGGTCCTGCGGCGGGTGACTGGAGCGGGATCCAGACGGGATATCGGCGATGCCGTCGGCCGCTTTAGCGGCATTCCGCGACGTCCGTCGCAACTCCGTCCATTGCAGGCGGAATGCGGTGGACGATTGCCGTGTACTTTACGCCTTTCTCACGTGTCCCCGCCTTCACACCAAGGCATTGGGCCAATGAACGGCTGGACCGGATCCGTTCCGCCACCGGTTGGCGGAACGCTGTACAGCGCAGGCGCAGGGAGGCAGCCGACCACATCGCCGACAGAAGGATGCAGCTCAAGGAAAAAAGGTTTACATGACCGATGCGGGGTTCGCCCGCAGGGGAAAACCACCAGCATGAAGGTCCCGCGGGATGCTCATTTACATGGAGATCGCATGTTCCCTCGCTTTGCCAGCCTTCTTCTCTTGGCCCTATGCAGCAGCAATGCGCTGGCCACCGGCACCGCCTATCGACCGGCCTTCCACCCGGACCAGCTGAAGAGCCCCCCCGCAGGACGCCCCAACCAGGTACTGGTGCTGGGCAGCCCGCACCTGTCGAGCCTGCCGGAGGCCTTCACGCCGGCAATGCTGGAACCTCTGCTGCAGCGCCTGGAGGCCTGGCGGCCCACCGCGATCGCCGTGGAGAACGTGTCCGGCCTGCAGTGTGACTTCATGCGCCGCAATCCGGCCCGATACGCGGAGAGCGTCGCGGACTACTGCGTCGATCCGGCACCGGCGCAGGCCGCCACCGGTCTGGACGTGCCCAGCGCCAACGTGGAAATGGAACGCCTGCTTGCAGATTGGCCCAAGGCGCCAAGCGCTGCCCAGCGACGTCGCTTGGCCGCAGTCTTCCTGGCTGCGGGCGAGAGCAGCTCGGCAGTCGTCCAATGGCTGCGGCTGCCCCGGGAAGAGCGCCGTGCGGCCGACAGCCTGACTCCGGAGCTGGTGCAGTTTCTCGACACGCGCATGACCCGCCGCAACGAGGCCGTCCTGGTGGCCGGCGTGCTTGCCGCACGCCTCGGACTGGAACGCCTGTGGTCGGTGGACGACCACACTGCGGATTCGCCCACACCGGAATCGCAGCAGAAGGCCTACGCTGCCGCCATACGCGGCGCCTGGGACAACGCCTTCGTCAAAGCACGCAGGGCGGCTGATGAACGGCTCGAAGCCAATCTTGTTCAACCGGAAGGATTACTCGCGATGTATCGCGCCTACAACGCACCCGAGACCGCGATGGTGGCGTTCAACAGCGACTTCGGCGCGACGCTTGTCGAACCCTCACCGGAAGGCTTCGGCCGCAACTACCTGGGCTACTGGGAAACCCGTAACCTGCGCATGGTCGCCAACATGCGCGACGTGCTCGGCCAGCATCCAGGCACCCGCATGCTGACCATCGTCGGCGCGTCACACAAGGGCTATTACGAGGCTTACCTCAACCTGATGCATGACGTGCAGCTGGTCAGTTCGGATGAAGTACTGCGCTGACGCAACTGCGCATGGGGGATGCGATAACCATCCACCGCATCACTCCACCGCGTTCCTGCCCGCCCGCCACAGTATGATGCTGGCGGCACCGATGCAGGACAGCGTGAACACCAGCAAGGCGACCGCGCCGCCCTGCAGCACCGGCAGCAGGGCCTGCGCGTGCAGGTCGCCGCGCAGCTGTTCCGCACGCAGGCAGGCGGCCAGGGCCAGGCACCAGCCGACCATTGCCGGGGCGTAGGCACGCAGCGTCACCGGGTTGCAGACATTCATGGGACCACCTGTAGGAGGGGAAGTGCGCGGAGTATTCGCGCACGCCCTCTCACAGGTTGAGATCAGCCCTCGGTCGGATCGATGTCGCCGCCCGGCAGCTCACTCGCCTCGCCCTGTACCTGCACGTTGTTGCGGCCCATTGCCTTGGCCCGGTAGCACTGGGCATCGGCCGCCGCCACGGCCTGGTCGACGCTCATCCCGCCCGTCAAGGGCGCGATGCCGATGCTGGCGCCCACATGCAGGCGGTCCTGGTCCCACGGAATCGACAGCGACGCCAGGGTGTGCAGCAGCTCGCCGCCAATGCGCGCTGCACGACGCGGCGTGCAACCGGACAGGATCACCGCGAACTCATCGCCACCCAGCCGCGCCACCACATCCGAATCCCGCACGCCGTGGCGCAGCACGCTGGCCACCGCCCACAGCACGGCGTCACCGGCCAGATGGCCCCAGGTGTCGTTGACCGGCTTGAAGCGGTCCAGGTCGATGTACATCAGCGAGGCGGCCTGGCCAGTACGCTCCACGCGGGTGATCGCCTGCTGCAGATGCACCTCGAAGCCACGACGGTTGCTCAGCTCGGTCAGCGGATCGATCTCGGCCAGGTGGCGGGCTTCGCGCTGCCGCGCCCGCTGCTGGGTGTCGTCGCGCAGCACCCACACCGCGCCGCGCACATGGCCCTCGTCATCGCGCAGCCAGGCGCGGGTCAGATCGACCGGGATCGTGGCCGTGCCCAGGCGCAGCAGAAGATCGGCATGCAGGTCCACCGCATTGCTTTCCGGGTCCAGCAGCACGGATACATCAAGCACCGAGCCGGGCGCGTATTCGGTGGTCAGCGCCAGCACGTCCTGCACGTTGTGCCCTGCCAGCGACAGCGCGCCATCACCGGCGAGGGTGCGGACAGCAGCGGCGTTGGCGTAATCGATACGACCGTCCAGACTGACGCTGAGCACCAGATCGGCCACGGCATCGAGGGTGATGCGGCTGCGCTGCTCGCTCTCGAACAGGCGCTGTTCGCTGCTGCGCTGGGCGCTGATGTCCTGGATCTGCGACACGAAATGCAGCGGCTCGCCATGCTCGTTGCGCACCAGCGAGACCGACAGCCGCGCCCAGATCACCTTGCCGTCGCGATCGAGATAGCGCTTTTCCAGGTGATAGTGACTGCGCCGCCCGGCCAGCAGATCCTGCACCAGGGCCAGGTCGGCCTGCAGGTCATCGGGGTGGGTCAGGCGTTGGAAATCAACCTGCAGCAGTTCCTCGCGGGGGTAGCCCAGGATCCGGCACAGGGCGTCATTGACGTCCAGCCAGCGCCCCTCCAGCGACACCAGCGCCATGCCCAGCGCCGCCGACGTGAACGCACCGGCGAATTTCTCCGCCGCCAAGCGTGCTTCGGCACGTGCCTGCAGGATCTCGGTGATGTCGATGGACATGCCGACGTAGCCGATGCGCGCGCCGCCGGCACCATCCATGCGGCTGATCGACAGGCGCACCTGGCGTGGCTGGCCGTCCTTGCGCCGCAATGTCCATTGCCTTGAATAGGTCTGCGCATCGGCACGGGCGCTGAGGGCTTCAAACGCGCCCGGCAGGCGTCCGTCCGCAGCCGCCAGCGGGCGCAGCCATGCCGCCAACTCGTCCGGATCGTGGAAATCACCCAGTCGCCGCTGTCCGACCACTTCCTCCGCGCTGTATCCCAGCAGGCGTTGCGCACCGGTATTGAACAGGGTAATGGTGCCTTCGGTATCGGTCGCGATCACCGCCACCTCGTCGGACGCATCGACCACGGCCTGCAGCCGCTGCCGGCTTTCGGCGGCGTCCTGCCGCGCCTGCTGCAGCTCGGTCACGTCGGCATGCGCACCGGCCATCCACAGCGGTCGTCCCTGCCCATCCCATTCGAACACGCGGCCACGGTCGTGGATCCATATCCACTGGCCGTTCTTGTGGCGCATGCGGAGCAGGCAGACATAGTTGTCGCTGCGGCCTTCAAAATGATCCTCAAGTGCCGCGTCGGACAGGACGATGTCATCGGGATGGACCAGCTTCAGGAACGTCTTCTGGCACACCGGCTCCAGCTCTTCCAGGCGATAACCGACGATCTCCGCCCAGCGCGCATTGACCCGCATCTCGCCGGTCTGCACGTTCCACTCCCAGGTGCCGGCGGCGGTGCCGTCAATGATCATCGCCAGGCGACGACGCTCTTCGGCCAGCGCCTGCAGGCGCCGCTCCAGCAACCCGTTGCCGTTGGCTCCCTGGCCGGCCATCAACCCGTACCCCGGCCCGCACAGAGAGGCAGCGGCCGCAGCGCGACGCTGCAGACCTCAACGAAGACGACGGGTCCTGCTGGCGTCATGGCCCTCCCCAGCAACAGCGGGGTGGCCGGACGCCTCCCCTCAAGCGCAAGTGTGCGCAATCACGGGGAAAATCGACAAGTCCCCCCGCCACGAATCAAGCGTGACGGGGAACACGGTCCTCAACTGCGCTTGGCGCGGGCGAAGGCTTCGGCCAGGGCGTTGTTGGCCGGGGGCGCGGACGCGGCGGGACGGCCGCCATTGCCCTGGCCCCGGTACGGCCCGCGGTTCTGGCCGCCTGCATCGCGGCGCGGACCCTGCCCATGGCCGCGCTCATCACGCTGGCCCGGGCGGCTGGTGGCTTGGCCGGGGGTATCGTCCAGGCGCCGGGTCAGGGCGATGCGCTTGCGCGCCACGTCCACCTCCAGCACCTTCACCTTGACGATATCGCCGGCCTTGACCACGTCGCGCGGGTCCTTCACGAACGTATCGGACAGGGCCGAAATGTGGATCAGGCCATCCTGGTGCACACCGATATCGACGAAGGCACCAAAGGCCGCCACGTTGCTTACCACACCCTCGAGCACCATGCCCTCGCGCAGATCCTTGATGTCCTCGACGCCCTCGGCGAAGCGTGCCGCCTTGAACTCGGGGCGTGGGTCTCGGCCCGGCTTCTCCAGTTCCTTGAGGATGTCACGCACGGTCGGCACGCCGAAGGTGGCATCGGTGAACTGCTCGGCCTTCAGGCCGCGCAGGAAGCTGCCATCACCGATCAGCGCCTTGATCGGGCGCGCGGTGCTGGCCACGATGCGCTCGACCACCGGGTAGGCTTCGGGGTGTACCGCCGAAGCATCCAGCGGCTCATCACCGTCGGCAATGCGCAGGAAGCCCGCGCACTGTTCAAAGGTCTTCTCGCCCAGGCGCGCCACCTTCAGCAGGTCCTTGCGGCGCTTGAACGGGCCGTTCGCATCACGGTGGCGCACGATGTTCTCGGCCACCGTGGCCGACAGGCCGGACACCCGCGACAACAGTGCAGCCGAAGCGGTGTTCACGTACACGCCCACCGCGTTCACGCAGTCCTCCACGCGGGCATCCAGCGCGCGCGCCAGGCGGTACTGGTCCACATCGTGCTGGTACTGGCCGACACCGATGGCCTTGGGTTCGATCTTCACCAGTTCGGCCAGCGGGTCCTGCAGGCGGCGGGCGATCGACACCGCCCCACGTAGCGACACGTCCAGCTCCGGGAACTCCCTGGCCGCGAACTCGGACGCCGAGTACACCGACGCGCCGGCCTCGCTGACCACCACCTTCTGCAGCTTCGGGTTGCCAGCGGCCTTGATCGCTTCGCCGGCCAGCTTGTCGGTTTCACGGCTGGCGGTGCCGTTGCCGATCGCGATCAGTTCCACGTTGTGCTTGGCGCACAGCTGCTTGATCGTCTGCAGCGACTGCTCCCACTGGCGACGCGGCTCGTGCGGGTAGATGGTGTCGGTGGCCACCAGCTTGCCGGTGGCATCGACCACGGCGATCTTGCAGCCGGTGCGGATGCCCGGGTCCAGTCCGAGCACGGTCTTCGGGCCGGCGGGTGCCGCCAGCAACAGGTCCTTCAGGTTGTCGCCGAACACCGCGATGGCCTCGGCTTCGGCCTTCTCACGGGCCTGGTTGAACAGGTCCAGCAGCAGGTGCGTGTGCAGCTTGGCGCGCCAGGTGAGCCGGCAGGCGTCCAGCAGCCAGCGGTCGGCGGCGCGGCCCTGGTCGGCGATGCCGGCCCTGCGCGCCACGCGCCCTTCGGCGTACTGGTGGCCGGCCTCGGCATCACTGCCGGGGTCCAGCTCCAGGAACAGGATCTCCTCGCGGCGCGCGCGAAACAGCGCCAGCAGCCGGTGCGAGGGAATCTTCGCCAACGACTCGGCGTGATCGAAGTAATCGCGGTACTTGGCGCCTTCGGTTTCCTTGCCCTCGGCCACGCGCGCGCGGATCACGCCGGTTTCGCCCAGCCAGGTGCGCAGTTCGCCGACCAGCGCGGCGTCTTCACCCCAGCGCTCCATCAGGATCGCGCGCGCACCTTCCAGCGCAGCCTTGGTGTCGGCCACGCCTTTGTCGGCATTGACGAAGCTGGCCGCAAAGCTCTGCGGGTCCTGCGTCGGGTCGGCCAGCAGGCCATCGGCCAGCGGCTCCAGCCCCGCCTCGCGGGCGATCTGGGCGCGGGTACGGCGCTTGGGCTTGTACGGCAGGTACAGGTCTTCCAGACGGCTCTTGGTATCGGCGGCCAGGATGTCGTTGCGCAGTTCGTCGCTGAGCTTGCCCTGTTCGCCGATGCTGGCCAGCACCGCTGCGCGACGGTCCTCCAGCTCGCGCAGGTAGGTCAGGCGCACTTCCAGGTTGCGCAGCTGGGTGTCGTCCAGGCCGCCGGTCACTTCCTTGCGGTAGCGCGCGATGAACGGAACGCTGGCGCCCTCGTCGAGCAGGCCGACGGCGGCGCGCACCTGGGCGGACTGGGCACCGATCTCGTCGGCGATGGTCTGGGCGATCTGCTGGGCGAGCGCGCTCTGGGCGTTCTTGGCGTCGTGCATTGCTTCAGGTCTGTGCCGCATTACGGGAAGACCCCATTCTGGCAACCCGCGACGGAGCCGGACAAGGCATTGACAGGGCGCAAGGTTCAGCGGCGTAGCCGGATTGGACGCCGGCATCCTGGCAAAGCGCGGGCCCGGACTGGCCCTGGGCTGGGATGCCGGCGCGGGCGCGCGATGGTGGGCGCGCCCTGCCGCGTGTTACGAAGGTCAGCGGTAGTGGCTGGCGGCGCGCTGCATGACGATCTCGTCACGCATGCCTTCCAGGGCCATCAGGCGGACCTTGCCGACACCCTGCAGTTCCATGAACCGCTCCGTGTAGAACTCCGGCCCCAGCGCGGTGTCGGCGCGGGATTTGCTGAAGCCGTAGGGCACCACGCCCTTCTCGCCATCCTTGCTACCACCGACATAAAGAACGATTGCCATGTGATGTATTCCTCCAAATTGCTACTGCGTACTGCACTCGATGAGCGATGCTGCGAGCTCATCGAGGGAGAGCTTACCGCGTCGAACCTGACTGGAACGTCACGAAGGCTAATGACGATCGGTTGCATGCAGATGACTGCGGGATCGCAGCAGAATGCTTACGGATCTTTAACTTCCGGCTAACGAATCCGTGGGGGATTCCCGCCAACGGCGCAGCCCCTCGTGGGTGGTTTGGTTGTTCGCGGAAAGCTGGTTTCCCGGGGGCTGGCCGGGAGGGTGGGTAGTGCGGGGACGCCGTGAACCCGTCCTTGGGGGCTTGGCCGCGGCATCCATGCCGCGGACACCCCGCCCCACCCACCCTCCCGGCCGCTGACAGGTTCCTGATGCCTGCCTCCCCCCACGGAAAAGAAAAAAGAAGATCAAAAGCAAAAACGGCTTGGCCGGCTGATTTGTTGCTTCCTGTAGAGACCAGCCAAGCCAAGCCATGCCCCGCTCGCGAGCAAGCGCAGCGCGCGACCCGCTTCTGCTGTTCTATTTCTTCTCCGTGGCTGGACGCGCACGGAAACTGTCAGGGGCCGGGCGGGTGGGTTCGCGGGACCGTTGGCGCCATGGATGGCGCCATCGAGCCCCCAGGGACGGGTTTACGGCGTGTCCCGCGAACCCACCCCGCCCGGCCCAATCACATGAAACGCATTCCGCGACCACCCACGAGGGGCTGCGCCGTTGGCTGGAAACTACGGCCACCAGCCACGCCCGAACCGGGCGAAATGATCGGCCGCCCGTTCGAACGGATTGCGCGCACTCACCCCGCCGCACAGCAGGTATACCGGCAGGTACAGCGGGCCCAGCACCATGTACTGGTACACGTGCGCACGTTCGTGATCATCCAGCCGGATCAGCGGTTCCACGCCCCACCCCGCCTGATGCGCATAGGTGCGGCAGGAAATCCCCAGGTCATGGCCGGTATGCAGGATCACGTTCCCCAGCGTGATCGCCCCGCCTGGCCCCCACGGCCAGCGATCGAACACCAGCGCACAGTCGCGCGCGCTCCAACGCAATGACGCGCCGCCGAGCATACCGGCCAGGCCGCCAATCAGGCCGAGCAGCGAATTGGGCAACGTCCATGCTGCGCCCAGCATCTGCAGCGCACGCAGCCACAGCGGCCAGGGTCGAGCGGCCGTGTTCAATCGGCCTCGTTCGGCATCAGCAGCCACAGGATCAGGTAGATCAGAATGCCGGGGAAGGCGGCCGAGCCAATCGATATCAGCACGAACACGATCCGCACCAGCGTGGGGTTCCAGCCGAAGCGGTGGGCGATGCCGCCCATCACGCCGGCGATCATGCGATCGTTCAATGAGCGCGACAGCGTCTTGGGCGTGGTGTTCATGGCAGCGGCTCCGGAAAACGGACAAGGCAGTCGAGCATGGCTGGACTCTACACCGCCCCGATGTCTACGGCGTGCGGTGGCGCAGGGCCTGCAGGCGTGCGCCGAACCAGGCGGCTGCGGTCTGTTCAGGCTGTCCTGGACACTGGATGCGGTAGGGCTTGCCACTCATGCTGCTCTGGCTGGCAGCGCGCTCGATGAACTGCTCGGCGCTGTCCACCATGTCCTTCTTCAGCAGGTAGTCGTACTTGCGCTGCAGGTGCGCGCGCGCATCACTGCCATCGTGCCAGCTGCCATTGCGCTGGAAGCGGCATTGGGAGCCGTCCAGGCTGGCGATCAGCTGGGCGATCTCCCGCCGTGCATCCGCACTGGGTGCGGCGTGGGCAAGCGGCGCTGCCAGCAGTGCCGCAAGAATCAACAGAATCCGGTACGTCATCATCCCCCCAGGTCAGTCGAGCATGGCTCGACTCTACAGGTCACGCGCCTTCAACCAGCCATCGATCGTGGCCGGCACTTCGCGCTGCGCACGGCCGGAAACGTAGATGCCGATATGCCCACCACGGAAACTGGACTCGGTGTAGTCATCCGTACCCAGGCGCCCACGCATCGCGCGCGAAGCATCCGGTGGCACCAGATGGTCCTGTTCTGCATAGATGTTCAGCACCGGCAGGGTCACCTGCGACAGATCCACCGCTTCCTCGCCGATCCGCACCGTGCCGTTCATCAATCCGTTGCCCTGGTAGAACTGCTTGATGAAGTCGCGGAACGCCTCGCCCGCCAGATCCGGTGAATCGAAGATCCACTTCTCCATGCGCAGGAAGTCCTCCAGCGCGGCCTTGTCATCGAGGATGTCGAGCAGGCCCACGTACTTCTGCACATTGAGGCGGAACGGCTTGAGCATCAGATAACTGGCATTCATCAGGTCGGCCGGGATGTTGCCCAGCGTATCCACCAGCAGGTCCACATCCACCTGCCGCGCCCAGTGCGAGAGCATGTTGTCGGCCGTCTGGAAATCGACCGGGGTGACCATGGTGATCAGCTTGCCCAGCTTCTGCCGGCGCAACGCGGCGTAGCAGAGTGCGAACACGCCGCCTTGGCAGATACCCAGCAGGTCGACCGGGCCACCACTGCGCGCACGCAGCGCATCGACGGCACCATCGATGTAGCGCAGCAGGTAGTCCTCCAGGGTCTGGAAGCGCTCCGAGCGATCCGGGTAGCCCCAGTCCAGCACGTACACGTCCTGGCCCAGCGCCAGCAGCTTCTGCACCAGCGAACGGTCGGCCTGCAGGTCGACCATGTACGGACGGTTGACCAGCGCGTAGACGATCAGCAGCGGCGTACGCCGGGTCGGTGACTGTTCGCCGACGAAGCGGTACAGCACCACCTTGCCGTCGCGCCAGACTTCCTCACGCGCGGTCACGCCATAGTCCACGTCTTCCACCTGCGGCAGCAGCTTCAGCCCTTCCATCAGCTTGCGCTGCATGGCCAGGGTTTCCTGCATCAGGTCATCGGCGTTGAAGCCCAGCGGCCCCTTCATCGGTCACGCGTCCGAGTGGAAGTGCGAGGTGCGGCCTTTTTCGCTGACGCC
Organism: Stenotrophomonas thermophila; assembly: GCF_001499715.1. Classification (NCBI taxonomy): domain Bacteria; kingdom Pseudomonadati; phylum Pseudomonadota; class Gammaproteobacteria; order Lysobacterales; family Lysobacteraceae; genus Stenotrophomonas; species Stenotrophomonas thermophila. The sequence continues at coordinate 243,890 of NZ_CVIW01000023.1, read as the reverse complement.
TTTTTCGCAGCCGCCTTCTTTGCCGGCGCGGCCTTCTTCGCGGCCTTGCGTACGGCCGGCTTCACCTTCGCCGGCGCCGGCTGCGCCACTGGGTCCACCTCGGCAGTTCCAGCCAGCGCCGCCACCTGTGCCTGCAGGCGGCGCAGGCTGCGCTCCAGCTCGGCGATACGGCGGTGTGCGGCATCCATCTCGCTGCGGGTCGGCAGGCCGATACGTTCACTCATCTGTTCCACCTCGCGCTGCAGGCCGGCACGCAGGCGCATCTGCGCGTTGCCCAGCGAGGCGTACACCTGCTGGAACGGTTCGGACATGGCGACCTTGGCGTAGGCCTCCTCGGCCACTTCGATCCACAGGTCGAACATCGCGCGGGCGCTGGTCAGCTGGCTGCCCGGCTGTTCGTGCTCGGCCAGGCGCTGCTCGAACAACGCAAAGGCCTCGTCCAGTGCCCGCTTGATCAGGTCGACATAGGCGCGCGAATGCTGCTGGTATTCTTCCTGCGCACGCAGCAGGGCCTGCCAGCGCGCCTGGTGCTCGCGGCCGGGGCCGAATGCCGGGCTCTGCAGCCATGGGCCCGCCTGCAGCTGGAACTGCTGCAGCCATGCGGCGAATTCGGGCACGGCGGCGCCGGCGTGGGTGCTGCCACGGGCCCCTTGCAGCATCCATTGCAGCATGCCATCTCCCTGCCCCTGCACCGCCTCACGCCAGGCCTGGGCCACATCGGCACTGCTGGCGTCGCGGCCGGCAAACCGAGCGGCGACCTCTTGCATGGTGCCGTACCAGCTCCCGGCCTGTTCGCGGAACCGGCGCACGGCATCTTCCGGCGCGCCTGGGCCCTGTTCCGGCAACAGCTGGCCCCACCAGTCGAACAGGCGCTGCCAGCTGCCCGGGTCGTCGCCCGCCGGTGCGCTGGGCGTGCCCGCGTGGCGCAGGGCATCGCCCCAGGCGCCGAAGTACTGCCGGGCCAGGGTCTCGAAATCACTGCTGCCGGCGTCGTGGGCCGAGCTGGTCATCGCAGGCCTCCGCAGGGCTGGCTCATGGCTTGGGAATGCGCAGGGTCTTGCTGATCATCAGCGACCCGGACAGGGCGAACAGCAGCACCATCGGGTGCAGCTGCCACGGGCCGATCTGCCACTGGCCGAACCAGATGTTCTGGCCGATGGCATCGGTACCGGCGGCGATCGCCAGCACGATCACCAGCACCAGGCTGGTCGGGATAGGGGTGCCTTCAAAATACGTGACCTTGCCCTCGTCGCCGGTCATTGCCTCGGCGGTGACGTTGTAGCGCGCCAGGCGGCTGACGCCACAGCAGACGAAATAGCTCAGCACCAGCCAGTCCCAGCCGCCCTGCATGCCACATGCATAGGCCAGCGCCGCCGGCGCGACGCCGAACGAGATCACGTCGGACAGCGAATCCAGCTCGCGCCCCAGGGTGGAGCTGGACTTGCGCCAGCGCGCGATGCGGCCGTCGAGGGCGTCGAAGATGAAGGCCAGCGGTATCAGCGCCATGCCGAACAGCAGGTAGCCGCGCTCGCCGTCCTGCAGGAAGCGCATTGCGGCAAACACCGCACCGGTGCCGCAGAAAGCATTGGCCAAGGTGAACCAGTCGGCCAGCTGGAATTCGCGCAGCATCGAGAAGTGACGTTTCATGGGGTCTCACGGAGCATCGAGGCCCACAGGTTACCGCGAGCGCCGCTGCCGGCGACAGCGCCGGCAGGCCGCGGCCTTCACCGTTCCCTCACGCGCCCTCACCGGCGGTGAATTTTTCGCCACCCATCTTGACAGCCTAGGGGGGTGGAGCCTGTCGCGGTTTATCCACAAAGTTGCCCACGCGTAATCCACACCCCCTGTGGACAACCAGATCTCACCGACTGCGACGCTGGACATTTGCTCATCACCCTGCAGCGGGGTTTCCCTACTTCCCAAGCCGCAAGGTCAGCGCTATGGTCATCGGCGGACCCGCCGCCGCCACGTCCGAATCTCTTCGATGGACGACGACGATGCTGGATGCTTCCACCCTGGCCGCGCAGCTGCGGCAGCCTCATGGCGACGCCGCACTGGCGGTGGCCGACTCGATGAACCGCAGCAACAGCGCCCTGAACCTGGCCGCGATCGGGCTGCTGGCGGTGGCGGCCGGCGAACGCATCCTGGAGATCGGCCCCGGCAATGCGGCCTTCGCGCCCCAGCTGTTGCAAGCGCCGGGCAGCCAGTACCTGGGCGTTGAACTGTCCGCCGCCATGGTCGAGGCCGGCAACCGGCGGCTGGCCAGTGCCGGCCTGGGCGACCGGGCCGCGATGCGGCTTGGCGATGCCCATTCGCTGCCGGTGGACGAGGCATCCGTGGATGCCGCACTGGCGGTCAACACCCTGTACTTCTGGCCCAACCTGGCCCCGGTGCTGGACGAGCTTGCGCGCGTACTGCGCCGGGGAGGGCGGCTGTGCCTGGCGTTCGGCGATGCGGCCTTCATGCGCAGCCTGCCGTTTGCCGCCGATTTCCAGCTGCACGAACTGGACGCAGTTGAGCTGGCGATGCGCGTGTCGGGATTCAACATCTCGGCCTGGCGCAGCCATCGCGAAACTGCTGCCGGCAATGACGGGCAGACGCGGGAGAAGCATTTCCACCTGCTGCTGGCGCATCGGCGCTGATTGCCGCCGGGCATGGCCCGGCGCTACCCGACCCGCATCGGCGTGGATTTTCGCCGGATGCGATCCGACCGAGCGGTGGAGCCGGCCGCTGGCCGGCTGCCCCGGCAATGGCGCTGCGGTCAGGCCGCCGCCGGCAACCGGCTGCGCCACCTCGCGAAACACATCATCTGCAACACCAGCATCGCCACCAGTCCCAGCGGCCACGCCCACCACAGGCCGGTCAGCCCGTGCCGCGCCTGCAGCCACATCGCCAGTGGCAGCTCCAGCAGCAACACCGCTGTCATGCCCAGCAACGCCGGCAGCAGCACAGTCCCGCTGCCGCGCATCACGCCGACCAGCACCGTGGTGCCGCCCATCGCCGGCACGCCCCACACCACCGTGCGCAGCTGAAGTGCGGCCAGTTCGCGCACCTCCGGCGCCGCCAGGATCAGGCCGGTCAGCCACGGCGCCAGCGCCATCACCAGCAGCACCACGACCGTCAGCATCGCCAGGCCCAGCAGCACCCCGGTGCGGGCAATGGCGGGCAATCGTGCCGCACGTCCTGCCCCCATCGCATGCGCGGCGAGGATGGTGGCGGTGATGCCCAGCGACATGGCCGGCAGCTGCACCCAGCTCATCAACTGGTTGACCGCACCGTAGGCCGCCGTGGCGGTGTAGCCATAGCGGTTGATCCAGCCGAGCAACACGATCTCGGCAATGGCCAGGCTGAGCATCTGCAGCGAGGACGGCACGCCGATGCGCAGCATCGAACGAATGATCGCGCCATCGAAACGGATGGCCCGCAGCAGCTCATGGCCGGGTGCCAGCGGATGCCCCAGGCGATGCCAGCTCCACAGCAACCAGACCAACGCCAGCAGCGAGGCAAATGCTGCCGACACCGCGGCACTGGCCGCGCCCAGCTGCGGCAGGCCGCCCCAGCCGAGGATCAGCAGTGGCGTGCACAGCAGGCCGAGCACGGTCGCCAGCAGCAGCGCGTGCAGCGGCGTCTTTGCATCACCCACCGCGCGGCTCACGGCCGTCGCCAGCCACAGCAGGAAGAACACCGGCGCACTCAGCAGCAGCACCCGCGCATAGACGATGGCCTCGCCGAGGACCGGCGCCGGCGTCCCCAGTGCCGCCAGCATCTGCGGCGCGAACACGCCGCCCACGCCCATCACCAGCAGCGACAACAGCAGAATCAGTGCCACCGCACTGCCGGCCACCGCGCGCGCCTGTTGCGGCCGGCCCGCGCCCCAGGCTTGGCCGATCAGCACCATCGCACCGGTCGCCAGACCCATTACCAGGGCCAGCAGCAGGAAGAAGACAGGAGAGAACGCTGCGGCGGCGGCCACCGCCTGCGTACCCAGTAGATGGCCGAGGTAGATGTTGTCCAGCGTGCCTGCGGCCAGCTGCAACGCGTTGGTCAGCAGCATCGGCAGCAGCAGGATCAGATAGGTGCGCCAGAGGGGCGGCGCGACCGGGGGGATCGGATGTGCGGGGGTGTCCATGGGGTTCTCTGGGCAAGGCGCTGCCCTGCCCGGCGTTTCCGCCAGCAAAGCAAGCACAGGGGAGCGGGCGGTCGTGGCCCGCGATCAGGTGGCGCCGCCGCTCAGCAACGGCGCAGTGGCTCAGCCGTCTGCGTGGTCCGAAGAATCATCGAAGGCCAGGCGCAGGGCGTGATTGCGCACATCCTCGGGCCAGCTGCGCAACGTCATTTCCAGGCCCGCCCGGTCGTGCGCGAACAGGACACGGATGGCCTCCTCGAAACCCGGCAGGTCTCCGGCGATGGTCTGCAGGAAGTGATAGGCACGCTCGCTGTGGCGGCGCTGCCGGTCCTTGTCGGCACCAGCACGGCTGGCCGCCTCCACCAGCTTGCGCAGCACTACCGAGGCCCCGCCGGGCTGCTCGGCCAGCCACGCCCAGTGGCGCGGCAGCAGGGTCACTTCGCGTGCGACCACGCCCAGCTTGGGGCGGCCGCGGCCACGCGGAGTTGCCGGCGCCTCTTCGGCAGTAACGCCGGCATCCGCCTCGACGGCGGCGGGAAAGGCTTCGACGACCCGCGCCAGCACTTCTGCGTCACTGCCGCGCGTATCGAAATCGCGGGTGCGGCCGGTAACGTTGTCGAACACAAGCAGCGGACCGGCAGCGTTGCCGGCGCGCAGCTGTTTCAACGCGAGCGCAGCCACTTCCGGTGCACCGGAAGCAACCAGGCGGTGGCCGTCGAAGCAACTGAAAGGAGGGAGTCGGGACGCAGGCATGGCAATGGCATCAGAGGTGATGCGCGAATATTGCCCGGGTAATTTATGACTGTCAATATTGCCCGGGTATTAATCAACCAAAAGAGCGTGCCAACCCAGATTGGCACTCCCCGGAATGGTTGGCACCTCCCCGATTCACCGGGTCACAGCCGGCTGTAGGACCAACTGACCATGCGCCCGTCCTTGTACGGCATCACGCCGTGGAACGGGCGCGGGTCGGCGTCGAACACCAGCGGCAGGAAGTTGCGGTCGCCTTCCCACATCGGCAGCGTGTCCAGCTTGTCCAGATCTACCCACTCCAGCGTACCTTCGTGGTTGCCGCCGTGCGGGGTACCTTCGAAGCTGTCGATGACGAACACGAAGCCCAGCCAGTCTTCGCCGTGCTTGCCGAAACCGGGCCAGCTGAGAGTGCCGCGCAGGCGCATGCCGGTGCAGTCGATGCCGGCTTCCTCGGCAATCTCGCGGCGCATGCTGGCCGCCACGTCCTCGTCCGCTTCGATCTTGCCACCCAGGCCGTTGTACTTGCCGAGGTGATGGTCACCGGGACGGGTATTGCGATGGATCATCAGCACCTGGCGACGATCGGGCGACAGCACATAGCCCAGGGTGGCGACGATCGGGGTGTACGGCATGGGGCGGCATCCAGCGGCAGGTCAGCCCTGGATTATGGCCGATCAGCGCACCAGCGACAGGCGGCGCTCGGCAGGCGCACCGGCGCCATCGGGGTCACGGCGCAGCGTTGCGACGCCGTGGCCGCGCTCGGCCAGGTATTCCAGCCACTTGCCGAGGAAGGTGTTCATCCGCATGCGATGACTGATCAACTCCGCCGGCGGCGGGTACAGGCCCATGGTGTCCTGCCAGCGGCGGCCGACGTAGCAATGGGTGGTCTCGGCCTGGCGCGCGTCACGGTACAGGCGAACATAGGCCGAGGGATCCGGCTCGCCGGTGACCGGGTCGGCAATGTCGTAGGTCAGCCGCAGTTCCACCGTGTAGCGGTGGCACTCGATCACGTCCAGGCGAACGTCCAAGCCATCGCCGACCGAGGAGACGTAGCTGCCCGTCATCAGTCCAGCCGGTTCGAACAGGCGCACCAGATGGCGGTAGTTCTCCGCGTACAGGCCCATGAGCCAGCTCAGCCGGCTCAGGCGGGGAATGCGTTCGGTACGGGGCAAGGCTCGGGCCATGGGTCGATCCTACACGTTGGTGCTTCAACGTGGGGGCGGGATCACCCCGACCAAAGGGGCTCGGTATCGACCAACGGTCGATACCCACCGTGCAGGAGGGTCGATGCCCCAGCGCAGGAGGGTCATCACCCCGGAGGTAGGCCACGACCGTTGCTCGTGGCGCACGGATCAATACAGCTCGCGCTGCAGCCCCAATGTGGCCAGCACCTTGCTGGAAATCTCCTCGATCGAGGTATGCGTGGTGCTCAGGGTCGGAATCCGCTCCATGCGGAACATGGTCTCGGCCGCGGCCACCTCGCGCTTGCAGGTGTCCAGGTTGGCGTAGCGCGAGTTCGGGCGGCGCTCCTGGCGGATCTGCTGCAGGCGGTCCGGGTCGATGGTCAACCCGAACAGCTTGCGTCGGTAGTTGCGCAGGCGCGGCGGCAGGCGGTCGCTTTCCAGGTCCTCGTCGGTCAACGGGTAGTTGGCCGCGCGCACCCCGTAATGCAGGGCCAGGTAGATGCAGGTGGGCGTCTTGCCGGCGCGCGACACCGCCACCAGGATCACGTCGGCATCGTCGTAGTTCACCGCAATGCCATCGTCATGGGTCAGGGCGAAGTTCATCGCGTTGATGCGGCGGTGGTAGGTATCGAAATCGACCATGCCGTGGGCCTGGCCGACCCGGGCCAGGCGCGGGCTGGCCAGTTCACGCTCCAGGGGCTCGATGAACGGCGCGAACACATCCAGCATCAGCGCCCCGCTGTCGGCCAGGATCAGGCTCAGGCTCTGGTCCACGCAGGAGTTCACCACGATCGGCCGGACCTGGTAGCGCTCACCTGCCGCCTGGATCCGAGCGCAGGCTTCACGCGCTTTTTCGGGGTCGTCGACAAACGACATTCGGTCGGTAATGAAGCTGAATCCGGAGAACTGGGTCAGCAGGCTATGCCCAATGGTTTCAGCGGTGATACCGGTTCCATCGGAAACGTAGAACACCGGACGGATGGTCGACATGCGCGCTTTTACCCCCTACGAAGCTTAAAAAGGCCGCCAGCACAAGCTTGTGCCGACGGTGCTCTGCCCGGCATCATATCGGCTTCTTCCTACGGACGCGGCCACTCAGCCCGCCTCGGGCGATGGCCAAACGGAGCATCGCGCTTGAACGAGAACATCCTGTGGTTGCACGAACTGCGTCTGGCCGATCTGGCCCGCGTAGGCGGCAAGAATTCGTCCCTGGGCGAGATGATCGGCAACCTGGCCGGTCTGGGCGTTTCGGTGCCGGGCGGTTATGCCACCACCGCTGAAGCCTTCAAGGACTTCATCGCGCACAACGACCTGTCCAAGCGCATCTTCGACAGGCTGGCCACGCTGGACGTCGAGGACGTCAATGCGCTGACCGCCGCCGGCAAGGAAATCCGCGGCTGGGTAATTGACGCCCCGCTGCAGCCGCAGCTGGACCAGGACATCCGCACCGCCTACGCCAAGCTGAGCGCCGAGAATGGCGGCGGCGACGTGGCCGTGGCCGTGCGTTCGTCTGCCACTGCCGAGGATCTGCCGGATGCGTCCTTCGCCGGACAGCAGGAAACCTTCCTCAACGTGACCGGTGCCGACGACGTCGTGCACAAGGTCAAGGAAGTGTTCGCCTCGCTGTACAACGACCGCGCCATCGCCTACCGCGTGCACCACGGTTTCAAGCATGAGGACGTGTTCCTGTCCGCCGGCGTGCAGCTGATGGTGCGTTCGGGCGTCGGCTCCTCCGGCGTGCTGTTCACCCTGGACACCGAGTCCGGCTTCCGCGACGTGGTGTTCGTCACCTCCTCGTTCGGCCTGGGCGAGATGGTCGTGCAGGGCGCGGTCAATCCGGACGAATACTACGTCTACAAGCCCACCCTGCAGGCCGGCAAGCCGGCGATCCTGCGCCGCTCGCTCGGCAGCAAGGCGATCCGCATGGTGTATTCGGATGTCCCCGGTGAGCGCGTCCGTATTGAAGACACCCCGGCCGAACTGCGCACCACCTTCTCGATCAGCGACGAGGACGTGCAGGAACTGGCCAAGCAGGCGCTGGTCATCGAAAAGCACTACGGCCGCCCGATGGACATCGAGTGGGCCAAGGACGGTGTCAGCGGCAAGCTGTTCATCGTGCAGGCGCGCCCGGAAACGGTGAAGTCGCGCAGCCACGCCACCCAGATCGAGCGCTTCGCGCTGACCGAGAAGGGCGGCAAGGTGCTGGCCGAGGGCCGTGCCGTCGGCGCCAAGATCGGTTCGGGCGTGGCCCGCGTGGTGAAAACGCTGGACGACATGAACCGCGTGCAGCCGGGCGACGTGCTGATCGCCGACATGACCGATCCCGATTGGGAACCGGTGATGAAGCGCGCCTCGGCCATCGTCACCAACCGCGGTGGCCGCACCTGCCACGCCGCGATCATCGCGCGCGAGCTGGGCGTGCCAGCCGTGGTCGGTTCGGGCAACTCCACCCAGGTCATCGAGGATGGCCAGCTGGTCACCGTCAGCTGCGCTGAAGGCGATACCGGCTTCATCTACGAAGGCAAGCTCGGCTTCGAACGCACCACGACCGATCTGGGCAACATGCCGCCGGCCCCGCTGAAGATCATGATGAACGTGGCCAACCCGGAACGTGCCTTCGACTTCGGCCAGCTGCCGAACGCCGGCATCGGCCTGGCCCGCCTGGAAATGATCATCGCCAGCCACATCGGCATCCATCCGAACGCGCTGCTGGAATACGACCGCCAGGACGCGGCAACGAAGAAGAAGATCGACGAGAAGATCGCCGGCTACGGTGATCCGGTCAGCTTCTACGGGGACCGCCTGGCCGAAGGCATCGCCACGCTCACCGCCTCGGTTGCACCGAACCCGGTGATCGTGCGCCTGTCGGACTTCAAGTCCAACGAGTACGCCAACCTGATCGGCGGCAGCAACTACGAGCCGCACGAAGAGAACCCGATGATCGGCTTCCGCGGCGCCAGCCGTTACGTCGACCCGAGCTTCTCGGCCGCCTTCGCGCTGGAGTGCAGGGCCGTGCTGCGCGTGCGCAACGAAATGGGCCTGGACAACCTGTGGGTCATGATTCCGTTCGTGCGCACCCTGGAAGAAGGCCGCAAGGTCGTCGAGGTGCTGGAACAGAACGGCCTGAAGCAGGGCGAGAACGGCCTGAAGATCATCATGATGTGCGAAGTGCCGTCCAACGCACTGCTCGCCGATGAGTTCCTGGAGATCTTCGACGGCTTCTCGATCGGCTCCAACGACCTGACCCAGCTGAGCCTGGGCCTGGACCGCGACTCGTCGATCGTCGCGCACCTGTTCGACGAACGGAACCCGGCAGTGAAGAAGCTGCTGTCGATGGCGATCAAGGCAGCACGTGCCAAGGGCAAGTACGTTGGCATCTGCGGCCAGGGCCCGTCCGATCACCCGGATCTGGCCGAATGGCTGATGCAGGAAGGCATCGAGTCGGTGTCGCTGAACCCGGACACCGTGGTTGATACCTGGCTGCGCCTGGCCAAGCTGAAGGCCAACGGCTGATGCCGTGATGGGCTGACGTCGCTTTCATCGACGTCCGCCCATACTGCTGCTGCACGCAAGCCCCGCCTCTGCGGGGCTTGTTGTTTCTGGCGTCCGCGCACGCCCTGCCCCACGCAGACATCGCTACGCAACAAAGGACTTCCGCATGATCGCCGTCGCACCTCCCACCCCCGCCCCCGCCGCAACGCCCTGGTTCCACTCGCTCGACTGGGAGCGCCTGCTGGAAACCTACGGCGTGCCGTTGCTGGCCGCGATCGTGGTGCTGCTTGTGGGCCTGTGGGTGGCACGACGCCTGTCCAATGCCATGCCGCGCGCCACTGCGCGCATGGGCGTGGACCCGATGCTGGGCAGCTTCCTGCGCAACGTGGTCTATGCCACCTCACTCGTGATCGTGGCGCTGCTGGCCATCGACACGCTCGGCGTGAAGATCACCCCGCTGCTGGCCGTGCTCGGCACCGCTGGCCTCGCTGTTGGCCTTGCATTGAAGGATTCGCTGTCCAACATCGCCTCGGGCGTGATGCTGGTGACGCTGCGACCGTTCCGCGTGGGCGATGTGGTCACCGTGGCCGGACAGACCGGCACGGTGCGCGAAGTGCGCATCTTCCAGACCGTTCTGACTGGCGCCGACAACCAGCACACCACCATTCCGAACACGCTGATCACCGCCGCGCCGATCATCAACCTCACCGCCGAGCCGACGCGCCGCGTCGAACTGGTGATCGGCATCGGCTACGAAGACAACATCCAGCTGGCACGCGACACCGCGCTGGCGCTGATGAAGGCCGACCCGCGCGTGCTGCAGACCCCCGCACCGGACGTGGTGGTCTACGAGCTGGGCGCACACGCCATCAACCTCGGCATCCGTTGCTACGTGAAGTCGGCCGACTGGTTCGGCACCAAGGTCACGCTGCTGGAGCAGCTCAAGCTGGGCTATGACAAGGCCGGCATCAACATCCCGTACCCGCAGCAGGACATGCACCTGTACCTGCATGGAAAGGATGGCAGCGTGGTGGAGGCCGACGCGCTGGTGCGCGACAAGCCCTGATCCATCCCCGGGCTGCCGGCCAGCGGCCGGCACTACCCCCGCCGCCTGACTGAAATGCCGGCCAGCGGCCGGCACTACCCCCTCGCCGCCTGACTGGAATGCCGGCCAGCGGCCGGCACTATCCCTCGCCTCCCGGTAGTGCCGGCCGTTGGCCGGCAGCCTTCAGGATCAGGCCGCGACGCTCTCTTCCAGCGTCGGGTAATCGGTGAAGCCGACCGCTCCGCCACCGAAGAACGTCGCACGATCCGGCGGATTCAGTTCCGCCCCCAGCCGCAGGCGCTCAGGCAGATCCGGGTTGGCGATGAACGGCCGGCCGAAGCCAATCAGGTCAGCCCAGCCTTCGGCCAGTGCCTGCTCGGCACGCTCGGCGGTGTATTTGCCGGCGTAGATCAGCGTGCCCGGATAGACCATGCGCAACGCCTGCTTGAACGCCACCGGCATCAACGGTGCATCATCCCAGTCGGCCTCGGCGATGTGCAGGTAACCGACGCCGAGTTCGCCCAACAGGTGGGCTGCCGCCAGATAGGTCGCCTGCGGCGTATCGTCCACCGCGCCCTGCAACGTGGTCAGTGGCGCCAAGCGCACGCCGACGCGATCACCACCGACCACCGCAACCACCGCCTGCACCACCTCGCGCAGGAACCGCAGGCGGTTCTGCAACGCGCCGCCATAGCCATCGGTGCGCTGGTTGGCCTGCGAGTCGATGAACTGGTTGATCAGGTAGCCATTGGCACCGTGCAACTCTACGCCATCGAAGCCTGCGTCCAGCGCGTTGCGTGCCGCATGGGCGTAGTCGGCGACGATGCCCGGAATCTCGTCTTCGCGCAGCGCGCGCGGCATCGAATGCTGGATCATTTCGCCCACCCCGGTTTCGGGACCTGCCCCGGTCGGGTCGACGAACACCTTCACGCCTTCCGCCAACAACGCCGACGAGGACACTGGAGCGGCGCCGCCCGGCTGCAGCGCCACATGCGAGACCCGGCCGACATGCCACAGCTGGGCGTAGATGCGACCGCCGGCAGCGTGCACGGCATCGGTCACCCGGCGCCAGCCCTTCACCTGATCCGGGCTATGGATGCCCGGGGTCCAGGCATAGCCCTGGCCTTGAGGGCTGATCTGGGTGCCTTCGCTGACGATCAGGCCGGCGCTGGCGCGCTGCGCGTAAAACGTGGCCATTTCGGCAGTGGGCACGTTGCCGGCCGACGAGCGCGAGCGGGTCATCGGCGGCATCACGATGCGGTTGGGCAGCGTCAGTGCGCCCAGATGATGAGGAGTGAACAACATGGCGGCGATCTCTTGCGGGAGGAGTGCCACCAAGAATGGGGATGGCCCCCGCCAGGCAACAGGCACGCACTGGCAAAACAGTTGTTCCCCCACGGCAAGGATCACCCGGTACGAGGGCTCATCCACGCATGGCGTGGATCTACTCCAGCCTTGGCTCGATCCTTACCGCGCCATGCGCCACGCGGTCATAGCAGGCGCGCACCACATCTTCCCCGTACTTCAGCTCGAGCCGGCGCACGATGAAGTGGCCGCGCGCCATGTCCTGGTAGTAGTCGGTGAACATGGTATTCAGCGTTGCACCGGCGGCAGCACCGACGATCGGCACCGCCTGTGCGGCGAATTTCTCGGTAACCACCACGCCGAAGCGCGCCGCCACCTTTTCCACCATCTTCGCCAGCAGCTTGCCAGCTTCCTTTGGCGCCACGCCCAGGGTCAGGTCGCGGCCGGTCACCACGCGCCCGGCCAGCTCGGCCGACAGGTGGCGCATCACATCCGTGGTGAAGCCGCGGGCCAGGTAGTAGCCGGTCTCGCTGGCATCATCGCGCGGCGAGTTGCCGCCCAGCGCGAACACCTCCAGGCACGCCTGGCGGGTGCTGAACTCGGACAGGTCGAAGCCCTCGCTGCGGGCCACGTCGGCCACCGCACGCATCATGATGGTGGTCGACACCGGCAGCTCGATGAACAAGGCCGCGAAGCCGAAGGCCCCACCGACCGCGCCCGAGGTGGCCGCCGCCAGTTTGTGCCAGCGGGTGGACGCCCCCTTGCCGGGGGGTTGTCCATGCTCCACAGCGCGGCCTGTGCCGATTTGCTCAGCGCCGCCTGCACGGCGCCGTGGATGCGGTTGGAGACCGAGCTGGGCAGCGCCTTCACCGCGAACTCCAGCGGCGTGCCGACCAGGTTGGCCATGCGCGCGGTCAGGGTCGGCGCTTCCAGCAGGGCCACCGCGCGCTGCAGGTCGGACCAGTCGCGGGCGTCGTGGGGGATGTCGCGGGGAAGCAGGATCGGCTCGTTCATGGCGCCGATCTTAGCGCCAGGGAGTTGAACGGTTCGTCGCGAGGCACGCCAGAAGGGGCGGATCCGGCGCCTTGCCGGCCAGCGGCCGGCACTACCAGTTCGCGTGTCATCCGGTAGCGCCGGGCCGTGCCCGGCGTCGTTGTCAGGCAACCGGCAGGCCCGACAGCGCGCCCATGAACTGGCGGTAGTGGCGCAGCTCGGCGATTGAATCGTGTACATCGCTCAGCGCGGTATGGTTGCTGTTCTTGCCGACGCCGGCGGCCACGCTCGGCGCCCAGCGCTTGGCCAGTTCCTTCACGGTGGACACGTCCAGGTTGCGGTAGTGGAAGTACTTCTCCAGCCGCGGCATCTGGCGGTGCAGGAAGCGGCGATCCTGGCAGATCGAGTTGCCGCACATCGGCGAAAGGCCGGCCGGGATCCACTGCGCCAGGAAGTTCACCGTCTGCGCTTCGGCCTGGCCCAGGGTGGTGGTGCTGTCCAACACACGCTGCCACAGGCCCGAGCGACGATGCTGGTTGCGGTTCCACTCGTCCATCGCTTCCAGCGTTTCCAGCGGATGGTGGATGGCAAACTCGGGGCCTTCAGCCAGCACATTGAGCTGGGCGTCGGTGACCACCGTAGCGATCTCGATGATCGAATCGTTGTCGGTATCCAACCCGGTCATCTCCAGGTCGATCCAGATCAGTCGCTCGTTGGCCGCGCCGTTGTCCGCCATGTGTCGCCTCGTTGCTGGGCAGGCGCGCGGCCCACCGGTGAAGGAAAGGGGCGCCCATCATACCCTTTCGCCCCTCAGCCCTCGCCGGCGTGGTCTTCCAGCAGCAATGGCGGCTTGCCGCGCTTGGCGCGGAAATAATTGGTCAGGCGCATGCTGGCCTCCTTGGCCAGCACTCCACCGTGGATCTCCACCCGGTGATTGTGCCGGGCATCACCCAGCAGGTCGAACACGCTGCCGCAGGCGCCGGTCTTGGGGTCGCTGGCGCCGTAGACCAAGCGGGCGACGCGTGCATGCACGATGGCCATCGCGCACATCGCGCACGGTTCCAGGGTCACGTACAGGGTGCTGCCGAGCAGCCGATGATTGGCCAGCCGCGTGCCACCGGCCCGCATGGCCACGATCTCGGCATGCGCACTGGGATCGTGCGAGGCGATGTTGAGGTTCCAGCCCTCGCCCAGCAGCTGGCCATCGGCGCCCACCAGTACCGCACCAACGGGGATCTCATCGTACTCGCGCTGCGCACGCTCGGCCAGCGCCAGCGCATGGCGCATCCAGTGTTCATCGGCGTCGTGCACCGGTACACCCAGGGCGTCGGTCATGGCGGTTCTCGCGTGTCTGCAGGGCCAGGATGGCCGCCGGGGCCGCATTGTACGCGCGCGGCCGTGCAGGCGGCGCTAACGCGCGTCGAAGCGCTCGCGGGCAGCGTCCAGCGCCGGGAAATTGTGCTCGGCCCAACGGTCCAGGGCGGACAGCGTGTCAACCAGTCCACGTGCGACCTCGGTCAGCCGGTATTCCACATGCAGTGGCTTGCTGCCCCGCTCACACCGCTCGACCAGGCCGTTGCGCTCCAGCTGCCGCAGGGTCTGGGTCAACACCTTCTGCGAGATGCCTTCGATCTTCCTCAGCAGCGCGCCATTGCGTTGCGGGCCCTGCGCCAGCGCCGGCAACAGCAGCATCACCCACTTGCCCGAGATCAGCGCCAGCGCATCGCGTGCCGAGCAATCGGCGGCATAGACATCGCCCGGATAGGCCATGGTTACCTCAAGGTGCGTAATTGCCGGGCCATACCGGCGCCGCGAGGATGGTCGCACACTCCTCGAACACCTCGCCCCATGCGCGCCCTGATCCTGCTTGCCCATCCCGAACCCCGCTCCTTCAACGCCCACCTGGCCGCGCAGGCCGCGGAGCAGCTGCGGCATGACGCGCTGGAGGTGGACGTGGTCGACCTGTATGCAGAGGGCTTCGATCCGCTCGAAGCGGCCCACCATCATTCAAGTCGCCTGCAGCCCGGCCGCTTCGATGCCCAGCGCGAACAGCGCTACGGCGCCGAACAGGGCCGACTACCCGCCGATGTGCAGCGCCATCTGCAGCTGCTGCAGGCCGCGGATCGGGTCATCCTCCAGTTTCCGCTGTGGTGGTTCGCGGCACCGGCGATCCTCAAGGGCTGGCTGGACCGCGTGCTGGTCTACGGGCCGATGTACAACAGTCGCCTGCGCCACGAACACGGCGCGATGCGCGGCAAGCGTGCCCTGCTCAGCGTCACCACCGGCTCTTCGGCACGGGCCTGCGCGGTGGATGGCCGCGAGGGTGATACCCGTCTGTTGCTGTGGCCGTTGATGTACTGCCTACGCTACGTCGGCTTCGACGTACTGGAACCGCATGTGGTGCACGGTGTGCGTTCCGGGCTGGCACCGGAGCGCGTGCAGGCACACGACGAGGCATTGGCTGCAGCAACCTATTACTACCGCGAACGCCTGGCGCACTGGACGCAGTGGCCCACCGTGCCCTTCAACGACAGCGACGATTTCGAGGATGGCGTGGTGCTGCGCGCGGAGGCCACTGCCTACAGCCCCTTCATCCGCCATCGCACCACCGGATGAATCCACGCCTGCGCGCTGGATCGGGACGCGCGATACTACGTGCTCATTGAAAGCACCTTGGTGAACCCATGACCACCCTGCGCCCCTCGCGTGCCGACGACGGCGTCGCCCTCATCGATGTCTGGCGCCGCGCCGTCGACGCCACCCATGACTTTCTCAGCGCCGAAGACCGCCAGGCCATCGATGCCGAAGTCGCCAGCTTCCTGCCGCAGGCGCCGATGACCGTTGCGGTCGATGCACAGGATCGGCCACTGGGCTTCATGCTGATCGACGGCACGCACATGGAAGCGCTGTTCATCGATCCGGACGTGCGCGGCACTGGTATCGGCCGGCAACTGCTGCAGCACGCGCTGGCCCGGCATCCGCAGCTGACTACCGACGTCAATGAGCAGAACGCACAGGCCGTTGGCTTCTACCTGCGCATGGGCTTCGTCGAAACCGGCCGCTCACCGCTCGATTCGCAGGGCCGTCCGTATCCCCTGATCCATCTCCGGCACAACGGCTGACGGATGTTCGAGGCCCGCCCCCGATCATCAGGCCGTGGCTTCGAATGCCGGTGAGTACTGCACCTCTCCCTGCGCCATCGGTGGCCGCAGGCACAGCGCCTGGAAGTACTCTGGCGGCACACCCGGCAGCACCAGGCCCGGCTCGGCGCGGAATCCGAATCGACCGTAGTACGCGGGTTCTCCCAGCAATACGCAGCCCCGCGCCCCCTGCTCACGCAATGCATCAAGCGCCGCGTGCATCAGCGCCGCGCCAACACCCTGCCCCTGCCATCCGGGCAGCACCGAAATTGGCCCCAGGCCAAACCAGCCGGTGCTGCCATCGCTGATCGTCACCGGCGACAAGGCAACATGCCCGACGACCTGCCCGTCCTTCTCGGCGACCAGCGAGAGACTCAGCTCTCCACGCGAACGCAGTGCATCCACAATGAACTGCTCGGTATGGCTGCTGTGCGGGGCTTCGCGGAAGGCTGCCTCGGTGATTGCGTGGATGACAGCACGGTCTTCGCGGTTTTCAGGGCGGATCATGCAGTTCAAGGAAAGCGCCTTCTATAAAGTGATGGACATGTGAATGATTGATTTCAGTCACGGATTCAGCCGCAGAGATGCCCCCGGCAGCAATGCCACCGTGACGATCGCGAGCCTTGTGCGGCAAGCGATCCGACCGGGCAATGCCTCCCCAGCGCGTCAAAAATCCGTCTCCAAGGGTGGCACAGCGCTCCCGGCACGTTCCATAATCGAGATACCTGCCACCCAGGAAGGATAGATGGACACGGACGCACGATGCAGGATCGCGCCATGGGTGTAGTTCGCCCCGAACCAAGGGGACGGCCGCTGCTGGCATTGCTCGCCCTCGTCCCGCTTGCGGCATGTTCGCCCTACGCCGATGCCGAGCGTGACGTCGCCGCAGGTGGACGCGGCCTGGCCAAACTCAACCCGGCACCGAAGCAGGCCTACGAACTGGTGCTGACACTGAAGGACGCGCCGGGCCCGTTCGTGATCGTGGAGGGCGTGGCCCAGTACGACGTCAGCAACTACGAAGACTGCGGGCGGGTCATCTGGTCCACCGGCACGGCCAGCCGCATCACCAGCCAGGAACCGGTGGAACTGCGCAGGACGGGCGAGAACGAATACCGCGGTATGTTCTACCTCGACCGCATGCAGGATCAGGATTATTACGATCGCGGTACGTGCCACTGGACGCTGACCGGTGTTGGCGCGATGTTGCGTGCGACGAACGGCGAAGCCGATACGCGATTCCTGACCTACGTCAATAAAGAGCGCATGGACGCAGGATCGCCGCTGACTCTCTACTACCCGAAGACGGCCTATCCCCGCGCCGAGCTTGCTGCCAACTTCCCTGCCAGCGGTAAAGAAGATCCGTCGGCCTACAAAGAGGAACTACGTAACGCGTTGTTCTCATCCACCACCACTGTGCAGAAGCTGGTGCCATGAGCCGCCAGTGCCACATTCAGCCTTACACACCAGGAGGCCGACATTGCGCCACAAGATGATTCCGTGCCTTGCTCTGCTTCTGTTGACCGCCTGCCATCCGGAGACCGCCATGAACCAGGAACGTGCCGCTGCTGAAGCCGATGTCGCCCAGGGTGGGCGCGGCCTCGCCAAGCTCAACCCCAGCCCGCGCAAGGCCTATGAACTGGTGCTGCGCCTGAAGGACGCCCCCGGCGATTTCGCGCTGGTCAAGGGCGTGGCCCAGTACGACGTCACCAATGAAGACCAGTGCGGCTATATCGAGCCGGCCACCGGCACGGCTGCACGGATTACCAGCCAGGAGCCGGTGGAACTGCGCAAGGTCGCTGATGGCGAGTACCGGGGCACGCTGTATGTGGACCGCATGCTGGATGAAGACTACTACGGCCGCGGCGTGTGCAGGTGGGAGTTCACCGGCGCCGGGGCAATGCTCAAGGCAACGGGTGCTGAAGAAGAAACCCGCTTCCTCACCTTCGTCGACGCCAAGCCGCTGACCGAAGGTGGCGCACATACGCTCTACTATCCGGATCTGGTCTATCCGAAGGCAGATCGCGTTCCCAATTTCCCCGCCAGTGGCGAGCCCAATCGCAGCAATTACGCCCCTGACCTTCAGGACAAGCTGTTTACGATCACCCTCTCCGCAAGCGAGGTGGCGCCGTGACCATCACCTCCCAGGATTACGCCGCGCTATCTGATGACGCCTATAAGGATCGGGCCGTCGGCCGACGTGAACCCGGCCTAGAGGAGAAAGTCACGTTAAACGGCCATGAGTACAAGATACTTGAGCACGTCAATAATCGCCTCAACGGCTATCAAGGCACCGTCTATCAGCGAGTAGACACCAAAGAGATCGTCATTGCGCATCGCGGCACCGAGCAGATAGCTCGCGATGCGATTCTGACCGATGGCGGCATGGTGGTGGCACGCACGAACGTGCAGGCTCCTGACGCGATTGCCCTGACACAGAGGACGCTTGAAGGCGTCGCGCTTCAGTCTCGCTTGAACGGTATACCTGCTCCCCAGGTCACCGTCACCGGTCACTCCCTCGGCGGCGCGCTGGCCCAGATCACCTCGCACCACTTCAACGTCAAGGGCGAGACCTTCAACGCCTATGGCGCGGTCAGCCTCAGCTACCGCATCCCGGAAGGTGGCAACACCATGATCAACCATGTCATGGCCTCCGATCCGGTCAGCGCGGCGTCGCCACATTTCGGCCAGGTGCGGATCTACGCCAGGCCGAATGAAATCAGCACGCTCGCCGCGAACGGTTTCAGCAATCACTCGTTGCGCGCCCTTATCCCCGACCGGCCGATCATCGCCGCAGGCAGCTCGTTCGGCGCGCACAAGCTGGGCAACTTCCTCGGTGACGGCTCGGTGCTGCAGCACCCGGAAACGCAGAAGCTGGCAAAAGACAACGCCAGGATGATCGAGGAATACCGCGACGACGTTGAATCACTGCGCCGTGGTGTCACCCGCGCGGCGCGGGGCATTCCGGGCGGCGCCGTCGACCTGTACGACCACATCCGCGGCCCGCTGCAGCCCGGTGAGCCGGCACGCCGCGAAGCGGAGAAGAACGGCCATCACACCAGCATGCTGCGAATGGACGATGCCAACCATGTGGGCAACCCACTGTTCAACGACGCGATCCGTGGCGTGCACGCGCAGGATGTCCGCGTCGGCCGGGTACCAGACGTGATGAGCACGCAACTGGCAGGCAGTCTGGCCGCCGAAATGCACGCAGCAGGCGGCAAGCGCATCGACGAAGTGGTCATGAATGCCGACGCCTCGCGCAGCTTCGCCGTGCAGGGCCAGGGCGGTGACCCCGCCCACCTTCGTGTGTCGGTGGATACGGCAGTGGCGATGAACACCCCGCTGGAACAGAGCAGCCAGCGCATCGACCAGCAGGCCGCCGACCAGCGCGTTGCGCTGGAGCGCGACCAGCAGCTGGAACAGCAGCGGAACCAGACCCGCAGCCTGCAGGCCTGATGCAGCGCGGGAGCCGGTCAGCCCGGCTCCCGCATCACTTCGAGACTCCGGCTCAGGGGCTGGACGCTGCCATTGGCACGGATGCTGCGGCCGTCACGAACAGATCGGGCCCGGAATCCGGGAATCCGCCACAGGCGCGATCGCCGGGTGCCACCGGGTCACAGGGCCACTGCGCGCGCGCGACCTTCTCGCGCAGCTCGAAGCGATCACCGGTCCAGACCACGAACGCGATGTGCTCACGGTTCCAGTCACTGTAGGCGCGCGGACCGCCCTTCTGCACCGTCTCCGGGTACTGCACGAACCAACGCATTGCCGGGCCATACTGCAGTTTGCTGTGGTCCAGGCTGATCCGTCCCTCACGCGACAGCTGCCGCGCACGATCCGCTTCCGTCTGCTGCGGCATGACCGGCATGGCATCGGCGGTCACATCCCGCGGCGCTGCATCCCCGCGGACCTGGTACACACGCTGGGCCACATAGGCCTCGCGGCAATCACCTGCGGGTACGCGGACCGGCTCCGCGCCGTACTCATCGCGGTTGGCGACCTGGTCGCTGCAGGTGAACGGCGCCGACACCAGATAGAACGTGCTGTCGGCGTCGCGCCCTTCCAGCGAACGCACCCAGATGTCGCCCATCCGCACGATGAAGTCCGGGCGCTGGCCATAGCCCGGCACCGCCTTGAACCATGCCTTCTGCCGCACCTCACGCTCGCGCCAGCTGCGCGGCAGGTGGATGTCCTGCACGGGCAGCGCGACCAGCAACGCTGCCAGATGCGCCGGCATGGTGCCCTGGCAGGCGCCAATCAGCAGGTCGCCCTGGGTCGCCAGCCGCCCGGCCAGATCCACCGGGCAGCGGGCACCGAGCGCCCGCTCGGTCGCCTGCTCTGGCGGCAACGGCACGATGGCCAATGCGGGCGGAGCGGGGGCTACCGCGGGAACGGTTGGCTCGACGGAGGCGGGCGGTGCAGCCACAGGTGCCGCCGCTGCGGGCGCAACGGGCGCCGGCGCCGGATCCGCAGTCGGCGCCGGCTGCGCGTCCACCACAGGGGTCGCAGGGGGTGTCACGGCAGCCGACACCTCGGGCGTCGGCGCCACGACAACGGCGTCGGCCGCCGTGGGTGCTGCAACGTGCGCCGTCCCTGCAGGCGCGTCAAAGGCCGCCTCGGCAGCGGGGGGCGTCTCCACGAGGGGTGCTGCGGCCTCCTGAGCCTGTGCCGACGCTGCGGCGAGTCCAAGTGACAGCAGCCAGAGTGGCGGCAGGCGGCGCGCGGATGCATTGCAGCGGGCAGCAGCGTGCCGGGCATTCGAGGTAACGATTCGCATGTGGTGTCCTTACGATTGGGTTTCCATGTCGGCGCCACAGGGCGCCACGCGTCGTACGTAAAGCGCCTGCAGGCACCCTGCCCGCCGGCATCAAGTGCTACAGGGATCGAGAGCGCTGCTCCTGCTCGCGGGCGAGCGCGGCCGCGGGGTCCTGCTGGGCGACGCTGGCGGCCAACTGCTGGCTGCTCTGCGCCAGCGGCTGCTGCGCCGCCTGTTCGCGATCGACCGATGCGCGCAGCATGGCCGGATCGCCCAGCCCACCCTGTACCGCAAACAGCGTGCGACCGTCATTGCCGGCCAGGAGATGATCGATGCGCGACAGGCCGGCCTTATGCGCCCCCAGCGCCAATGCGCCAGCGGCATTGTCGAGCTCTTGTACGCTGCGCAGACCGCTTTGCGGCCCCATCTGCTGCAGGTGCTGGCGCGCTCCCGAGAACAGCGTGTATCCCGGCTCGCCCGGTTGCGACATGTCGCGTCCCGTTGCCTGCTGGGCAAGCGCCCCCACTTCGCCGCGCTCCAGGCGCGCCATCACATCGGGAGTCAGCTTCTGTTGCCACACGTCAAAACGCTGCTGGCGGGCTTCGATGCCGTTGAGCGCGCCATTCAGGGCACGCGTGGCTTCGCGCACATCCTCGCGTGCCGCCTCCGGCACCCGCGTCTGCCACTGCCACACGGCAATGCGACCTGCGTGCTCGGGCTGCGCGGCCAGTTCCGGGTGATTCACCAGGTCCAGTTCCAGCGCCTTGCCGGCACGCTCATAGTTCTCCTTGCCGACCAGCGGCAGATAGCCGCGGCCGTGATACTTCAGTGCGTCGCCAGGGGCATCGTTGCCCATGCGCCCGCCGTACATCAGCTCAGCCAGGTTTTCCGGGCGGCCACGCAGCGCGTCCTGACGGGCGCTCTCCAGCGCACCGTTGCCATTGCGCCACGCTGCTTCCACCGGGATCTGCGAGATGCCCCGGGTGAAGTTGAAACTCTCGTTGAGACGGCTCAAGCCACGGGATTCATGCCCGGCCTGCGCCATGAAGTTGGCCAGTTCCCGGGACGAAGTCATGCCGGCCTCCGTGGCCTGCCGCAACAGCAACGACTCCCTATCCTGCGACACGGTGAAACTCCTGCTCGATCATCGTTGGATACTCCCGCCTCCTCACAGGCATGGCACTCAGGGCAAGCTCACGTCGGCGACGACGGAAGGGTCGAAATCCTCGAATCGCACCCGGCCAAGCTCGGCCGCGGAGAAATCGCGCGTGTGGGTCGCTTCGGTTTCGGTGTCCACCACCTTGCGCTGCACGCCATGCACCCAGCACGCCTGCTCGGCAGGTGCATACCGGAAGGTGTAGACGCTGCTCCAGCGTTCGCGGCTGCCGCCGTTGGTGATCACGCTGAACGCGCCGTCTTCAATCGTCACGTAGGCGAAGGGGTCACCGGCCATGCCACCGCGCGTTGAGCACGGCACCAGCTTGTCGTTGCGTGCCGCCAGCTGCCAGCGGCCCGTGGCATCGCCCAGCAGCAACAGCAGGACCCGGTTCGGTCCGTGCTCGCCGGGCAACAAGCCCTCCGGAGGAGGTTGGTCGATCACCAGGAGCTGGTCCTGGAAACCATTGCCGGTCAGATCGCCGCGTACAGCTTCCAGCAGGTTCGCGCCGGACGGAACGAACGCCAGGGCATTGTCCATGTGCGTGCCACTCCCCTTCTCCATCCCCTGCAACTCCTTCAATCCCGTCTTGCCAGTTCCCGAGCGGAGGCCGGAAACGGGGCGATGCCCCGCACGTGCCCGGCGGCCGCCACGGCGGATGATAGCCCCGAGCCCACGGCAACCGCGATGGTGGCAAGCGTCACCCGCACCGCGGGGGGACACAGTCCTCATGGACGGAAAAGCTCCTGCGTTCGATGGCACCGGCGCGTCGGGATTTTGACGCGCACGCAGCTTACTTCGAGGAGGCGGGTCTCGTCGAAGGGGGCTTGGGATGAAAAGCG
This sequence comes from Stenotrophomonas thermophila, assembly GCF_001499715.1. Taxonomy (NCBI): domain Bacteria; kingdom Pseudomonadati; phylum Pseudomonadota; class Gammaproteobacteria; order Lysobacterales; family Lysobacteraceae; genus Stenotrophomonas; species Stenotrophomonas thermophila. Next base: position 221,098 of record NZ_CVIW01000023.1, on the reverse strand, counting down.
CACTTGATCACAGAAAGAGTGCGGTTAACGTGAATGGATGCCTACTTGGAGATGACGGCAGCGCTGATCAGGCACTTAACGCTCGTGCAGACGCAAGCAGAACGGGTGCAGCGACCGCAGCAATGCACTGATTCTCGTAGGAAAAAGAAGTTCGACAGGCACGACCACCTGAGTGCCGGCATTGCATCACAGCCTCTGCCTCTGCCTCAGACTTACTACGCTTCCCGGTAGACACTCGGACGCACGCTCAGGAGAAACAGAGATCGCGCCCCACGTTTTGATCCACTTCCCTCCGGGTTACGGCGTCTTGAGCGAGCCGTCACCCGCCCCAGGGATCGGAGCGCATCCTTGGACACCTTGCCCGCCAATAGGATACTGCCCCGGAGGACACCCGCCCTCCGCGAACGCTGCCGACTGGAAGACTGCGGCGAACAAAAGGCCCAGGATCACCCGCCAACTCCGTAGAAGCGTAAGCCTCCAAGACATCGCGCCTCCTGCCCGTATTCGACTGCACTGCCACCCATCTGCAAATATGCCATGAAGCTGCCCGAGGCGCCCTAGACGAACATGGCCGCCATTGGCGACAGTCAGATAGTGTTCGCTAGGATCAAGCCCATGTCGCGCTACTGCTGCCCGGACCTACTCAGATGTGAGCGCAGCACCCGCCACGTCAATTGCTGCGGCCAAATTTGTCGCTGCTGAACGCCTGATCATACCGAGAATCTCCCAACATCAAGAGTAGAGTTCTTCTTAGTTTGATGGGCGCAGAAAAGAAACAGCCCGCTCAACGGCGGGCCATTCTATCGCCGCATCATGAGAAAAATGCGGGCAATTATTCAAAACTTCTCAAACTCCGGCTCGGTGCAATTGGACATGACAACTTCACATGTCCGTTTGGAAGCAGCACGACATTGCGCCAAGGATAGGCCTGCCGCCTCCTCCTTTGTGGCTGCAGCAGAGTAGAAAGTCCCTCCGGCTCCCGCATTCGAAACAGCCGCCGTCGCGCATTGATTCTTATAGGTGAACTTCACTTGGCAATCCCGACCGCCTGCATCAGAGCAGGATCTCACCGCCGCGCTTCCCGCATCCACCTTCTTCCTCCACCCACTTGCCGCTCCTGCGATTCCGGAAGGCGAGGCGGCAAATGCTCCCCAAGTCTTGATCCACCGCCCCGTTGGACGCGGGCTTTCCGCTCCTGATCCACCAGCAGGTATTGGCGCGCATCCGCCGGCACCCTGCCCGCCAATCGGATACTGGCCTGGAGGACACCGTCCTTCGGCGAAGGCAGCGCCGCCGGCCCCAAAAATTAGGATTGCTGCAAGAGAGCACCTCAGAACTTGAGCTGCGCGGTCACTATTCATACACACATCCTTCAACCTAAGTCAGATCCATCAATCCGCCAAGCCATACTGCCCCTGCTTCTGATTGGACGGCGTGTAAGTGCTTGGAGCAGAGTTCCTTATAGTGACACCACCATCCTGATGACTCGAATGCCCTTCGCTCTTCGATGGCGAAGGAGGTGTGTAGGTACCCGGAGGCCGACCATCAGCACTAGGAGTTGAGGCCGCACTGCCACCTATCTGCGAATATGCCATGAAGCTACCCAAGGTGCCCTGGAAGAACATGGCCGCCATTGGGGGCGCAGTCAGAATCAAGGTCGTCAGAATCAGGCCCATGCCGCCCTGCTGCAGCGCTTGACTGGTGAAATCAACACTGCCGTCCGGGTTGAGAAGGTACTTGTCCACTAGAGCACTGGTCCAGAAGGCAGCCGATACACGGATCACCATATCAAGCGCTATGGAAATCATGGCGGCCAGCACTGCCATCGAGAACATCGTACCGATGCCATAGAACAGCCACTTCTGGAACAACTGTTTCGTCTGATCGAACAGCAAGCAAAGGATGAACAGAGGCCCCAGGCCAATGAAGAGCGCCAGGGCGACCTCATACAGCAAGAGCATCGAACCTGCCGTCACGGCGGGGCCGCCCGTACCCAAGCCTACCGCCCAGAGTGCGCGATTCTTGTCATCACGCAGGTTTCCATCATCCAACACCTTGATCGCATCGATACTGGACAGGCCCACCTGCATCCATGCCAGACTCTTGTCGATCTGATCTTCCGGCGAGTCGTTCTTGCCGGTCACTACGTGAGCAATCTCGTTCTTCAGATCCTTGGTGAGAAAATCTTTCAGAGTCCCGCCAAACATCGCCATGCTGGTGGCGACACTGACAATCAGTGCCGCGCGCGCCATGTTTGTCACCAGTACCATCATCGAATCACGACTCCGGCCGGTAACAATGCGGAATCCCTGAATAAGCACCCACAACGTCATGAGTGTCAGGGCAATGCCGCCCACCCAAGCCATCATGTGGCCCAACAACTGAATGCCAAAGTCATCGATCCGCTTACGCAGGTAGCCGAGGATCGTTCGGAAGAACACAAAGTCTCCGATCGACTGTACCCGCACGGCATAGGCAAGCAGCTCGTGCAAGCCACCTGAGAAGTCAAAGCTCGTGATCGATCGAATGTTCATTCCTGATGTTCCTGTCTGATTCCTTCATGCCGGGTGCCGATCTCCCGGTTGATGCATTTCAGTATTTCCGGCGTCGATCAATCGATGCTCAGCGCAGTCTTCAGCGCCACCGTCTTGACCAGATCGCTAGCCAGGCCCTTCTTTCCCTTCAGGGCATTCTGGGCGACGATCTTCTGATTCGCTTCCATCACCTGGATGTAGGCGTCATATGCCTTCATCCGACTATCGAAGTTCTGGACAGTTGCATTCATTTCGTTTGCAGTGCGAAGGGAGTCGCTCGCAACCGCATCTATGTTGCCCTTCAGGTTGCTACCGAATCTCAGGTCAGCGATCGACTCAAGGCTCTTCGCGAATGAGGGACCTGTGCGCAACATGAAATCAACCGCATCGTTGTATTTGCGATTCTGCATCATGCGGATGTTCACGCAGATCTGGGTCTGCTGCTTCTTCCAGTCACCCGTGGAATCAAACACCAGCGATGGCAACATATCCTTGAGATCAGCCCCAGTACCGCAGGTTTCAGCCACCAGGTACTTTGAAGCTACTGGCGTCAGGGGCGCTGCATCTGGAAGCCCGAAGTCATTCATGATGCCCTGCACCTTGATGAGCGCCTCTCTGTACTCGGTCAATGTCTGATTCCAGTCTTTCAGCCACTGGGTATTCTCTTTGACGAACTGGGTCTTCTCCTGCAGCTTGGACTGCAGAGTATTGATCTGATTCCAGATGTGCTGCATCAGCGCTGGACCGGTTTCCTGCACCGGACCAAACGCCCCAGCATTGGTGGCAGACAGCGCCAAGGCAACACCCAGCACCTTGGCCACCGGCTTGAGTACCTTGCGAGCGCTAGCCCGACGCTTGACGTTGTTCATGGCAAAACTCCTGTTGTTCAGATTGACACCCACTTGCCTGTCTCCTGCTTGCGCTGCCATCAGGCTGCGTCGGACCGGGGTTCCTTCCCCGAACCCTTTCGATTCTTGTAGAAATCTTCCAGCCACTGCTCCGGTGTCAGCTCATCCACGGTGATCCGGTTGCGGACCGCTGCCGTCTGCAGGACCCGATGCATGACATCGATGTTGTCGGTCGAGGCCGAGATCACCGAGAGGATGTCGTCCATGCCACGCAGGTTGAGCTGGCAGACGCTGGACGCATGGCCCTGCTTGACCAGGAAGCAGCGTGAGCGCTCGTCCAGGGCGGTAACTACCCTGAACTCGGCCTCGGTCAGCTTCAGGCCGTCCATGTAATCGCTCTTGCTGGCATTCGGGTTCGGCAGCAGGATCAGCGTGGCGGTCTGTTCGATCAGTGCAGCCGAGATATCGCTCTTCAGCGCATCTTCCGGGCTCTGCGTTGCGAATATGCCCAGACCGTTCTGCTTACGGATGGTCTTCTGCTTGTTCTTCGCGAATTCCTTCAGGCCACCCTCGCCGTCCAGGATCTTCCAGAATTCGTCCATCACGTAGATCAGCGGACGACCATCGATCAACGACTCCAGGCGGTGCAGCAGGTAATTGATGACCGGCACGCGCACTTCGGGATTGTCGATGATGTCGGTGTAGTCGAAGCCGATGATGTTGGCCTTGCTCAGGTCAACGGTATCCACCGGATTGTCGAACACCCAGCCCAGCGAATTGCCCGAGGTCCAGCGGCGCATGCGTGCATAGAGCCCATCGTCGCCCATGTTGGGCAGGCTCTTCTGGAAGTTGGTCATGCTGCGCAGGTGCATCGGCGTATCGAGCATGCTTTCCACTGCGCGGTAGATGTCCTCTTCCTCGCGCGCACTGTACTCACGCTTGCCGGCCAGCACCTTGATCAGGTCGGCCAGGAACTGAACGTTGGCTTCATTGTTCTCGCATTGGAACGGGTTGAAGCCGGTCGGCGCGCCGTTCTCCAGAGCCAGATAGTTACCACCGCAGGCACGGACGAAGATCTCCGCACCACGGTCCTTGTCGAAGAAGAAGATGGTCGGCGACGGCTCGTACTTCTGCACCTGGCTGAGCAGGAAGTTGATCAGCGCAGTCTTACCGGTACCCGACTTACCAATCACCATGGTGTTGGCGATCGCCTTCTCGCCCAACGAGTTCTCTGACGGATGGGTCGCGTGGAAATTGAAGTAGTACGGCTGGCCGTTGGTGGTCTGCAGCGTGGTGACGCAGTCGCCCCACGGGTTGTTGTGCTGCTTGCCGGTAGCAAAATTGTGCAACGGCGACAGCCCCAGGAAGTTCAGCGAGCTGACATTGGCCAGGCGGGTGCGGTAGCGCCAGTTGGCTGGCAGCTGCGAATAGAAGGACGAGGTGACGGCCAGATCTTCCTTGGTCGACACGAAACCTGCATTGGACAGCTCGGCGCGCGTCGTGGCCACGTTCTGTGACAGCTTGGCCTGGCTGTCGCCGTAGACCGCCATGATGAAGTGATACTCGCCGAGCACGAAATTGCCCGACGAGAGCTGATCCATCGCCTGGTCCAGCTCGACGATCTGGCTGACCGCCTTATCGCCGGAGGAGATCATCATGCCCTTGGTGCGGTCGAGCACCTTGAGCGCGTCCTGGCGCCCCATCGGGCTGAACGAATGGGTGATGACGTACTCGTAGTCCAGGTACTTCAGGCCGTTGAGGATGCCCGGGTACGTTCCCTCAGCATATTCCTTGATGTTCAGGATGGCGCCGAAGTGGTTGGCACCGTTGGGGGTGTTGATGACGAAGTCACCGGTCTTGGCCGAAAACATGTGCCGGCTCACTGGCAGGTAGTCCTTGATCGGTGCCGACAGCACCGGCACCGGCTCGTCGATGCGATTGATCAGGTAGCCGAACAGCTCCAGCGTTTCAGAGAACACCACGCCGTTCTTTGCCTCGTACATTCCCAGGCGGTACGGCGCATAGTCGCGGATGACGGCCTCGACGTTGCCGGCCAGCTCCATCAACTTTTCTACTGCCTGCTCCTGCTCGGCGCGCAGCTTGTCCACGTTCGCCGACTTCTCGACGAAACGCTTACCCGCCACCACGGGGCGGTAGATCATAGTCAGGTACAGCTCGTTCTGCATGATGCGCTGTGAGGACAACATGCCCATGTACTGATCGGACACATCCTGGTTGAAGCGCTGCTTGTAGTTGCTCCTGCCCTTCAGGGTCCGGCGACGACGGATGTCGTGCACCCAGAAGGCGACGTTGACGAAATCCGGCGCGCGCAGCGTCTGCAGCAGGCGGTTGAACGTGTTGTGGCGATGCTCAAGCTCCCACTCCTCACGGCCGACGAACGGCAGCCCTTCCAGATGCCAGGTCAGCAGGTAGTCGCCGCCCGTGGTCTTGACCACGTTAGGGGCGACGTGCGACGACAATGGAATGAACTCGCTGATGGAGGTGTCTGGGCTGAACATACGACTGCTTCCAAAGAGGTACTGCCAAAAAGTTTCAACAGACCCGACGGGCGCGGACGCCCGCCAGGCCGGATCCGGACCTCAATCCATTCGGGCCGGCTTGTCGCGGTAATGGTTGGGGTTGAACACCCACATGCCATCGTGTTCCTGCACGTTGCGGACTTTCAGCTTGAACATCAGGCGCAGGCCCAACAGGCGGAAGATCATTTCGTCACGCTTGGCCATCTGCCGCATGATGAAGACCGCCACCGGAATGGTGAGCAGGAACCAGAAGTTCGTGTACATGCTGAGCAGCAGCAAGCCACCTGCCACCATGAAAAATGGCAGATAGGGCACGCCCAGGAACATCGCTGGGCGCGTGCAGCCGCGGAACACGACGTTCTTATGCACTGTAGTACTGGATCACATGGTTGATCAGGTAGGAGGTGCTGGTGCCACCACCACACTTGCCGTCGCTACCATCACCCAGCAGCATGCGCGCGATCTGGCCCGCAGCGCCGATCAGCACGCCGCCGATCAGAATCGGTGCAACGTCAGCGATGCGCTTGTGCGCGAACGCGATCTGATAACCGGCGAAGATCACCGCGATGGTGACCACGGCGATCGAGGCGATGTTCAGCAGGCCGTTGATGTTGTTGAAGAAGCCGCACACCTTCTTGTCGGTGCCGCCGAAGTCGACGGCACCGTTGGCGAAGACCTGCGGGGCGAACATGGCGCCGACGAAAACCGTGGCCATCAGCAGGGTCTTCAGCGTGCGCTGGGCCTGGACGAGGTCGAGATTGGATCGCTTCATGGATTGATTTCCTTGTTGATGGACTAACACAACTGAATCGGCCAGCCGGGGGACTGGCCGCACCACGACTTCGTCAGAACACGAAGGCCGCATCCCCTGCGGGAATCTGCTGCACCGGTGCGGTCTGCACCGGCGCGTTGTACGAATTGTCGGCACCCGCCACAGGCTTGTTCCGCTCGCTCCAGGGCCGCAGCATCACGGGCCCCTCATTGGTGGCACCGGCAGCGCCCGGCAACTGCTGCGGCATGGCCATAGCCTGCGCAGCACGCTGTTTGGGCAGCTGCTGCGGCATGCCACCGGCCTGTTGCTGGGGATAGGTGGCCTCTTGGTTGGGCTGCGCCTGGGGCTGCATCATCCTGTCCACCGAACCCAGCACCACCTTGGACAGCGCCTGGTCGGCGATATTCAGCAGACTGCCCCGCGCCATCGCACCGGGGGACGGGTATACGACATAGGCGCGTGCGGGATCTTCCGACGGCACGTAGACCGGGCCATTGGACTGTGCAACGATGCGCGCCTGCGCCGGCGAAGCGAGCTGCGGATGATGCTCGACCTTCACTGCACGGCGCTCACCGCGACTGACCACGTCGATCGGTGCGACACCATTGCTGGCGACCTGCTGGCCGCGGCGGATCGAGTCGTAGATCTTCTGCACGTAGCCGTGACGGAAGCCGGTCTCGAAATTGCCCGAGTAGTAACAGCTGAACGACTTGCCCCAGTCACCACCGGAGCGCTTGTAGCACTCGGCGAGAATGCGCGAACCGGCCTGCAGGTTCGGGCACTGCTGGAAGGCCTTCTCGTAGGAATCCAGCCCGTATTTGCCCAGGTTGTAGCGATTGACCTGGGCCAACCCGATCGAGAAGTTGTAGCCCTTCTCTTCCAGCATGCGCACCGTCGCCAGCGCTTCATCCAACGCCTTGGGCTGACGCACCAGTGCACCGCCGACCACGCCGATGGCATACGGGTTGCGCGACGACTCCACGTTGATGACGTGTTGCATCACGTCCATCGAGACGGCCATTTCCGGGCACGCCATCATTTCCAGTCCTGGCAGCATTGGTCAGCCCTCCTGCCCCTGGGCACGCCCAGGATTGAAGTCGATGCCGGTGATGTAGCGCGAGCCGGCATGCGCCTTGATATGCACGACGATGTCGATGGTCATCATCAACAACCGCTTGATCACGTTGAACTCCAGGCCCGAACCTTCGGCTGAAGCCTTCACCATCAGCGCCAGCTGGTCCCAGGTCTGCTCCGGGCTGCCGGCATGGCAGCTGGTGATCGAGCCCGGGTGGCCGGACGCGCAGTTGCGGATGAAGTAGAACGCTTCGTCACCGCGCAGCTCGGCCAGGATGATGCGTTCGGGCTTCATGCGCAGGCAGGCTTCCATGCAGCTCTTGGCCGTCACATTGCTGGTGCTCTGCCCGCCCTTGGAATACAACAGGTGCACCACGTTGGGCTGGGTCAGGAACAGCTCGCGTGCGTCCTCGATGGTGACCAGGCGCTCGTTGTCCGGGATATGGTTGACCAGCGCCTTCATGAAGGTGGTCTTGCCGCTGCCGGTCGCGCCGGATACCACGATGTTCTTGCGGTACATCACCGCACGCCGGAAGAACTCGGCGTACTCTCGCGAATGACGCAGCTCCAGCAGCTCGCGATCCTGCTCGCTGATGCTGCCATCGCTTTCCAGAATCTGGTTGAAGAAGCCGTCTTCGTGATACTGCGTGAGCGACTTGGTGTGCTTGGAAGGCAAACGGATGGTGATCGACACCTTCCCCGCGTCACAGGCCGGCGGAATCACGAACTGCGCACGCTGGCCGGTGGGGAACGTGAGCGACACCACCGGATCGGCATCGGTGATGCGCTGGCCGGTGTTGCTCTCGTTCACCACTGCCGTGCAGAACTGCCGGGCCCGCTCGAACGTCAGGCTCGGCACGTCCACCCGCTGCCACCCCGCCCGGGTTTCCAGGTACAGCTCGCCGGGACGGTTGATGCAGATTTCCGTCACTTCCGGAGAAGTCATGTACTCGGCGATGCCCAGCACTTCGTACTGATAGCGCAGGAAATCGCTGGAGACGAGGGCGAGGGGGGACACTTCGGCGTCCATGATCGTTCGTTGGGTTACCGGCGGGGATTCAGCACATTGGTGAAGTCAACGTCCTTTGCAACGTAGACGTTCACGATCGTGCCCTGGTTGATGGTGACGGTCGGCGGACGGCGCTGGCTGAGGGCGTCATTGGCCAAGCGCTCCATGGTGCGCGCGGTGGCGCTCTCATAGGGCGACTGGATGGTCATGCCGTTATTTGCCACGGTAGTGGTTTCCGGACCATGCTCTGCAGCGGCGTACTTGAACGCATCCGCCAGCAGACTGATCATCAGAGCCGAGGCGATACGGCTGCCCCAGTGCGCGCTGTACTGACCCGGATGCCCGGCGCCGCCCAGCTGATCCACGCCTGGGCTGGACATTGCCACGTCGATGCCATTCGGCGTAGTAATGCGATCCCAGATCACTTCCACCCGCTTGCCGGTGGGACCGCCGCCATAGGCGCCATAGATCTTGGAGCCCTTCGGCAGCAGAAGATTGCGGCCGTTGATCGAGTACACCGGTTCGGTCAGCAGGCACGAAGTGTAGCCCGCGATATCGGTGATGATGCGGGTTTCCAGCACGCAACGCAGGTAGGTACCCCGCACCAGCAGCGCATCGGGACTGCGGATGTAGCTGGCATTGGACACGTCATCAACATCGGGGCCGCGACGAACCCGGGCCGGCGCTGCATTCTGCTGTCCACCCATCATCTGGGCCTGGAGGCGAAGGGTACGGGTCAGCTCGTCTTCCTGGCCCCCCTGCCCATCACCGCCCGCGCTGTCGCCAGCACCAACGAAGCCGTTCCCCGACGCTCCCATCCGGCGCTCGGCGAGCGTCGGACCCCGCGGGGCTTCGCGCTCGCTCGTGCTGAAGGCCGGTTCTGCGCGAGTAGGCCCGGACGGCGGCGGCGGCAGCATCGGAATCGGGTCAACGGGCTGCATCGCCTGGGACGGAACCGGATCCGTCTGCACAGCGTCCGGCAGCGTCGGCGTGGACACACGCGCGACTTCCGGCGCCTTCTGCGCCGCATCCTTGTCATCCTGGCCCTTGCGGAAAAGCAGGAAGCCCATGGCCATCAGCAGCACCACAATGCCACCGAGGAACAGCAGCGCCTTGCGGTTCAGCCGCTGCTCTTCGGCCGAGCGCAGCTGCGGCGCGGCCGCGTCCAGATCCGGCGCCGGCTCGGCCTGGACCGTGCCGAAGTAGGGATTCGACGGCGCGTCCGCGGCACCCTGTGCGCCGTACGGGCTCTGGCTCTCGTCGCGTCCATTGTTCGGGTCGTTTCCGGGAGTGTTCTGCTGGCTCATTTCTTCACGTTCCTTCGCAGGCCGACGACGAAGTCGCCGTGGCGGATGACCAGGTACGGGTGCGTCCCGTGCACGATCAGCGTATTGCCTTCAACCGTGGTGTTGACCACAAAGTCTTCACCGTATTCCGTTTCACGACCAAACACGGCCGGGAAGATGCCGGTCTTGTACTCCGGCGAATTCGGCAGTTTCAGGTAGGTGAAACGGCCATCGTCGTAGGCGTTGACCGGGATCAGCCACCCCATCTTCTTCGCCTTGCTGGTCGAATAGGAGTAGTTGAAGTTGTACTGGCGGTCCTTGGCCAGTTCCGAGCTCAACAGCGGTTTGGCCTCTTCCTCCACCGCTTCCTGGGCGACACCGAACACGGTGTCGTTGGGATAGACGAAGGCGATCTTGTACTGCACGCCTGCACGACGGGCCTGCTCCAGCTGGCGCCAGTCGGTGGCCACCACCTTCAGTTCGAAGATGTAGGAATGGGTCTCGGTGCGCACCATCATGTTGGTATCGACGTCGACGTTCTTCGGCTTGAGGTAGAACACGTTCTCGCGACGGGTCAGTTCCCAGCCGCTGCTGAAGCCGGTGCTGTAGTCGAGGATCTTCTCGTTCGGGCTCAACTCGATCTGGGTGGTCAGGCCCAGGCCGGTGCGAACCGGATAGATGCGGTCCTTCTCGTACTCGTAGTGGTCAACCGCCTGCGCCATCGCCGCTGCTGAGAACAGCAACGACAACATCGACAGCAGCGCCAGCGCGCTTCCCCTGATATTTCGACTACTCATCGGTTGCTTGCTCCATCAGCAGTTCCGGTGGAATTGTTCTGCGCCGGCCTCATGGCCGGCTGTCCGGGCATGGCCTGCCCCGGCATTGCTTGCCCCTGCACCGGCTGACCCGGCATCGGTTGGCCCTGTACAGGCTGTCCCGGCATTGCCTGGCCCGGTACCTGGCCGTTGGCTGGCACCGCGACCGGCTGGCCGGTGGCCGGGTCGATCATGGTGGCTGCGGCCGGATTGTTGGGATCGTAGACACCCTGTGCCTGCTGCGCCGCCTGTGCGGCCTGCTGCGCCTGCGCCTGCATGGCACCGTCATCCGGCACCGGCACGCCACGCGAATAGTCGTTGTCGACGCGGTACTCGGTGACCTGGAACGCCAGCGGATTGAGGATGCGATCCTGTTCGGACAACGCCAGGTTCTGGTTGTACTCGAAGCGCATCGTCACCAACTGGTTGTCCAGGTAGGTAGAGACGCCGGTGCGCTTGTCCAGCAGGCTGCGCTGGATGCGCACCGAAGCGCCGCGGAAGCTGCCGTTCGGTTCTGCGCCCAATGGCGTGATGCTGAGGATCTTGACCCGGATCGCGCGTTCGCGGCCATACATCACGAACGGGTTCTGCGGATTGTTGCCGGCATAGCGGACGCGCATGGACTGCGCCACCGGATCGGTGGACATCACGAACACCAGTTCCCAGTCACGCAGGCCCATCACCGCCGAGTCGTACGATTCGCGTGCGAGCACGTACTGGGCGACGTTGCTGCGGTTGATCGCTTCGTTGGTGGTGATCGTCTCGCCCTGGAAGGTGCCACTCAGGCGCGCGACGGTCGCGGTACCCGTGTAGGCATCGGCCATCACCAGGAACGGCACCTTCTCCTTCAGCGGCAGCATGTAGTAGTAGCCGCCCGCCAGGGCGAGCGACATCAGCAACGAGCCTGTGGCGACCCACCATGCGCGCCGCTCGCTGCGGCGTGCCATGTCGGCCACGGTGATCTCGTAGCTGACCGCCTTGGCGACCGACTGCTCGACCTTGGGGCTATTGCCGGGATCCTTCTTGCGGAACATGGATTCTTCCGTACTGCTGAAACATCAATGGGCGTGGCACCCCTGCGACAGGCGCGGGGAGCGGCACGTTCGATGATTTCGAGGTGGACTCAGGTGCCGCTGTTGGAATCAGCGCCCTGCGCCGACGCGGTCGGCGTCGAGCCAGCGCTCTGCACAACGATCTGGTTGCCAACGATGGAGACCGAGATACCCTGCGCCGAATAGGCCGATGTCAGATCGATCACGGCCTGCTGCGCGTTGGTCGTATCGATCTTCGAGACCGCGCCATACAGGGTGAAATCCGAGCTGAGGCGGTAGTCCAGCGTGCGCCCGGAATCCTTGGCCCAGCGCTCGAGCATGGCTTTGAGCGTGCCATCCATCGGCGAGGCCTGGTAGACGTAGCTGGAGTACAGCGGAATTTCGGTCGTTGTCGCAGCAAAGCGGTTGACCGGCTTCCAGCGGCCTCCGAAATCGGGAGCGGACTTGGTGGCGCAACCGGCCACCATCAACGCCGCCACTGCGGCGATGGACATTTTCGCGATAAACGCCTGATTCATACGGGCTTCACTTTGACGTACGAAAAAGCAGTCCCGAGCATTGGTCCCCTGGTCGTCCGGCGCTGCATCGCGCACGCCGGAATCAGAGGGATGCGCTGCGTGCGGCACACCCACTCCGGCTCCCCTGCAGCCAACGGCTGCCAACCAAGTTGCGGGGCCGCCGGACATAGCCGACAACCCACCCGCATACCTCACCAACGTCGAAACCATCCTTGTTTCCATGGCACAAACTCCTGGCCACCCTACTGCCACATCTTTGACATCCAGCACACATTTCTGGACGACAGACATAGGGTCGCACAACCACGCGTCAATTCCATGTCAGACAAGTCTGAAAATCTATGAACAGATGCCGAATTTTTGACTTCCCTCACGTTTTCACTTCAATGAATATGAATCCAAGTCACAAATTTAGCGTCGTGAATTAGACGTTAAGCATCGGAACATCGACCTTCGGCAGCAGCCTGGACGTGAAATAGCGATCCTTGTAATAGCGGATCTTGTCGCATTTCACCGGATGCGGTATGCCTTCGTAGAGGAACACTTCCTTGTCGGGCCCCATCGCCTTCAGCTCCTGCGGCAGCATCAGTGCACGCCGCTCTTCGGTGAAGTTGTGGGTCTTCTCTCTGGCATGCGTGACGTTCTTCTTGCGCACCGTGGTGTAGCCCAGCATGTCCGAATAGTCGTTGGCATCCTGCTGCTCACGCGGCGCGTACAGGATCTGCAGGGCATGGTTGGTGATGATCGTGCGCGAGACTTCGCGGCCGTATGTGGCATCGAGCTGGGCCATGCTCTGGATGATCGGCAGCAGGCGGATGTTGTAGCCAGCCATGTAGGACACCGCCGAGGCGATGATCTCGACTTTGCCGATCGAGGTGAATTCGTCCATCAGCAGCAGGCACTGGTACTTCAGGTCCGGGTTGGACCTGGGCAGTTCCTTGGTATTGAGGTTGATCAGCTGGCTGAAGAACAGGTTGATGATCAGCCGGCTCTCGGCCAGCTTGTTCGGCTGGATGCCGATGTAGATGGTCATCTTCTTCTTGCGGACGTCGGTCAGCAGGAAATCGTTGCTGCTGGTGGCCTTGTCCAGCACCGGGTTGATCCAGGGGTTCAGCGGCTCCTTGAAGGTGCCCAGGATCGAGGCGAAGGTCTCGTCCGCCTGCGACAGCATGTTGGCGAAGGCCGAACGTGCGTTGGCACTGAGGAACGGCCGCTCCGACAGGGTCTTGAGGTACTTCTTCAGGTCGGTCCCGTCGCCCGAGGACAACCGGTACACCGCGCCGAGCGTGGGCGTGCCGGCGCCCCCCGGGAAACCGCTGCTGCGCTCGTCGTCCCAGTTCTCGAACAGGTACAGCGCGAAGGCCATGAACGCGTTGCGCGCCTGGCTGACCCAGAACTTCTGGTCCTCGGCCCCATCCGGATACAGCATCGCAGCGATGCTCATCAGGTCCGAGACGCGGAACGCGGGATCGTCGGAGACGTAGCTGAGCGGATTCCAGCGATGCGTGCGCCGGTCCTCGGCGAAAGGATTGAACAAGTAGATTTCCTGACCCTGGCTGGCGCGCCAGCCGCTGGTCAGGTCGAAGTTTTCCTGCTTGATGTCCAGCACCACCAGAGATTCGCCGTACTCCAGCAGGTTCGGGATGACCACGCCCACGCCTTTGCCCGAGCGGGTGGGCGCGGCCAGGATGACGAACTGCTGGCCATCCAGGCGCACCAGCTTGCCACCATGGCTGCCGACCACGATGCTCTGGCCGGTCTTCTTGAACATGCCATGCCTGGCCAGGTCGGCGCCGGTGGCAAAGCGTGCATCGCCGTGCAGAGAGCGCTTGTCCTTCTTCAGCAGCAGCACCAGGCCGGTCACCACCAATACCAGCAGCGGCAGGCCGAAGCCCACGTAGCCGGCCCATCGGATCTTGCCAACGAAGGGCGCGACCTGTGGCTGGTCCAGCGCGTTGAAGTACTGGTAGTAGGTGTTCCAGGTGAACAGCTTGGTATCCAGGCCCAGGAACAGCAGCGTCAGGTAGCCGGAAAACACGAAACCAAGCAGCAGGGTCGCCAGCGTGATGATGGCGATGAGCAGATACTTCTTACTGGGCAACACCCGAATCCTCCATGATGCGCACGAGGGCGCGACGGCCTAGCGGCGGCGCCAGCGCGACGCCTTTTTCCGCAGGTGATTTTCGTTCTCCAGCCCGGGCTCTTCGCCCTCTTCACGCACCCGTTGCAACAGCAACTGGCGCGCTTCGGCCAGCGATACCAGGTCGGTCAGACGATCCCCATCGTCGGCAACGACCGCATGGCCGACCACATCGCCCGGAGCGTACACCGGCTCGTGGGACACCGCTACCAGCTGGAAGCGGCCACGGGTTTCCAGCACATGCCTGAATTCCTGCATCGAACTCCTCCTCCTCGGGGCGACGCCGCGCCCCTGCCCAGCCATCATGCCCATCGCAGTGTCATCGCCGCATCGACAACCGCTCCCTGCTTTTGCGCGAAACTGCGCGCCGATATCCAAGGAGACCGATATGGACTGGGTAGCACTTGCCCGCACCCTGGCCACCGAGGCGCACGCCGGCCAGATGGACAAGGCCGGCCAGCCTTACATCGGTCATGTGGCACGGGTGGCGGCTGCGGTGCGCGGCGACGATGACGCCGAAGTGGTGGCGTGGCTGCATGATGTCGCCGAGGACTGCCCGGCGTTTGCCGCACGCATCGAGGCATTCCCCGCCCCGCTGCGCGAGGCGGTGCACCTGCTCAAGCGCGCCGCGGCCCCCGACGCGGACAGCTACTACGCGCGCATTGCCGCCCACCGCTGGCACTGAAGGTGAAGCGGGCCGATCTGGATGACAACGCCGATCCGCAGCGCCTGGCGATGCTCGACGCGGCGACGGCCGGGCGCCTGCGCGGCAAGTACGCGCACGCCCGGGCAGCGCTGGGCATCTGACCAGGCCGCACGGACAGCGGGGGGCGGCGTGTCACTGATCGAACGCTGATTTACCTGAGCGCGGCTGCCCTTGTTGCGGTGCAGCAGTACAATGGGGGGCTCCCCCGCCCCGTCGCGCCCCCCGCATGAGCCCCACTTCTTCCCTGGCTGCGCGGCTGACGCCCCGTCAGCGCACCCTGATCATCCTCGCCCTGTCTCTGGGTGGCTTCGCCATCGGGACCAGCGAGTTCGCCAGCATGGGCCTGATGCTGGAGATCAGTCGCGGCTTGTCGATCTCCGAAACGCAGGTCGGTCACCTGATCAGCGCCTATGCCATCGGCGTTGTCGTCGGTGCGCCGATCCTCGCCTTCGTGGGTGCCAGCTTCCCGCGCCGCAAGCTCTTGTTGGCGCTGATGGGCTTCTACGCGGTGGGCAACCTCGCCAGCGCGCTGGCACCCAATTACGGCACCATGCTGGCGGCACGCTTCGTCGCCGGCCTCCCGCATGGCGCCTACTTCGGCGTTGCGATGCTGGTGGCCGCGGCGATCAGCCCTGCCGGCCAGCGCGGCCAGGCGATGTCGCGGGTGCTGCTGGGCCTGTCGATCGCAATCCTGGTCGGCAACCCGCTGACCACCTGGCTGGGCCAGCAGCTGAGCTGGCGCACCGCCTTTGCCCTGGTCAGCGTGCTGGCCATCGCCACCGTGGCGATGATCGCCCGCTTCCTGCTGCCGGATCCGGACGAGGTGCGCACCTCGCCGATGCGCGAACTGCGCGCCTTCAACACGTCCCAGGTGTGGCTGGCGTTGGCGATCGGCGCAGTCGGCTTCGCTGGCATGTTCTGCGTGTTCACTTACCTGGCTCCGACCCTGGTGCAGGTCACCGCCGTGGCCGAATCGTGGATGCCGCTGGCGGTGGGCGTGTTCGGCATCGGCGCGATCATCGGCAACATCGCCGGTGGCTGGCTGGTGGACAGGTTCCACTTCAAGGCCGCCGCCGTGGTCCTGCTGTGGTCGATCCTGATGCTGCTGCTGTATCCGCTGGCCGCGCAGTCCGTGTGGACGATCGGCCCGATGATCATCACCGTCGGCACCATGGGCGCGCTGGCGGCAGTGCTGCAGACCCGCCTGATGGACGTGGCCGGTGAAGCGCAGACGCTGGCGGCCGCCTCCAACCACGCCGCGTTCAATACCGCCAATGCGCTCGGCCCCTGGCTGGGCGGCATGGCGATCAGCGCCGGCTTCAGCCCGGCCAGCACCGGCTATGTCGGTGCGGCCACTGCCATTGGCGGCCTGCTGCTGTGGTGCGTGGCGGTGTCACTGGACAGGAAGCGTAAGGCCGCCGTCGCCGGCAGCCACTGAAGAACCGGCATTCACAGGCAAGTGGATGCCAGCGCCTTGACCAGCACGGCGCTTCGTACCGGCAGCACCTGCAATCTGCCGAGGGGTGTTCCACCAAGGATGCTCGACCACGCGCTTCGGGTGCAATGAACACATTTCGTGGATGTGCCTTTGGGCAAAGTGCAGCCGACGCCCCTCGGCCTGCACCGGACCCGCAATGCGCCACCACCGCGTTCCTGCCCACCACGATGCCATTGCCTTGCAGGCCGGCATGCTGGGCAGTGTGCTGGGCGTGGCGCTGTTCAAGGCCATCGCGTTATCTGCATTGGCGGCCGGATCGGTGATGGCCATCGGGCTGTGGCTGGTGGCCTGCGCGCTGCTGGCTGCATGGGCGCTGGCCGCCTATCTGGCGTGCCTGGCGCTGAGCCGGCGTGTGTTCGTGCTGATGCTGGTGCTGTGCACGGTACTGATGATCTGCATCGCCTGAGCCGGCAGGGCGGGACTTCTTCTGTCGCCTTCATTGTCCTGCGGGACCCGCTGCAACAAGGGCGTGGAGTGTGATCAAGCGAGCGCGACGGCTGTGACAAGCCGTGGGACCTGATTGGAAAGGATCCCTGAAAAGGAACCCCTCCCCATTGCCGCGCCTGTCTTGATCGTGTCCATGCATCTGGCTGACTGCGCCATCACGGCCAACGCGCGACGATGCGATCTCCCAACCTCCCTGCCCTGTCGAGATCCAGATGCCGGACACTGCCCATCCTGTCATTCGCGCATTCGAGGCCGTGTTCGATCTGTCCGGCGGCGTGCAGCGCATCACTGCGCTCACTGTTACCTGCCGGCATTGCTCCTCGACCAGTTCGGCCAGCGAAGACAATCTGGTTCACCTTCCGGGTGGAGCACTGTTCCGCTGCGACGGGTGCGGCTGCCACCAACCGGTCAGCCACGCCAGGCTGTCGGATTGGCAACCGACCTCGTTGCTGGGCATCTGAGGGCCGGCTCATGGGCATGACGGCGCAACAGCGGGAGATCCTGGAGGCAATCGCCGCTGCGCAACCGGTGCGCGGCGACGCGGCGACGTGGGCAGTCAACGCGGGTTTGGCGGTACAGGCGGAAGACGGGGATATCGATCTCACCGACGCCGGCCGCGACGCCCTCGCCGCGCGGACCGCACGTGAGGACTAGACGCGGCGATCAGGCCGCCTTCGCGACCTTCCGCCAGGGGCAGAGTCCGCGGGCGTAGTGAGCAGCGCGCGGCGGTCCCGATCGCGGCAACCTGCAGGACAGAGGTGCAACGCTGCCCCGTCAACCGAAGTGGTGATGCCCTTCATACCGGTGATGTGCAGGGCGCCATGACATCCACTCGGCTATGCTGCGCCACCTTCCTGCGCCAATGGCGGCCATGCATCCTTTTCCCCTGCCCGTCTCGGCGCCTGAGCAGCTTGCCTACCGACTGCTGCAGGACAGTGACTGGGCGCGTTCGGCCACTGCCGCGAGCGCACCGGCCGAGCTCCGCATGTTGCTGGCGATGATCCTTGATTCGCCCGAACCCCTCTGGCTCGCCTGGGGCAAGGAAGACAAGGCCTTCTTCTTCAATGATGCCTACCTGCCGATGCTGGGGGAAAAGCTGCACGGCGCGATGGGCAATCGCCTGGAGGATGTCTGGACCGACGTATGGCCGGATGTGGTGCAGGCGGTCAACGATGCCTTTGCCGGCACCAGCCGCAGCTTCAAGAACCTGCCCCTGATGATGGACCGCGACGGCACGCTGCGCGAAACATTCTGGACGTTCTCCTATTCGCCGCTGCGCGTCGGCTGCGGCAGTGTGGCGGGCATCCTGTGCGTGGTGAGCGAGCAGACCGAACGGGTGATCGAGCGCGACCTGCACAGCCGCCAGGTCGCGGCGATCACCGAGCAGGCGCGGGAGGCCCACCTGGAACTGGTCCGCGCCCGCGAGCAGCTGCGGCAATCGCAGAAGCTGGAAGCGATCGGCCAGCTCACCGGCGGGGTGGCCCACGACTTCAACAACCTGCTGCAGGTCATCACCGGTTCGGTGGACATGCTCCTGCATACGTGGCCGGCAGACGACTCCCGGCGCCGGTACATCCAGGCCATTGCAACAGCATCGGACCGCGCCACCAAGCTGACCGCGCAGCTGCTGGCCTTCTCGCGTCGCCAGAGCCTGTCGCCGGAGGTCTTCGATCTCTGCGAGAGCGTGCACGCGCTCTCGGATATCATCACCACGGTTCTGGGCGCGCGCATCCAGGTATCGTTGTCGTTGCCCAGTACGCCGTTGCCCGTGCTGCTGGACCGGACCCAACTCGACACCGCATTGATCAACATCGCGGTCAACGCCCGCGATGCGATCGACGGGCACGGCAGGGTGACCATCGAAGTGGAACAGGTCACTGCGGTGCCTTCGGTGCGCTTCGCCGCCCCGATGAAGGGCGACTTTGCTGCCATCAGTGTCACCGATACCGGCGCAGGCATCGACCCTGCAGTGGTCGACCGCATCTTCGAGCCCTTCTTCACCACCAAGAGCGTCGGTGCCGGGACCGGGCTCGGTCTCAGCCAGGTGTTCGGTTTCGTCAAGCAGTCCGAAGGCGAGGTGGACGTGCAGAGCCAGGCGGGCGCCGGTAGCCGCTTTACGCTGTACCTGCCGCTGGCGCAGGCAGGAGAAACGACGGAACGGCCGGCGGCGCAATCGGGGCTGCAGCATGGCCACGGCGTCTGCGTGCTTGTGGTGGAAGACAACGTCGACGTGGCCGAATTTGCGGTTGGCGCCCTGCGCGAGCTCGATTACAGCGTGATGCTTGCGCGCAATGCAGACGAGGCCTTGGCGGAGCTGGAACGGGATGCCTCGCGCTTCCACGTGGTGTTCAGCGACGTCGTGATGCCGGGCATGAACGGACTGGATCTGGCCCGCACCATCCGCGACCGCCTGCCAGAGCTCCCCGTCATCCTCACCAGCGGCTACAGCGAGTTGCTTGCCCGGGATCCGGGCCACGGCTTTACCCTGCTGCGCAAGCCTTACTCGTTGAAGCAGCTGGCCTCGGTAATGACCGAGGCCGCGCGCCGCGCGCAGGCCGTGGTGGCATCGCCCTAGCGGGCGCGTTGCTGAAGCGAACCGAATCCGCGTCCCAGTGAGGACTCCGGCGCGGACGCTTTGCCGCCGACCTCGCACCGCTGATGGCACGTGGGGGGCCGCACCGGTGTGCGGGTGGCTTTGCCGGGCACACCGTACACCCACCCGAGCCTGCGTCCACAGCGCACCAGGGGGGATGGGCCACGAACCTGTGCAAATGCTAATCTTTCTCATTTGCAGCCCATCCTGACTCCCTCATGCCCCCTCCCGCCCTTCTGAAGAACGCGCTCTGCGCGGCGCTGTCCCTTTCCCTGGCGACGCCTGCATTGGCCTCCCAAGCCCCAGCCGACGCCCCGAAGGATCTGGACAAGGTCGAAGTCCGCAGCCGCGCGCAGACGCTTTACCGCGCCAACGATGCCGCTGTCGGCACCCGCACTGACACGCCTCTGGAACTGGTCCCTCAGTCGATCCAGGTCGTGCCGCGCGAGCTGATCGACGACCAGGCCGCGCGTCAGGTCACCGACCTGTATCGCAGCATCAGCGGCATCAGCTTCTTCAGCTATGCCGGCGTTACCTTGCGCGGTTTCCGCCAGGAAAACGTGCTCTACGACGGTCTGCGCGGTGATCCCTATGCAGGCTTCTCGGTACCGCAGCTGTTCAACATCGAACGCGTGGAAGTTCTGAAGGGCCCGGCCGGTGCGCTGTACGGCGGTGGTGATGCGGGCGGTGTCATCAACTACGTGACGCGCAAGCCCAGGGCTACCGCCGAACGCCGGATCGAACTGCAGGCAGGCGACAAGGACTTCCGCGCCGGATCGATCGAAGGCACCGGCCCGTTGAATGCCAACGGCAGCATCCGCTATCGCGCCGGCCTGTATGCCGACACCGAGCAGGGCGTGCGCTGGAATGCCGACAGCGAAAGCGTGATCGGCGATGCCTCGCTGGCCTTCGACGTTGGCCAGACCGGCGAGCTGGTGCTGCAGTTCACCGACATCACCCAGAACCTGGGCGGCAACCGGCTGCGCGGCGTGCCGGTGAACGATGCCGGCAGCTTCCTGACCGACCGGCGATGGAACCACAACGAGGCCAGTGATTTCCTCGACATGCGCGCCAGGGTCGCACTGGCGCAGTATCGCTTCGCACCGCTCGATACGCTGGACGTGGACATTGCTGCGCGCTGGTTCAGCAACAACGAGCACCAGATGTACCACGAACCGATGGGCCTGATCGATCGTGACCGCGATGGCGTGGCCGAGTGGATGACGCGCCAGCTGCGCAACCAGATCCGCGACAACGAGGCGTTCACCGCCAGCGGCAATGCCGTATGGCGGATCAACACCGGCCGTATCGAACACAAGGTGCTGTTCGGCGCCGACGTCTACCAGCTCGACGCCGACTTCACCGCGCAGACCGCCAACAGTGCCGACCTGGCACGCGGCGCCGGTCCGGTGCGCGGCATCGATCTGTTCAACCCGGTCTATGACGCCAGCACCTGGCACGACTACAACCTGGCCGCCCTGCCCTGGCGCAGCACCGCCACCCGCAGCAAGCGTTACGGTGGCTATCTGCAGGATGAGCTGGCACTGGGCACGCGCTGGCATGTGCTGGCCGGACTGCGTTGGGATGGTTTCCAGGACGACGATCGCATCACTGGTGGCAGCGTGGATGGCAACGACCTCAGCTGGCGGCTGGGCAGTACCTTTACCGTCCGGGACGGCGTGAACCTGTATGCCAACATCGCCAGCGGCTTCGTGCCGCAGAGTGCCGCCAACCAGAATCCGGCAGCCGGTGGGCCCTTCGACGCTGAGCGCAGCAGGCAATGGGAAATCGGCCTGAAATCCCTGCTGGCCGACCGTGTGACCCTGAACATGGCGGCCTACCGCATCGACCGCAGCAAGATCGTGCAGGCCACCGGCGAAGTGCGGGACGGCGTGAACCAGCTGGCCGCGCTGGGCCTGGTACGCAGCACGGGCATGGAACTGGACCTGCTGGCCGACGTGACCGAGCGCTGGGTGGTGAACCTGACCTACGCCTACAACGACGCACGGGTGAAGGATGCCGGCCCCAACGGCATCACCAATGCCTCCGGAGACCGCTTCGCGAATGCGCCACGCAACAAGCTCGGCCTGTGGACGCGCTACGACCTGCCGTCGATCAATTCGGCCATTGGCTTCGGCGCCGACCATGTGGGCCAGCGTGTCAGCCTGGATGGGCAGACGGTCAAGGCTTACACGGCGTTCGACATGAGCTGGAAGACCACGTGGAAGCAGTGGCAGTTCCAGGCCAACGTCAAGAACCTGTTCGACAAGGTGTACGCGGCCAGCGGCTTCATCGAGCGCAACGGGCATTTCCCGGGCGAGCCGCGGCGGGTGTATGTGCAGGCGGCCTACCGCTTCTGAGCCATTGATCCGGTCCCCCTTTTGGGAATTCAGGCGAGCCGCGGGGCGGCCGCGCATGCGCCCCCGATTCAGGTATGCTTTTGCGCGTTCAGCCACACCAGCAGGTCGCCGGCGGCAAAGCACGCGGTGCAGCACGGACGTTGCGGACGAGCACGAGACACACCATGGATGTTTCAGCGTAACCACAGGGGAAAATGGATGAAGAAGTTTCTGTTCGCAGCGATCCTCGCTGTGTCGCTGGTGGGCTGCACCACCAATCCGCCGCTCAATTTCTCGGTGCCGAACGTCGGGGTCAGCAGCAAGAAGATCGACGGTGAGCTGAAGTCGCTGACGGTCACACTGGCACGCCCGGACGAGGCCAAAGGCAAGATCCCGGCGCAGGCCCAGCACGAAGTGCCGCAGATGTGGCAGAACGCGCTGACCGAAGCACTGAACAAGATGGCGGTGTTCCGCGACGATGCGCCGGTGAAGCTGAGCCTGTCGGTGAAGATCCTGGCCATTGACATTCCCAGTTTCGGGGCATCGATGACCACAAAGACGATCGCCCGTTATGAGCTGATCGATCGTGCCACCGGCAGCATCGTCTACACCCAGGACGTCAGCGCTTCCGGCGAGGTGCCGTTCAACTATGCATTTGCCGGTGTCATTCGCGCTCGCGAATCCATCAGCCGCTCGGCGCAGAACAACATCGCCCAGTTCCTGCAGGCGCTGGAGACCGTGGACATCACCAAGCCGATGTTCCCCAACAAGCAGGAAGCGCCGTGAGACGCCCGTTGCTGACCGCTTCGGTGGCGGCAATGCTGACGGCCTGCGCACCCAACGTGCGCACCGACAGTTACTCCATCGGCTCGGTGGGACAGGTCAACCGCACGGTGGGCGGTACGGTCATCAGCGTTCGCGCGGTCAGTATCGACGGTTCGCAGGGAGGCGGAGCCGTTGCCGGCGCTGCGGCTGGCGGGGGGGCCGGCTCCACCATCGGCGGCAGCGACCAGGCAGCGGCCATCGGTGCCATTGGCGGCCTGGTGGCAGGCGCGATTGCCGGTGCGGCCTCTGAACGCGCACTCTCCCAGGCCAAGGGCCTGGAGTACGTGGTGCAGACGGAGAACGGCAATCTGATGACCGTTGTGCAGGGCCCGGACCCGGTGTTCAGCACCGGCACGCGGGTCTTGGTGCTGTATGGATCCCCCTCGCGGATCATTGCCGATCCGCGTCAACCGAAAGCTGCTCCGTAGTACCCGTGATGCCCCTCCTGCCAGGGGCATCGCTCCAGCCGCTACGGGTGGTGTCATTCAACCCATCCGTATTGCGTGTAAGCGCGAGCGCATCCGGCCGGAATGCGCCCCCGCAGTGGAACCGGAAGTGTCTTCAACCCTGGCAATCGCCTTCCGTGCTTCCATGGCCGCGATAGGTTTCTCCCCACTCGCGCATGGCCAGCAGCACCGGCACCAGCGTGCGGCCGAACTCGGACAGCTCGTATTCCACCTTCGGCGGCACTTCCGGGTACACGTGGCGGATCACAACGCCATCTGCTTCCAGTTCACGCAGCTGACTGGTGAGCATGGACTGGGTGGCATTGGGCACCCGCCGCGTCAGCTCCATGAAACGCCGCTTGCCGGTCATCAGGTGAAACAGAATGATCGGCTTCCACACGCCACCGATGACCGACAGCGTGACTTCCACCGCGCAACCACTCTTGCCGTCCCACCGTTTGCTACGCATGCATACTCCGGAAAACCATAGTACCTACGGAAAATCGTCGTTCTTGTTGCGATAGAGGCGCGAGCCTAGCATGGCCCCATCCCATGAATGTGAGGCCATCCATGACGTTCAAAGCACTGCTGACCCGCAAGACGAACAACCAGCTTTCGACCGAACTGGTCGATTTCGACGAGGCCAACCTGATGGACGGCGACGTCCTGGTACAGGTCGAGTACTCCACGCTCAACTACAAGGATGCGCTGGCGCTCACCGGCAAGAGTCCGGTCATCCGGACGTTCCCGCTCATTCCAGGCATCGATCTGGCAGGCGTAGTGCTGGAATCCAGCAGGGCCAACTTCAAGCCCGGCGATCGCGTCGTGCTCAATGGCTGGGACCTGAGCATGGGCCACCACGGCGGCCTGGCCCAGCGCGCGCGCGTGCGGGGCGAGTGGCTCAACCGGATTCCCGACAACCTGACAACCCGCGACGCCATGGCCATCGGCACCGCTGGCTACACCGCGATGCTGTGCGTGCTGGCCCTGGAACATGCCGGGGTGGCGCCTGCACAGGGCGATGTGCTGGTCACCGGCGCCAACGGCGGCGTCGGCTCGATCGCGGTGGCGATCCTCTCGAAGCTGGGCTACCGCGTGGTGGCCGCCACCGGGCGACCGGAGCACGCCGACTATCTGCACAACCTGGGTGCGGCCGAGATCATCGATCGTGCGCAGCTTTCCGAACCGCGCGAGCGGCCGGTGAGTGCCGAGCGCTGGGCCGGCGTGGTGGATGTGGCCGGCGGCACGACGCTGGTCAATGCCATCGCCGAAACGAAGTACCGCGGTGCCGTGGCCGCCTGTGGCCTGGCCCAGAGCGATGCGCTGCGCGGCTCGGTGCTGCCCTTCATCCTGCGCAATGTGACCCTTGCCGGCATCGATTCGGTGAATGCGCCACAAGAGGTTCGCCAGCGCGCCTGGGATCGGCTCGCAACCGACCTGGATCCGCGGAAGCTGGAAAGCACCGTGCAGCAGATCGGCCTGGCAGAGGTGCTGGATGTCTATGAGCAGATCATCCCCGGCAAGGTGCGCGGCCGCATCGTCGTGGATGTGAACGCCTGACGCCTGTCGCGCTGGCGAGGGTGCAATGCCATCGCTGGCTCGCGTGCGCGAGTGACCGGAAACGCAGCGTGCCATGCCAAGCCGCCTTATCATGGGTCGGCAAGGGCGCTTTACGCCCGGTGACGTACGCAAGGCAGTATCTGGATGTCTATGGAATGGCGCCCCTCGGGCTGGGGCCAGCGTGTGACCCGCTCGCCGGACTGGCAGTTGCGGCTGGATGGCGAACAGGTCGCGCTTTTGATCGACGGCAGGCAGTACCGCCAGCATGTAGCGAACGAACACAGCGTGCGGGTCGTTCGCGGCGTGCTCTGGTCCAGGGTCGAACTGACGACCGAGCGCGGTGAAGCACTGTCCGTGGATGGGCTGCCCAACAGCCAGGGCTCCCGGCTTGCCGCTGCCGTGCAGCACGTGCTTTTCGCGCGCTCCAGGCGGGGGCGCAAGGCACTGTTTGAGCACGTTCTGGCGCAGATCCAGGCGTGGCTGGCCGAGGCAGATGCGCTTGCCGACCGAGGTACTACCGGACGCCGCTGGATCACGTACGAACAGCAGCAGGCGTTGCTGGCCGACCGCCCCGCCCTGCCCCTGCCGCCCGCCAAGCTGGAGCAGCTGTTCCTCGACGAGGAGGTGCATGACGACCTGCACGCGCCCGGCCACCGCATCGCGCTGGACGCACTGCACGACTGGCAGCTGGATTGGCCCGCCGTGTGGGCGGACGCCAATGAGGCAATGGCGACCCGCGAACTGGGTCTGGCCAAGCCCATCCTGGACCGGGTCGAGAGCAGGCCGCTGACCGAGGAGCAGGCTCGCGCCGTCATCTGCTTCGACAACCGCGTGCAGGTCGTGGCCGCGGCCGGCTCCGGGAAGACCTCCACGATGGTCGCCAAGGCCGCGTATGCCATTGATCGCGGCTTTGTCGAACCCGAACGGATCCTGATGCTCGCCTTCAACAAGGATGCCGCCCAGGAGCTGCAGGAGCGCGCACAGCGATGCTTCAGCCGGCTCGGCATGGGCGACACCGTAGTGGAGGCCCGGACCTTTCACGCCCTGGGCCTGTCCATCATCGCCAAGGCCACGGGGCGCAAGCCGGATATCCCGGAATGGGCGGTCGACGCGGCGCTGGGCTTCAACAAGCTGGCCGACCTGGTGGACGACCTGAAGGATCGCTCGACCCACTTCCGCACCCAGTGGGACATGTTCCGCCTGGTATTCGGGCGCGACCTGCCGCCATTCGGCGCGGAAATGGAGGCCGATGGCTACGACCGCGATGGCACGCCCTACATCCGCACACTGCAGGGCGAGCGGGTAAAGAGCCTGGAAGAGTGCGTGATCGCCGACTGGCTGTTCTACAACGGCGTGGCGTATGACTACGAGCGGCGCTACGAGTTCGATACCGCGACAGACACCCACCGCCAGTATCGTCCGGACTTCTACTACCCGGACGCCCGGCTGTATCACGAGCACTTCGCGCTGGATGCCCATGGCCAGCCGCCGCCGCACTTTGCCGATTACAGCGAAGGGATGCACTGGAAGCGCCAGCAGCATGTGGCGCGCGGCTCCGCCCTGGTCGAGACGACGTCATTTGGCCTGCGCAGTGGACAGGCCCTGCAGGATCTGACCGAGCGGCTGGGTGCGTCTGGTGTCGAACTCGACCCGAACCCGGATCGCGAGCTGACTGACCAGGGTGCCAGGCCGATGCCCGATGCCGACCTGATCGGCTTGATGCGGACCTTCATTGCGCACGCCAAGAGCAACTGCCTGACGCTGGAGGATATGGCAGCGCGCCTGCGGCAGATGCCTGAGGATCAGTTCAAGGAACGCTACCGGCGCTTCCTGGAGATCGCCGGGCCGGTTTTCCAGGCCTGGGACGATGCACTGGCTGACGAGCGCAGCATTGATTTCGAAGACATGCTCAACATGGCCGCCGGGCTGCTGGAACAGGGCCACTATGAATCACCCTACGAACTGGTGATGGCCGACGAATTCCAGGACGCTTCGCGCGCCCGTGCGCGCCTCTGCCGTGCGCTGGTCAGCCAACCGGGCCGCTATCTGTTTGCGGTGGGCGATGACTGGCAGTCGATCAATCGCTTCGCTGGCGCCGACGTTTCGGTGATGACCGGTTTCCGCGAGTGGATGGGGCATGGCCAGGTGCTGAAACTGGAGCAGACGTTCCGCTGCCCGCAGGCACTGTGTGATGTTTCCAGCCGCTTCATCAGCCGCAACCCCGCGCAGATGGCCAAGAAGGTCCGCTCTGCTGCGCCGGCAGTCCGCCCGGTGCTGCAGGCGTTCCAGATGAACCGGCGTGAGGAGGTGCAGGATGGCGTTCGCCAGTACCTTTCGAAGCTGCACCAGCAACTGTTGTCAGGCGCGGTGGCGCAGGGCCGCAATGGACGCGTGACGGTCTTTGTTCTGGGGCGGTATCGCGCGGATCGCGGTGCGATGCCTTCGGATTGGAAGACGGCCTTTGGCAGCACGATGGACGTCGAGTTCCTGACCGCACATCGATCGAAGGGGCGCGAGGCGGACTACGTGATCCTGCCGGGCATGATCAACCGCAGCTTCCCGAGCCTGCGTGCGGATGACCCGGTGCTTTCGCTGGCGATGCCGGACGGCGATACCTACCCATTGAGCGAAGAACGACGGTTGTTCTATGTCGCGCTCACGCGTGCGCGGCGGTCGGTTGCGATGTTCACCCTGCAGGGCAAGCACTCGCCATTCCTGGATGAGCTGGTAAAGGACGGAGCAGTGGAAGTAACCGCGATTTCAGGTGCGGCCATTTCGGAAGAGCGCTGCCCAGCGTGCAGGGTGGGCGTGTTCGTGGACCGCAATGGGCCGCATGGGGCGTTCCGGTCGTGCTCCAGCTATCCGTTGTGCCACAACAAGCCGAAGGATGGGCGTCGCGGGTAGAGAAGCTTGAGAAAACAAGAAGGCCCCTGTCGCCAGGGGCCTTGTGGAATCATGGCGGAGAGAGTGGGATTCGAACCCACGGAAGGTTTGACCCTTCGCCGGTTTTCAAGACCGGTGCCTTAAACCGCTCGGCCATCTCTCCAATCGGGTCCCGGTCGCCCGGGCAGCGGCGTATTCTCGCACGTGAAGGCCATTTGCCCAAGACCACCTTGCCCCTGCCCTTCGCATCCGGCACGGTGGGGCCTCCACTGCACTCGGAGCCCCCATGGCCCACCTCGACCTGGCCAACCTGCGCACCACCCTGCTGGACGACACCCAGCTGGCCGCAGTGGCCCTGCACCGCGCTTTCGCTGGACACCTGCCGGTCAGCAGCGGGCATCTGGTGGTCTGCGATCCGCTGGTCCAGGCCGAGGCACCGGCGCTGGCCGACTACACCGCTCCGGTGGGTCGGCATCCGGTCGAGATCATCGTGCACAGCGGCCGGCCGGCGCTGGCCGTGGTCTGGTTCAAGCCCCGCGAAGCCCTCACTGCGTCTGCCCTGCACTGGCAGATGGCGCGCTGGACCACGCAGGACCTGACCGGACTGGATGAGGACAGCTTCATCGGCTACCCGGTCGACGCCGGCACCGGCTGCTTCATGGACACCGACACCCAGCAGGCACTGCTGGCCCTGATCGAACGAGCCGATGGCGACGAAGGCGGCGAGTGGTCGGATGCGCTGATCGACCATGATGGCCTGGACGAAGGCACCCAATACCGC
Source organism: Stenotrophomonas thermophila (assembly GCF_001499715.1). NCBI lineage: Bacteria > Pseudomonadati > Pseudomonadota > Gammaproteobacteria > Lysobacterales > Lysobacteraceae > Stenotrophomonas > Stenotrophomonas thermophila. The sequence continues at coordinate 192,432 of NZ_CVIW01000023.1, read as the reverse complement.
CCCTGGGGCGAGGACTCACCGCATGGCCTGGTCGTATTCACCAGCGGCTGGGGCGACGGCGTTTACCCCAGCTACTGGGCGCTGGATACGTCCGGCATTCCAGTCGCTCTGGTCACCGATTTCCTGTGCATCCAGGGCGGAGACGGGCGCGACGAGCGCGAGATCGCCGACCAGGCCTATCGCGACAGCCTTCCACCCGAAGAGGCTGAAGCGCTGGCACGGCTTGTAGCGGCGGTGGAACGCGATGATGCGAACGCACTGCGCGACCTGTTGAAGGACGCGCCGCAGCGCGCCAACCAGATCGAACCAGGCTGTGGCGGCACCGCTCTGTACGAGGCAATCCGCCTGGACCGCCCGCAGGCATTGCGGGTGCTGCTACAGGGTGGCGAGCTACCGACGATGCCCGAGCGCCTGCACATGAGCAAGGTGACCGGCTATCTGGACTACGCGCGGTTCCTGAAGAAGCCGCGCAGCGCGGAGTTGATGGCGGTTCTGGAAGCACCCGTCGTTGCGGCCGAACCGCCACCGGCCGCACCGCAACGCCGCAGCTTCTGGGACCGGCTGTTCCACCGGAACTGACCGGGGCCGGAAAACAGCAACGCCGGGCATGGCCCGGCGCTACCGTTTCACGGATTGGCGGTGCAGTTGCGGGTAGGTGCCTCAGCCCGCATCCACCGCCAGCGCGCCCAGTGCACTGGCCTTGATCCGCTCCTTGGCCTTTTCACAGGCGCCACCGCAATCCAGGCGCGAAGCCTCCAGCTGCGGCGGCAGGTGCTCGGCCAGGAAGTCGATGAACACGCGCACCGCCGGCAACAGGCCGCGGCGCGAGGCGAACACGGCGTGGCACACGCCCTGCGGCAGTGACCAGTCCGGCAGCACCACTTCCAGCTCGCCATTGCGCACGGCGTCGGCGCACACGGTTTCCGGCAGCATGGTGATGCCGAAACCGTCCTTCACCATGCTCTGCAGCAGCGGGAAGTCGAAGCCGGCCACGCGCGGCTGCAGGTCGACCCGGCGCACTTCGCCTTCCGGGCCATGCAGTTCCCAGCGCTGGCGGGCTTCGTCTTCGCTGATGCTGAGGGTGACGTGCTGGGTCAGCTCTTCCGGGTCCTTGGGGCGACCGGCGCGGTCCAGGTACTTGGGGCTGGCCACCAGCAGTTCCTGCACCTGGCCGAAGCTGCGCATCACCAGGCTGCCGTCGTCGTCCAGGCGCGAACGCACGCGCAGGGCCACGTCGTAGCCTTCGTTGATGATGTCCACGCGGCGGTTGCTGATGTTCAGCTGCAGCCGCACCTTCGGGTACTGCTCAAGGAACTTGGGCAGCAGCTTGGGAAGCTGCATCTGCGCCAGTGACACCGGCACGCTGGCGCGCACCACGCCGCGCGGCTCCGCGCTGAGGCGGTCCACCACTTCGCGGGCGGCCTGGGCCTCGGCCAGCATCGTCTGCGCATGGCGATGCACACTGGTGCCGACATCGGTGACCGCGAAACGGCGCGTGGAGCGCTGCAGCAGGCGTACGCCCAGGTCGGTTTCCAGCTGGCTGATGCGGCGGCTCAGGCGCGACTTGGGAATACCCAGTGCGCGCTCGGCGGCGGCGAATCCGCCGTGGTCGACCACCATCGCGAAGTAGTACAGGTCATTCAGGTCATGCATACCCTAGTTCCATATCTAGAACAATACGTGGCATTCAACCACCTTTATTCCGCCTTTGCAACAACCTATCGTTCTCTCCGTCGGCGGGGCCATCCCGCCCCCCTTCTTCTAGAACACAGGTGACTGCCATGAAGCTTCTGCATCTCGACGCCAGCGTGCTTGGCGACAATTCCGTCTCGCGCCAGCTGTCGGCCGCCGTGGTCGCCCGCTTCACCAGCCAGATCGACGGCCTGCAGGTCGATTATCGCGATCTTGACGCCAATCCGGTACCGCACCTGCGCAGCAGTTCGCTGGCCAAGACCGACGCCGCTGAAGCGACCGATGCTGAACAGGTGATGCAGCAGTTCCTGGAGGCCGACATCGTTGTGATCGGCGCGCCGATGTACAACTTCAGCATCCCGTCCACCCTGAAGGCCTGGATCGATCGCGTGGCCGTGGCCGGCCGCACCTTCAAGTACACCGAGAACGGCCCGGTGGGCCTGGCCGGTGGCAAGCGGGTGATCATCGCCAGCAGCCGCGGCGGCATCTACACCGACTCGCCGGCCGACTTCCAGGAGCCGTTCCTGCGCCAGGTGTTCGCCTTCATGGGCATCAACGAGATCGAATTCGTGCGCGCCGAAGGCATCGCCTATTCGCCGCAGCACCGTGAAGACGCCATTGCCGGTGCGCTGGCGGCGCTGCCGTCGCACGAAGCGGCCGAACCCGTCGCCGCATAACGCGTCCCAGCGTTCGGCGCCCCTCTCTCCTCGTCTGGGCGCTGAACGCGGGCCGGGATCCCCTCCCCCATTCCGGCCCACCCTGGCGGCCCCGCACAGCGGGGCCGCTTTTTTGTGGTGCCTGGCCTGAGGGCCTGCGCTATCCACGCATGGCGTGGATCTACTGATGCACGCGCGGTAGATCTACGCCATGCATGGATGCAGCGCTATGCGCGGGGTTCTACAGGGGGTTAGGCTGGGGTCATGAACTACATCGTGACGGCTGCGCACCGCAGCGAATTTCCGCACCCGATCACCCTGCGCCGTGGCCAGGCGCTGGTGGTGGGCGAACGTTATGAAGGCCCGGAGGGCTGGGAAGACTGGTTCCTGTGCGAGGCCAAGGGGCAGCAGCCCGGTTTCGTGCCGGCGCCGGTGATCGGTCGCAATGCGCAGGGTGACGCCTATGCCACGGAGGATTACTGCGCGCGGGAGCTGGATGTGGATCCGGGGCAGCTGCTGCGAGGAATGCGCACGCTCAATGGCTGGGCGTGGTGCGTGCCGGAGAACGGCGAACCGGGATGGGTGCCGCTGGAGAAGCTGAGGGCAGCACAAACTCGGTAGCGCCCGAGCCTATGCTCGGGCGGCAGCGCGAAGCGCTGGCTGTCAGCCAATGGTTTCCAGGCCACCCATGTACGGGCGCAAGGCCTCCGGCACGGTGATGCTGCCGTCGGCATTCTGGTAGTTCTCCATCACCGCGATCATCGCGCGGCCAACGGCCACGCCCGAGCCGTTCAGCGTGTGCGCCAGCTCCGGCTTGCCGGTGGCCGGGTTGCGCCAGCGCGCCTGCATGCGGCGGGCCTGGAAATCACCACAGTTCGAGCACGAGGAAATCTCGCGGTAGGTTTCCTGCGACGGCAGCCAGACTTCCAGGTCGTAGGTCTTGATGGCCGAGAAGCCCATGTCGCCGGTGCACAGCAGCACCTTGCGGTACGGCAGGCCCAGCTTTTCCAGCACCACTTCAGCGCAGCGGGTCATGCGCTGGTGTTCGGCATCGCTCTCTTCCGGGCGACAGATCGAGACCAGCTCGACCTTCTCGAACTGGTGCTGGCGGATCATGCCGCGCACGTCGCGCCCGCCGCTGCCGGCCTCGGCACGGAAGCACATCGAGTGGGCGGTCATGCGCAAAGGCAGGCGCTCGGCATCGACGATCTCGTCGCGCACGATGTTGGTCAGCGGCACTTCCGAGGTCGGGATCAGGTAGCGCGTGGAATCGCCCACGGCGGTCTTGAACAGGTCGTCCTCGAACTTCGGCAGCTGGCTGGTGCCGCGCAGCGAATCGGCGTTGACCAGCAGCGGCACGTTGGTTTCCTCATAACCGTGCTCGCCGGTATGCAGGTCGACCATGAACTGGGCCAGCGCACGGTGCAGGCGCGCGATCGGGCCGCGCAGCACGGTGAAGCGCGAACCGGACAGCTTGGCCGCGGTCTCGCCGTCCAGCCAGCCATTGCGGGCGCCCAGTTCGACGTGGTCGAGCACCTTGAAGTCGAACTGGCGCGGGGTACCCCAGCGCGCCTGCTCGACGTTGTCGCTCTCATCGGCACCGGCCGGCACGTCATCAGCCGGCAGGTTCGGGATGCCCATCGAGATCGCTTCGATCTTCTCGCGCAGTTCGTCCAGCGCCACTTCCGAGGCCTTCAACTCGTCGGCGAAGGCAGCAACCTCGGCCATGATGGCCGAAACGTCCTCGCCCTTGGCCTTGGCCTGGCCGATGGCCTTGGAACGGCTGTTGCGCAGGCTCTGCAGTTCCTGGGTCCGCACCTGGATGCGCTTGCGATCAGCCTCCAGGGACTCCAGGGCAGACACGTCGAGCTCGAAGCCGCGGCTGGTGCGCAGGCGTTCGGCGAGGTCGGCGGGCTGGTGGCGGAGCAGGGCTGGATCAAGCATGGCAGGTGTCGTGGTGGGTATCAGGGATGGGATTATCGCTTGTTATACGGATTTCTGCCGCCCGGTTCATTCCCGCCGTGGCAGAATCGAGCCATTCCGTACTGGTCCGGTCCATGTCTGCACCCCGCTCGTCGTCCGCCAAGTCGTTCACTGTGCATATCCCGCGCAACGCCCTGAAGATCGCCGGCATCGCCTTCGGCGTGGGCGTACTGCTGTTCGTGCTGGTCTGGCTGACCGGCCGCGACAAGGAGTTCTTCCGCGCCGATCCGGCTGCCCAGACCCCGCAGGAAACCGCCGAGATCGAGCCCCTGCCGGAACCGTTGGCCGCTGCGGCCGGTTCCAGCGACATGCCCGATGCCAAGCCGGCACCGGTGGAGGAAGAAGCGCCGAAGCTGGTGGAAACGGCCCCGCCGCCGCCCGCGCCCTTGGCTGAAGCGACCCCGGCTGCACCGGGCCCTGCGCCGGCGACCACCGGCAACAGCCAGCCGATGCCGATTGCCGGCCAGTCGCCGCCGCCGTCCTATCCCGCCGCCGCCCTGCGCGCCGGTGAAACCGGTACGGTGGTGGTACGCGTGGACGTGGACGCCACCGGCTATCCGAACAACGCCACGGTGATCCAGCGCAGCGGTTCACGCGAGCTCGACCGTGCCGCCACCGACGCTGTGCGCCGCTGGCGCTTCACTCCGGCGCAGAGCAACGGCCAGGCCGTACCCGGCAGCATTGAAGTGCCGTTCGACTTCAAGACGCAGTAACTGAACACTTCCCGGCAGGCAAACTGAACCCTGCCGGTGGCGTTGACGCAACGCTGACACTTCCCGTCCGTGGCTCGGGCAACACTGCCCACGTCGTCCATTGACGGAAGGAGTTTGCGATGACCGCCACCACCCACGAAGACCTTCATTCGCCGCAGCTGCCGCAGGATTCAGGCGCGCAGCACAAGCCCACGTCGCCTTGGATGTGGATCGCGCTGATCGTGGCGATGTTTGCCGGCGCCCTGCTCTGGCTGCGTCATTCGAACCAGGAAGACGTGGCACCGGCGCCGGTCGGTGAGCGCATGCTGCCGGCCCCTGAGCAGCCCGCGGTGACGGATGCAGCGGCGCCTGCTGCGCGTCCGGCAACCCCGGCTACCGCTTCGCGGAAGGCCGCGCCGGTAGTGCGCAACCGTGAGGCCCGCCCGCTGGCCAGCAATCGCATGCCCACCTACCCCGCCGCCGCGCTGCGTAGCGGCGTGCAGGGCAGCGTGATCGCCAGCCTGAATGTGGATACCCGCGGCAATGTCGCCAACGCTGCGATCGTCTCGCGCAGCGGCGAGCGCAGTCGTGATCTGGATCGTGCGGTGCTCAGCACCGTGCAGAACTGGAAGTTCCAACCCGCGGTGCAGGATGGCCGCGCAGTAGCCAGCGTGGTGCGGGTCCCGGTGGATTTCCGTACCGAGCAGCGTTGATCGCGGACGAGGGGTTCGTGATGTTTAGACGGAGGCTTCGGCCTCCGTCCTTTTATGCGGAAAGCGTGCCAACCAAGGTTGGCACCTACCGGGAGATGTGAGCGTGCCAACGAAGTTGGCACCTGCCGGGCAATGCGATCCGCCGGGCATGGCCCGGTGGTCGCGATGCCGATCAGGCCAGGTTGAACCCGGCGCTGCGGGCCAGACCATCGAAGTCCGGGAAGGACGTGGCGACGTTGGCGATATCGTTGATCCGCACTTCGCCATCGCTGATCTGGCCGGCAATGGCGAATGCCATGGCGATGCGGTGGTCACCGTGGCTTTCGATGGTGCCGCTGCCCAGGCGCACACCGCCGTGCAGGGTGGCCCCATCCTCGGTCTCGTCCACCTGCATGCCCAGCGCGCGCAGGCCGGTGGCCATCGCCGCAAGGCGATCGGATTCCTTCACCCGCAGCTCGGCGGCGCCACTGACCACGGTCCGGCCTTCGGCGGCTGCAGCCGCCACGAACAGCGCCGGGAACTCGTCAATCATGTCCGGCACCAATTCCTCCGGAATGCGTGCCCCCTTCAGCGGGGCGTAGCGCACCACCAGGTCTGCCACCGGTTCACCGCCCTGCTCGGCAGGATTCTCTTCGGTGATGTCCGCCCCCATCAGGCGCAGCGCGTGCAGCAGGCCGGTGCGGCGCGGGTTCAGGCCGACCTGCTTCAGGCGCAGCTCGGAGCCGGGAATGATGCTGGCGGCGACCAGGTAGAACGCGGCCGAGGAGAAATCGGCCGGCACCACGATGTCCGTGGCGCGCAGGCGCTGGCCGCCACGCAGGCGGGCCTTGCCAGGCGAGAATTCGATGTCCACGCCGAAGGCGGACAGCATGCGTTCGGTGTAGTCGCGGGTCGGGTGCGGCTCGACAACGCTAGTTTCGCCCTGTGCGTACAGGCCTGCCAGCAACACCGCCGACTTGATCTGCGCGCTGGCCACCGGCGAGGCGAAGTCGATGCCGTGCAGCGACTGGCCGCCATGCACATGCAACGGCGGCGTGCCGTCATCCTGGGTGTCGATCTTCGCGCCCATCTGCGACAGCGGGCCAGTGACGCGGCGCATCGGTCGGCCCGACAGCGACTCATCGCCGATCAGCGTGCAGTCGAATGCCTGGCCTGCCAGCAGGCCGGCCAGCAGGCGCATGCCGGTACCGGCGTTGCCGCAGTCCAGCGGTGCATCCGGCGCTTTCAGGCCGTCGATGCCGACGCCGTGCACGATGCGCTGCGACGGGCTGGGCGTTTCGATGCGCACCCCCAGCTGGCTGAAGATGCGCGCGGTCGCGCGGGTGTCCTCGCCTTCCAGGAAGCCCTCGATATGCGAGGTGCCATCGGCCAGCGCGGCGAACATCACCGAGCGATGCGAGACCGACTTGTCGCCGGGAATGGTCAGGCTGCCCTGCAGGGGCTGGCCCTTGCGGGCGATCCAGTGTTGCGCGTTGCTCATCGTTCGATCATTCCGTAAACGCCGGCAGCCCGCCGGCGATGCATCAGGGGGTGCGGCCAGGACCACCGCAGCAGCACTCAGGGCACGGCCACAGGATAGGAGCCCAGCACCTTGATCTGCGCCGAGTGCGCTTCAAGTTCGGCCAGCGCCGCCTGCATCGGCGCGTCGTCGATGTGGCCGGCCAGGTCGATGAAGAAGCCGTACTCCCACTTGCCATGGTGCGACGGCCGCGACTCGATGCGGTTCATGCTGATGCCGTGGCGGGCGAACGGGCTGAGCACGTCGAACAGCGCACCGGGCTTGTCATGGATAAACACCAGCACCGAGGTGCGGTCGTGGCCGGAGGTCGGGAAGATGTTGCGGCCCACCACCAGGAAGCGGGTGGTGTTGTCGGCATCGTTCTGGATCGGCTTGGTGACCACCTTCTTCAGGCAGTACACGTGGCCGGCACTCTCGCCGCCGATGGCCGCCGCGTCGTCGGCGTTGCGCGCACGGCGTGCACCTTCGGCGTTGCTGGATACCGGAATCTTCTCGGCCTTCGGCAGGTTGGCGCGCAGCCAGGCCGAGGTCTGCATGAACGACTGCGGATGTGCGTAGATGCGCTCGATGTCCTCGATGCGGCCGCTGCGCGACATCAGGAACTGCTGCACGCGCAGTTCCACTTCGCCACAGATCTTCAGGTTGGAGGTCAGGAACATGTCCAGGGTGATCTGGATGGTGCCCTGCCCCGAGTTCTCCACCGGCACCACGCCGAAATCGGCGTTGCCCGCTTCCACTTCCTGGAACACTTCTTCGATGCTGGCCATCGGCAGGCCCAGCGCGGAGCGACCGAAGTGCTTGAGCACGGCCTGCTGGCTGAAAGTACCCTCCGGGCCGAGGTAACCGATCTTCAGCGGCTCCTGCTGGGCCAGGCAGGCCGACATGATCTCGCGGTAGACGTGCACCAGCAGCTCATCGCTGAGCGGGCCTTCATTGCGGTCCACCACCATGCGCAGCACCTGCGCTTCGCGCTCGGGGCGGTAGTAGTCGACGGCGGCGGCGAGCTTGCCCTTGGCCTTGCCGACCTGATGGGCGAAGCGCGCGCGCTCGGCGATCAGGCTCTGGATGTCGCGGTCGATCTGGTCGATCTTCGAGCGCACATCGGCCAGCGCCAGCGGCGCCAGGGTGGGTGCCGGGTTCGAGGCGGCCTTGGCCTTGCCCTTCGCCTTGGCGGGCGCGCTGTCCTTGGCCGGTTCGGCCTTCTTCGGCGCCTTCTTGCTGGATTTGCTGCTTGCCATCGGAATTCCTTGTTGCGGGGCGCGCACCCGACGGTGCGCGCCGTTCATTGCTCAGCCGTGACGCTGCTGGAAATCGGCCATGAAGGCGACCAGCGCCTCGGCCCCGGCCAGCGGCATGGCGTTGTACAGCGAGGCACGGATGCCACCGACGACCTTGTGGCCCTTCAGCGCCAGCAAGCCAGCGGCCTTGGCGTCGGCGACGAAACGGGCGTCGAGTTCGGCATCGGGCAGGAAGAACGGGATGTTCATCCGCGAGCGTGCCGCATGCGCGACCTCGTTGCGGTAGAAGCCGCCGGAGTCGTCGATGGCTCTGTACACCAGCGCGGCCTTGGCGGCATTGCGCCTGGCGAACTCGGCCACGCCGCCCTCGGCCAGCATCCACTTGAACACCAGGCCGGCCAGGTACCAGTTCCAGGTCGGCGGGGTGTTGAGCATCGAATCGCGGGCGACATGCGAACGGTAATCGAAGATGTCCGCGCGCGGCTGGCCACTGCGCTCCAGCAGGTCGCGGCGGATGATCATCACCGCGATGCCGACCGGGCCCAGGTTCTTCTGCGCGCCGGCATAGATCACGCCGTAGCGGCGCACGTCCAGCGGCTCGCTGGCGATGGACGAGCTGAAGTCGGCGATCAGCGGAACGTTGCCGGTATCGGGCACATCACGGAACTCGACGCCGTGGATGGTCTCGTTGGCGGTGACGTGCACATAGGCGGCATCCGGCGAGAGCCGCCAACCGGCGCGCGGCGGCAGCGTGCGGTAGCCGTTGGCCTCGCTGCTGGCGGCGATGTTGACGTCGACGTAGACACCGGCCTGCTTGACCGCGGTCTTGCCCCAGTGGCCACTGACCACGTAGTCGGCACGCTGGCCCGGGGCGGCGAAATTGAGCGGGATCAGCGCCTGCTGGGTGGTGGCACCACCGGACAGGAACAGCACCGCATAGTCGTCGGGGATGTCGAGCAGGCGCCGCAGGTCGGCCTCGGCCTCGGCGGCCACCGACATGAACTCCGCGCCGCGATGGCTCATTTCCACGATCGAAGCGCCGGACCCGTGCCAGTCCAGCATTTCCGCCTGCGCCTGGCGCAGGACCGATTCCGGCAAGGTCGCAGGGCCGGCACTGAAGTTGAACGCGCGCGTCATGTCACACCTGTGGGGCAAGACCCCTAGTATGCCGCAGCGCATCAGCCTTGCGGCCTTGTGGCGCAAGGGAAATTTGGTTTCATTGGAATCCATCGGCAACGCGACCGGGTAGTGCCGGCCGCTGGCCGGCCACCTCACGGATTCAGGGGCGGCGGTTGCCGGCCAGCGGCCGGCACTGCCGTCAGCGCGCGCCGAACCAGAGCAGCAGGCTGAGCAGCGCGGCCAGCAGCAGCGCACTGGCCAGCAGCCACGGCCAGCGCCGGACCTTGCGCGGTACCGCCGGCAGCACCGGCGCCTGCTCGGCGTCCTGGCCGGACTCGTCTTCACCCGGCAGCGGGCGCCGACGGGGGTCATGCGGCACTTCCAGCACAAACCGGTGCTGGCCATCGAACACCACCTGGTCGCCGGCCTGCAGCCAGCAATGGCGCACGGCCACGCCATTGACGCAGGTGCCGTCGGCACTGCCCAGATCGCGCAGCAGCACGCGATCACCATGCACTTCCACGCGGGCGTGTCGTTCGGCGAAGGCCGGATCGTCAATAGCGATGTCAGCGTCGCCGCCGCGGCCGATCAGGCGGGCCCTCGACAGGGTGAAGCTGCGGCCGTGGTGCAGGCCGCCAACTCCGCGCAAGAGCCGCTGCTGCTCGTCGCTGCCTTCCTCGTTCTTCGGCGCAGGCGCCTGCAGCAGGCTCTCGACTTCACCTTGCAGGACCATCTCCACGCCGTCCACATACACCGCATCGCCCGCACGCAGCAGCGCCATGCGCCGCACCGGTCGACCGTTCACATGAATGCCGCGGATCCCGTTGCCGACCTGCAGCCACAGGCCGCGATCATCCAGGCAGAACTGCGCCAGCAACAGGGCACCATGGCCGGCATCGCCGAGCCGCACACTGCCGTTGGCCTGGCGCACGATGCGTTGCACCCCGGGCCGCAGCGGCTGGTCGGGCTGTTGTTGTTGGCTGAAGTGAACAAGCAGGTTCTGCACGCGGCGCAGCCTAGCAGGTTGGTCGCCAACGAAGAAGAACCCAGGATGAGTGCTTGGCGCGGAGGCCCTCCATGCGCACAATGCTCGCCCTCATTGATCATCCCCGCCCTGCGCCAGGAGCCTGCATGTCCACCATCGATGTCCGCCACGCCCACGCCTTGCCCGACGCACAGGCACGCGCCGCGATCGAGCAGGTCGCCGCCAAGCTGTCCGAGCGCTTCGGCCTGAAGTCGTCCTGGACCGCCGATGTACTGAACTTCTCCGGCAGCGGCGTGGACGGCGCGATCGAACTGCAGCCAGGCGCCGTGCGCGTGACGGCCAAGCTGGGCTTCCTGCTGTCGGCGATGAAGGGCATGGTCGAAGGCGAGATACAGCGCGTTCTGAAGGAAAAGCTGGGCTGAACCCCGGCCGCGGCCATCACGGCCGTGCAACGCCACGGCGCGCTACTCTCGGGGCAGGCCCAACTCCCACGGGAACTGCGATGAACCACTACGAGAACGACGACCGCCGCAACGACGACGCCTCTTTCGGTGACCAGGCCGAGCGCTTTTCGCGCAAGCTGAGTGACTCGGCGCAGCAGGTGTGGCTGGCCGGTCTTGGCGCTCTCGGCCGTGCACAGGCCGAAGGCAGCCGCTTCTTTGACGGTCTGGTGAAGGAAGGCGAAGCCTGGGAAGCCCGCCGCCGTGAGCGCAGCAGCGAACAGGGCCCGGGCTGGCGTGATAACGTCGAGAGCTCGCTGGACGAAGCCCGCGAGAAGGCCTCGGGCACCTGGCACAAGGTCGAGAAGGCCTTTGATGACCAGGTGCAGGGCGTGCTCAAGCGGTTGCATGTACCCACCGCCGACGAAGTGACGGCGCTCGAAGCCCGCATCGATGCCCTGCACGCGCGCCTGGCCAAGCTGGAAAACCGCGCCGCGTCCGGCACCGACGCCCCTGCTCCGGGCAGCCATCAGTCGCCAGGCGGCCTGCCCTGACCGGCTCATTGTTGCAATGCAATAAACTTTGATTGACAATCGCGAGCAACCCGCCAATCGCTTCGGCTGCCGTTTGTTCCCTCCCCTCACGGCTTCAGGATTGGCGGGTTTTTCGTGCCTGCTGCATTCCGAACTGCGCGTTCCATCACGCTTCCTGTCAGGAACCTCCTGACCCGGCCAGGTACCGCGACCTTTACACTGTCGTTCTCCGCTTTCGCCCCTTCCGCCCTACTCCTGCATGCTCCCCTGGATCCTGGCCCTGCTGTCGGCCCTGCTTACCTGTTCCCTGGCTGTTGTCTATCTGTGGTGGATCAAGCGGCGGCAGAAGGAGATGCAACTCGGCCTGCAAGCCCTGGCCGGCATGCACTGGCGCGAGTTCTCGGTACTGGTCAAGCGCATGCTGCGCGAACAGCGCGGCCTGCGTGAACTGAATGACCCGGCGGAGGAATCCCGCGAGCCGAGCAGCGACTTCCTGCTCAGCGACGGCCCCAACCAGTGGCTGGTGTCCTGCAAGCATGGCCTTGCCTACCGTATCGGCACCGCCGCAGTGAACGAGCTGGGGGCTGCTGCGCGCCTGGCCGGCGCCAAGGGCGGCGTGCTGCTGACCGAAGGCCGGATGGAACGCGACGGGCGCAGCGCTGCCGAGAAGCAGGCGGTAGAAGTACTGGACGGTCCGCGCCTGTGGCCGTTGCTGCAGCCCTACCTGCCGGCAGAAATCGAAACCCGTGTGCGCGCCAGCGCCCGCCATGAAGCCCTGCGCCGGATCGCCATTGCCGCGCTCGGCGCGGTCACGCTGGGCCTGCTGGTGGGATTGAGCCTGCAAGGCTTGCATGTGCAGGACACCCCACCTGTTGCCGAGGTGGCGGACACCCCCGCGCCGGTTGCGCCTGCGGTTGAAGCGGCGCCCGAACCGGCGCCGGCCCCCGCCACCACGCCGCCGGCCGCTGCGCCTGCACCGGCCACGCCCTCAGCCGACGCGCGCAGCAACCCCAACCCGGATGCCGCCACGCTGGAGCGTTTCCAGGCCGATCTGTCCCGCGCCTTGGCCGGCAAGCCCGGTATCGCCAGCGGGGTCTGGCTGACCCGGCAGACGCTGGCGATCAACCGCACGGGCGAGCTGGACGCGGTGTGGCCGCAGGTCTGCGAGGAAGTGCTGCACTACCCCGCCCTGCGCAACGTGCGCATCCAACTCAACGCCCGCCCCGGCGTGGATGAGCCGGTGCGCTGGCGCCAATGCGCCACGTATTGATGGGGCCGCATCCACGCGTGGCGTGGATTTACTGAACCCCGATGGGCGACCCCTTGTTGGATCCACGCCACGCGTGGATGGAATCCCTATCGCGCGCCCGGCGCGAAGCGCGCGACCAGGTCCCAGGCATCCCCCAGGAACACCTGGCGCACGCGGGTGATCGGCTGTTCGCCACGCCAGGTCAGGCGTTCGATCACCAGGCAGGCGGTACCGGGCTTCACGTCCAGCAGCCTGGCGGTGGCGGTATCTGCCCCCCAGGCACTGATGCGGTGCTGGGCGCGGGTCCACGACACGTTCTGCAGCAGCCAGCTGCCCGGCGCGGTGGTACTGAAATCGACCTCCAGCACCTCGGGCACCCCCACCGGGCTGATCAGGCGGTGCTCCAGCGCCAGCGGACGGCCATCGGCCAGGTGCAGGCAGCGCATTGCCAGCAGGTTCTCCTGCCCAGCCAGCTCGACTTCACCAGCATTGCCGGCATCGGCCAGCCGCAGATCGCGCTGCAGCAGGCGATAGGCGTACTGATGGCCGCGCGAGCCGACCTCCATCGCGATATCGGGAATCTCCAGCGCCACCTGTTCCAGGTGCGGCGGCTGCCGCGCCACGAATGAACCGGCGCGACGGCGGCGCTCGATCATACCGCTCTCGGCCAGCGCGGTCAGCACCTTGTTCACGGTCATCCGCGAGCAGCCGTACTGCTCCATCAGCTCGTGCTCGTATGGAATCCGGAAGCCCGGCGCCCACTCTCCACTGAGGATGCGGCTTTCCAGATCGCTGCGGATACGCTGGTTGAGCGTGGCGGACTTGCTGGCCTTCACGTAATGGGGTCTCGATAGCGGGAGGCGATCAGCCCAGCACGCCGCGCAGGGCGGCGGCGAAGGCGGTGGTGATCGCCTCGCGCTGCAGGTGGCGGCCCCCGGCCACGCATTGGCGGCCATGGCGCCAGACCGATCGCAGCGCGCCATTACGTGCGGCGAACACCCAGCTGTCAAGCCATGCGTCATCCTGTCGCGCCTGCAGCGCGGGGTGCCCGGCATCCAGTTCGACCAGGTCGGCACTGGCGCCCACCTGCAGGCCAGCGGGCACGCCCAGCGCCTGTGCACCACCGTGCAGTGCGCCTTCGAACAGGAAGCGACCGGTGCTGCGGGTGGCATCCGGCGCCAGCACGTTGCGACCGCGCTGGGTCAGCCGCTGGCCGTATTCAAGCAGGCGCAGTTCTTCGGCCGCATCGATCAGCACATTGGAATCGGAGCCGACGCCGAAGCGTCCGCCCTCGCGCGCGAATGCCTGCATCGGGAACAGGCCGTCGCCCAGGTTGGCCTCGGTGATCGGGCACAGGCCGGCCACGGCCTGGCTGGCCACAATGGCCGCGCGCTCGTCATCGGTGATGTGGGTGGCATGCACCAGGCACCAGCGCGCATCCACCGGCGCATGGTTGTACAGCCACTGCACCGGGCGCTGGCCGCTCCAGGCCAGGCAGGCCTCCACTTCGCGCACCTGCTCGGCGATATGGATGTGCACCGGGCCGTCGGTCAGCGGCAGCAACGCACTCAGTTCCTCGCCGGTGACCGCACGCAGGCTGTGCGGTGCGATGCCGAGCACCGCGTCGGGCAGCACGGCCAATGCCGGCTTGGCGGCCTCCAGCAGCTGCGCGAAACCCTCCACGTCGTGGATCAGGCGCCGCTGCGCTGGATTCGGCGCCGCCCCGCCGAAATCGGCATGCGCATAGAACACCGGCAGCAGGGTCAGGCCGATGCCGGTCTGCTCGGCTGCCGCCGCGATCCGTGCACTCATCTCGGCGCGGTTGGCATAGGCGCGACCATCGGCGTCGTGGTGCAGGTAGTGGAATTCACCGACGCGGGTAAAGCCGCTTTCGAGCATTTCCATGTAGGCCTGGGCGGCGATGGCCTGCACCGCGTCCGGCCGCAGGTGGGCCAGGAAGCGGTACATCAGCTCGCGCCAGCTCCAGAAGCTGTCACCGTCACCGCCGCCGATCTCGGTCAGGCCGGCCATGCCGCGCTGGAAGGCGTGGCTGTGCAGGTTGGGCAGGCCCGGCACGAGGATGCCGACGCGGGTGTCGCCGTGCTGGGCGCCCTGCCCCGTGTGGATCGCGGTGATGCGGCCGTCCTGCACCTGCAGGCGGACATCGCGGGCCCATCCCTCGGCCAGCAGGGCGTGGGCAGCATGGAAACTGTGCGGGGAACGCGAATCGGACATGGCTGGACAACCCGAAATGGACGCCTATATTGTATAGACATATAAGCACAGCCGCGTTGTGGATGCCATGCACGTCGATACCCTCTGGTCCAACGTCCACCTGATCACCCTCGACGGCAAGGGCTTGGGTGTCATCCGCGATGGCGTACTGGCCAGCGCCGACGGCCGCATCGTCCACGTTGGCCCGGCCGGCAGCGACGCTCACCTGCAGCCAACCACCCGCATCGACGGCGAAGGCCGCTGGATTTCGCCCGGCCTGGTCGACTGCCATACCCACCTGGTCTACGCCGGCAACCGCGCCAACGAGTTCGAGCAGCGCCTGCAGGGCGTCAGCTATGCCGAGATCGCCCGTGCCGGCGGCGGCATCGTTTCCACCGTGCGCGCCACCCGTGCCGCGACGCCGGAACAGCTGGCCCGCGAAAGCCGGCCACGCCTGCTGGCGATGCGTGCCGAAGGCGTGACCACGATCGAGATCAAGTCCGGCTACGGCCTGACCCTGCCCGACGAACGCAAGCAGCTGCAGGTAGCGCGTGCGCTGGGCGAGGAATGCCGGGTCAATGTGGTGACCACCTTCCTTGGCGCACACGCGATTCCGCCGGGCCGCGAAGCACAGGAGTACATCGACGAGGTGTGCAACGTGATGATTCCGGCCATCGCCGCCGAAGGCCTGGCCGAAGCGGTGGACGTATTCTGCGAGAACATCGCGTTCTCGCCGGCGCAGGCGCGGCAGGTCTTCGAAGCGGCGCGCGCCAACGGGCTGGCGGTGAAGATCCATGCCGAGCAGCTGAGCAACCAGCATGGTGCTGAACTGGCCGCCAGCTTCGGTGCACTGTCGGCCGACCATATCGAACATCTGGACGATATCGGCATTGCCGCGATGGCCGCTGCCGGTACCGTCGCCGTGCTGCTGCCCGGTGCTTTCTATTTCACCCGCGATACCACCCTCCCGCCGATCGCCGCGCTGCGTGCGGCCGGCGTGCCGCTGGCGCTGGCCACCGACAGCAACCCGGGCACTTCGCCGCTGACCAGCCCGCTGCTGGCGATGAACATGGGCGCCACCCTGTTCCGCCTGACCGTGGACGAGTGCATCGCCGGCTTCACCCGTGAAGCGGCGCGCGCGCTCGGGCGCAGCGACCGCATCGGCCGCCTCGCCGTGGGCCTGGACTGCGACCTGGCGATCTGGGACATCGATGCCCCCGCCGACCTGGTCTATCGCATTGGATTCAACCCGCTGCACGCGCGCGTGGTGCGCGGACAGCCCGACCTGCCTGCCTCCTGGAGCAACACATGAGCAACACCCTGGTTCTTCGCCCCGGCCATGTCACTCTCGCCCAGTGGCGGCAGGTCTATCGCGGTGCGCCGCTTGCACTGGACCCGGCCGCGCTGCCGGTGGTGCGCGCCAGCGCTGCGGCGGTGGCTGCCATCGTCGCCAAAGGCGCACCGGTGTATGGCATCAACACCGGCTTCGGCAAGCTGGCCAGCGTGCGCATCGAGCGCGAAGACCTGGCCACCCTGCAGCGCAATATCGTGCTCTCGCACGCTGCTGGCGTGGGCGAACCGATGCCGGCCAGCGTGGTGCGGTTGATGATGGCGCTGAAGCTGGTCAGCCTGGCGCAAGGCGCATCGGGCATTCGCGAGGAAACCCTGCTGCTGCTCGAAGCGATGCTGATCAAGGGCGTATTGCCCGTGGTGCCGGCACAAGGCTCGGTGGGTGCTTCCGGCGATCTGGCACCGCTTTCGCACCTGGCCGGCGTGATGCTGGGCGTGGGCGAAGCCTACATCGGTGACGAACGCCTGCCCGCAACCGACGCACTGGCGCGGGCCGGCCTGCAGCCGATCGATCTGGGCGCAAAGGAAGGTCTGGCCCTGCTCAACGGCACCCAGTTCTCCACCGCCTATGCGCTGGCCGGCCTGTTCGAAATCGAAACCGTGTTCCAGGCGGCACTGGTCACCGGCGCGTTGTCGGTGGAAGCGGCCAAGGGTTCGGACACGCCGTTCGATCCGCGCATCCATGCCATCCGTGGCCAGCGCGGGCAGATCGCCACCGCCGCCACGCTCCGCACGCTGATGCAGGGCTCAGGCATCCGCGAATCGCACCGCGACAACGACGTGCGCGTGCAGGACCCGTACTGCCTGCGCTGCCAGCCGCAGGTGATGGGCGCGGCGCTGGATATCCTGCGCCAGGCCGCGACCACGCTGGAAATCGAAGCCAACGGCGTGTCCGACAATCCGCTGGTGTTCACCGATACCGGCGAAGCGCTGTCCGGTGGCAACTTCCACGCCGAGCCGGTGGCCTTCGCCGCCGACATGCTGGCGATGGCGGTGTGCGAGATCGGTTCGATCAGCGAGCGCCGCCTGGCGATGCTGGTGGACCCGGCGCTGTCCGGCCTGCCGGCGTTCCTGACCCCGCGCCCGGGCCTGAATTCCGGCTTCATGATTCCGCAGGTGACCGCTGCGGCGCTGGTCTCGGAAAACAAGCAGCGCGCCTACCCCGCCAGCGTTGACTCGATCCCGACCTCGGCCAACCAGGAAGACCATGTGTCGATGGCCGCGCATGGCGCACGCCGGCTGATGCAGATGGCCGAGAACGCCGCCAACGTGATCGGCATCGAGCTGCTGGCCGCCGCGCAGGGCTGTGATTTCCATGCGCCGCTGCGCTCCAGCGCCGCGCTGGAAAACGTGCGCGCCACGCTGCGCGCGCAGGTGCCGACGCTGGAAGAAGACCGCTACTTCCATCCGGACATGGTGACCGCCACGAATCTGGTGCGCAGTGGCGCGCTGGCGCAGGGCCTGACCGACCTGCTGCCAACCGTGGAACCCCACGCATGAATACCCGTCCCGAATGGCTGACGGTGCACGAAGGCGACGCCCCCCTCATCGTCAGCTTCCCGCATACCGGCAGCGAGCTGCCGCACGACCTGATCGGCGACTACCACTCGCCGTGGCTGGCCCGCCGCGATGCCGACTGGTGGGTGCACGAGCTGTACGACTTCGTGCGCGGCATGGGCGCGACCACGGTGCGCTCGGCGATCTCTCGTTCGGTGATCGACCTCAACCGCGATCCCAGCGGCGTCTCGCTGTACCCGGGGCAGAACACCACCGGCCTGTGCCCGCTGACCACCTTCGACAACCAGCCGCTGTACCACGCCGGGCGCGAACCGGGTGAAGCGGAAATCGCCCGTCGCCGCGACACGTATTTCCTGCCTTACCACGATGCGCTGGCGGCGCAGATCACGCGCCTGCGCGCACGCCACGGCACCGTGGTGGTGTACGACGCGCACTCGATCCGCTCGCATATCCCGCACCTGTTCGAGGGCGAACTGCCGCAGTTCAACCTGGGGACTGCCGGTCCGTCCGGCGCACCGGACACCTCCTGCGACAACGCCTTGAGCGACGTGGTGGAGAACCTGCTGAAGATCAGTGGCATGAGCCAGGTGCGCAACGGCCGCTTCAAGGGCGGCTGGATCACCCGCCACTACAGCAACATCGCCGGCGGCGTGCACAGCCTGCAGATGGAACTTGCCTGCCGTGGCTACATGCACGAGCCCCTGCCGGACCAGGTGGACGAACACAGCTGGCCCACCCCGCTCGACCCCGACCACGCCGCACCACTGCGCCACACCCTGGCGCAGGTGCTCAACGCCTGCCTTGAATTCGCTACGAACCGGAGCGCCGCATGACCCGCAACGACCCGTCCCGCACCATTGCCGCGCCGACCGGCACCACGCTCAACGCCAAAAGCTGGCTGACCGAAGCGCCGCTGCGCATGCTGATGAACAACCTGCACCCGGACGTGGCCGAGCGCCCGCAGGAACTGGTGGTGTACGGCGGCATCGGCCGCGCCGCGCGCGACTGGGAGAGCTTCGATGCCATCGTCGAGACACTCAAGCGCCTGGACGACGACCAGACCCTGCTGGTGCAGTCGGGCAAGCCGGTAGGCGTGTTCCGCACCCACGCCGATGCACCGCGCGTGCTGATCGCCAATTCCAACCTTGTGCCGCGCTGGGCCAACTGGGACCACTTCAACGAGCTGGACAAGAAGGGCCTGGCCATGTACGGCCAGATGACCGCCGGCAGCTGGATCTACATCGGTGCACAGGGCATCGTGCAGGGCACCTACGAGACCTTCGTGGAAATGGGGCGCCAGCATTTCGGTGGCGACCTGACCGGCAAGTGGCTGTTCACCGGCGGCCTCGGCGGCATGGGTGGCGCACAGCCGCTGGCCACGGTGATGGCCGGCGCCTCCTGCCTGGCCGTCGAGTGCCGCAAGAGCAGCATCGACATGCGCCTGCGCACCGGCTACCTCGACACCTGGACCGATAATCTGGACGAAGCGCTGCGCCTGATCGACGAGTCGTGCAAGGCCGGCACGCCGAAGTCGGTGGGCCTGCTCGGCAATGTGGCCGACGTGCTGGCCGAACTGCTCGAGCGTGGCGTGAAGCCGGACCTGCTGACCGACCAGACCTCTGCGCATGACCCGGTGAACGGCTACCTGCCACAGGGCTGGACGGTCGAGCAGTGGGACGAGAAGCGTGTGAGTGCACCGAAGGAAGTGGAGAAGGCTGCGCGTGCATCGATGGCCAACCACATCCGCGCCATGCTCGGCTTCCACGCGCTGGGCGTGCCGACCGTGGACTACGGCAACAACCTGCGGCAGATGGCACTGGAAGAAGGCGTGGCCAATGCCTTCGATTTCCCGGGGTTCGTGCCGGCCTATATCCGCCCACTGTTCTGCCGCGGCATCGGCCCGTTCCGCTGGGCGGCACTGAGCGGTGATCCGGAAGACATCGCCAAGACCGATGCAAAGGTGAAGGAACTGATTCCGGACAACCCGCACCTGCACCGCTGGCTGGACATGGCCGCCGAGAAGATCAAGTTCCAGGGCCTGCCGGCTCGCATCTGCTGGGTCGGCCTGGGTGATCGCGATCGACTCGGCCTGGCGTTCAACGAGATGGTGGCCAACGGCGAACTGAAGGCACCGGTGGTGATCGGTCGTGACCATCTGGACAGCGGCAGCGTCGCCTCGCCGAACCGCGAAACCGAAGCGATGGCCGACGGTTCCGATGCGGTGTCCGACTGGCCGCTGCTGAACGCCCTGCTCAACACCGCCAGCGGCGCGACCTGGGTGTCGCTGCATCACGGTGGTGGCGTCGGCATGGGCTTCTCGCAGCACGCCGGCATGGTGATCGTCTGCGACGGCACCGAGGCAGCGGCCAAGCGGATTGGCCGCGTGCTGTGGAACGACCCGGCCACCGGCGTGATGCGCCATGCCGACGCGGGCTATGAGATCGCGATTGAATGCGCGAAGGAAAAGGGGCTGGATCTGCCGGGAATTCTCGGCTGATCAAGGTTTGGGTAGTGCCGGCCGCTGGCCGGCACCGCCCATGCATTGCCCGTGCCGCCGGCAGCCGTCCGCTCCCCCCCCTGGTGCGGGGCCGTTCTGGTAGATGCCGACCTTGGTCGACGCTCACTCCGCTACATCAGTGCCGAGGCGACCACCGATGCCTTTGCTCGAATACTGTCCGACGCATCATCCCTCAGCGCTTCGATCAAGGAGACGACTTCTGCTGCGCCCTCCGTCGAAGCCATGCTCTTCAAGTAAGCAATCAACACATTTCTGTGTAGATCACTATTAAGCAATCTGCAGATGAAAGTCTCCAACCATTCTGGTGCCACGCGAAGCATGTACGGAGCTGATTGGACAAGCGCGGAAACCATGCTGTCGCCGTCACTTGCCTCGACAAGATGAAGAAGGCCCCACATGACGTCATGATGCGGAGTGTCATCGGCGAACATCGAGAAGAGAACTCCTAGCTCCCGACCGGAAAACTCCAGACCTGATAGCGCCTGAACCGTGCGGTCAAATACCGCAACCTCTTCTGAAGTGAGCATTTGCGAAGCCCGCAACAGCTCGTCCAGAAGTTGGCTCTTGATCAAAGCGTCGTTGGTGGCAGTTGGCACTGCTTGCACCTGTCCATCAATGGAGTGGCATTCGATTGTACGCGCGCACCAGGACAACTCTGATACTGGAGTGAAATGCCGCCGGGCGTCGATCGAATCGATGCTCAAGCCAGAGCCTGAAAGTTCGCCGCATGGGTGGAGCCGTCTAAACCCACTTAAGGCTATTACGTCGGTGTGGGCTGAGGCGCTCTTACATCTGATGCCTCATCAGTCGCAAAGAGCTGTTTACGACAGGTCAGTGGGAACTCACGCATTCACATAGGTGCTCGTCCCGCTTGACCCAGTGCCCGCCGCTGACCAACATGCGCCATCACCGCTGATGGATCGCCGCGATGTACCGCACCTTTGTTGCTGCATTGCTCTGCGCCCTCTTCGTCGTTCCGATCGCTTCGGCGCGTGGCCTCACCCCTGACCTCTCCACTCAGCTCGACACCCAGCTGCAGACCAACCGTGAACGCTACGGCATCGCCGGCCAAGCGGTACTGGTCGCCCACAACGGCCAGGTGCTGTACCAAGGCGCCAGCGGTGAACGTGATCCCGCTGCCCATGCGCCTGCCACTGTCGATACGATCTTCGCCGCCCAGTCGATGGCCAAGCTGCTGACCAGCACGCTGGTGATGCAATTGGTCGACCAGGGCAAGGTGGATCTGGATGCACCGGCCAGCCGCTATGTGCCGGACCTGCCTGCAGCATGGCAGGCAATCCACGTGCGCGATTTCCTCAACCACAGCTCGGGTATCGGCGAGTACTACGATCGTGTCGACAACCGTTGGGTCAGCAAGGGCTACCCTGGTGTAGCCCCTGTCCTTGGCGCTGCACTGAAGGTAGCCGGCGCGACACCGATGCAGTTCGCCACCGGCAGCCGCGTGCAGTACACCCAGGCCAACTACCTGGTGCTGACGGCGTTGCTGCAAGCGCACTACCGCAAGCCCTACCCGGCCATCGCTCGCGAACGCATCCTGCAGCCATTGAAGATGGCCAGCACCTCGTGGGGCGGTGCCAGCGTGCCGGCCCGGCGCGCGGCGGTGCCGTACATCGGCAAGGATGGCCAACTGCAGCCCGCCAATGAAGATCCCTGGCCGGACTACGGCTGGGGCCATGCCGACCTGCAGACCACCGTGGGCGATATGAACCGTTTCCTGCAGGCGCTGGCGAGCGGCAAGCTGGTGCGCACGGCGACCCTGGAAAAGCTCTGGCAGCCGCAGAAGCTGGTCGGTGGCGGCAGCAATTTCTTCTCCACCGGTTGGGACACCACCCGAAGCGACGGCTACACCCTGGTAGGTCACGATGGTGGCACCCGTACACGTGCGCGATTGGCCTACAAGGGCACGCTGGCCAACGGCTACTGGGTGTTCGTGTACCTGACCAACGGCAGCGCCCGCAATGTCTGGTCCAGCACGCTGGTGGAGAGCACGATGGCGGTGGTTGCGCCCGGGGAGTTTCCGCACGCTGTGCTGTCCGATCGGTTGATCGGCTACGCGCTGGATGACAGCGCCGATGCGAAACCGCTGATGCATAGCTGGCTGCGCGACAGCAATGGCGTTCCCACCGGCGAACTGGAACGCGCGATCAATGCCGATGGCTACGCCATCCGCGAAAGCCTGGGTGCACGCAAGGCACTGAAGGTGTTCGCGCTCAACGCCGAGCTGTATCCGGATTCGGCCAACGCGTGGGACAGCCTGGCCGAATGCCATGCGGCGCTGAGGCATGCCGAGATTGCCAAGGCGATGTACGCGAAGTCGAAGGCGCTGGCGGGGAGGCAATCAGCCCCACCCCCAACTGAGTGACAGAGCATTCGGCCCGCCCTATCATCGCAAAAAAGACAATAACCTCAGCTTATTTTCTATTTACAAGATGGAAAGCATCATCTCGAAACATATGACCAAAATAGTCATGCCCCACCAAAGAGATTCAAGTGATGCCCAGCCTACCTAAAAACTCCCTTGCTCCAAATATCGAGAAATTTCTCAGCGACGCGATCGCCAACAATGCCAATGAGGTATCCACACCAATATCGCTGTACTTGGGTGGAGGACTGGGCTGTGCACCGCAAGCAGCCCAAGCGATTGCCAGGATATCAAGAAATTCCGCCACAGGACTCACCTTCAAAACGGCCAGAGAATTTCTTAGCCTTGAATCCACTGCGGACAGACTAAGCTCGACACTTCACGGAATGGCATGCCTCTATTTTGCCGACTCAGTGCAATCTGGCGACATCACAATTCCACGCCGCCAAGCACTCAGGAGCCTGATTCCTCGAGTGAACGCAATGAATACCGAAGCATTTGAGAACACCACAAGAGGGCAAGGCGTGACGCTCTGCTGCTTCTCTGGAGCAAGGCTTGAGTTTCTCTCTCCACTCTACAGCAAAACAGAGAGCAGAGCGGTTCGCACCGAGGCGGAATTTGAACTAATAATCAGGAGAATCACAAAGAGGCTTGGAAGAACCGCGGCAACCTCAATGGTTGATGGCCAATACGTTTATTTATCCAAGCTCATTCATCAACTATTCCTAAATTCAGATGAACATGGATCTTTCGATCTTGGCGGGCAACCATTACCAACATCGATAAGAGGAATTAATATCCGGGTAACCGCCCTAGGAAGAATAGAAGAGGTGGTTAATGAAGCAAAAGGAGACTCTGCACTTCAAACCTATCTTGCAGGATCAATCCTTAGCAACGAATTTCCCTCAAGCGATAACCCGACCCTCCTTGAACTAACAGTATTTGATACAGGCGTAGGGATGGGCCTAAATTGGCTAGCAAAACGATCCAACGCTAGCAGCTACAGCGATTTTACGAGGGACGAGGAAGCAGCAGCAGTAGAAACATGCTTCAAGAAACATGCCACAACGAAGGCAAACCATGTTAGCGGACAGGGTTTGCCAATAGTTCTTCGCTCACTACGCAACTTAGGCGCCTTCATGACCCTAAGAACCGGCCGAGTAAGTCTTTACCAAGACTTCAATAAGAAGGACATAGATCAATTCAATCCAACCCCGCGATTCAAAAATGTAGAATTGGAAGAGACAAGCGGAACCTCTTTCACAATTTGGTTCAGGATCAAATAGACATGGAACGTCCCTCAGACTTCTTTATCTTCAACTTCTCCAAATCCCCGACGCAGAACCATTGCTTCGTTTACTCCCCCGATCCGTCTAAATTCATAAAATCACTCGATAGCATAGTGCTTGCAGTGTACAGCGGCCCAGACATACCCGATGTAATTGTGCTCATCAGCGCTGGAAAATCTGGCTCCAACATTGCAGACAAGATCAAGAACGATTCAGACCAAGCCGCATTGGACAGAATTGGCGGAAAGGCTTCTCTCTTCTTCGCATCCATAGACATTGCGTCTGGGAAGATCGACTGCCAACCAATATCACAAAGCAAGGACAGATCCCCTTCCATCGAGAAACTTCTTAAAGGAATGAGTTGGGCCGAGGAGGGATTATCCTCCATTTTCGGAGAGGAAGAGGTTATCTTGGTTGCGCCACCGGGATACACGTATCACAAGCCATCCGGTGAATCGTCCACCTTTTTCCTGAAGCCAGATCTAGCACTCAGCTCCTCCCCAATATCATCCTTTGTCGCCCTGTCTATTGCCATTAGGTTCTTTTTCACAAAGAAGCAAAAGATTTCAGATACAAAGACAATATTTGTCGACACAATGGCAATATCTTCCGTCGCCTATGCACTTAGGGATATCCTCTCGACGAGCGGCGGACCGCCAGGCATAACCATTAGCAGCTTCCATTCGTACGGAGGCTTCGATGAAGTCAAAAGGCCCATGCGCGGGACTTCGATCTGCTTAATATCAGCATCCTCTTCCATGTCACTGCATGACAAGTGGATATCTGACAAAGGTGTGAGCGATGAGGACGTTGTAACTCTCATCACCTTGAGCATGGCGAAGCGAGCAGACAGAGCGCTATACGCGCTTCCAGGCAAAAACATCAGCCAGACGAAGGAGCCCGCCAAGGTCAGCATCCGAATCTCTGGCGAGAGCTTCCTGCCTGCACAGGAACCGCATAAAAAAGTTCTGATCAGAGCCGAACCATTCCTGAAAGATTTGCCGGTGAATTCTGCATTCAATCTGGCGGGATCAAACGTAATCGACATATTCAGAATTGACAAATCCCGCCCCGGAAAACATCGGGCAATTTACATCGACGGCGTCAAACTCACTCAAGTAGTCGAATTCACGCAATGGCTTGATGGCATCGTGAGGCATTTCGCAAGAGCCACAACGAAAAAAATAGTATACCAAGGAGATGAATCCTCTAGAGCAATGGCGGAACTAATTAGAAATACATTCGGAGAATTATCAGACTCAACCATTGATCTAGTTGGCGAGCGCGAGATTGATGCGGATAGCATTTGTAGAAAAAGCGCCATTATTGTCTGCGCCGCCGTTGTCGGGAAAGGATCTAGACTCCTTCAAATTAGCAGAGCCCTTCGCGACATCCACGAAGGCCCGCGCCTATATACAATTGGATACCAAGTGGCAGAGTCGGCCAGTGAAGTAGCTACGCTTAAATCAAACATTAGGTATAGCGAGCCTCATTTCTATGACTTCGAATGCTATGGCTCAATTGCAACTGGAACACAACTCCTGAGTTCGTTCGTTCAAGAGGCTAGCGATATCAATCTCTGGCCCAAGGCGGAACCTACGCCTCTTCCTCGAATCCACCAGCGCATCGAGAAGATTCGCCAAGGCAAGCCATTGGGTAGCGACACTCTTCTCCCTTCAGGAGCAAACCATCAAGACAGCATGTCAATAAGGAAGGGCTTTGCATTCTGGCCAGACGGATACAACCCCTCGAGCCTTCAACCAGAATTGATTTTCACTATCGCGGCCATTCTGCAGAGATCTCGCGAAGACTCGAAGCTTAGCGAACGAGATCAATTGTCATCAAGAACGTTCAGACAGGTTCTTCTCGCCCCAGAGAACTTTTCGCGTTACAACGATGGAATAATTCAGTCCGCGATAATCAGATGCTCGCACCCCTCGGAACTCGACTACAGCTCAGACCATGCAGCTAGCGATTTCATGAAACACCTGATAATCAGGTCAATTGAGTCATCCGACTCAGATTCTGGAGAGTCCTCACTAGAGTTCGTTCTTGCGCTTTACTTTGGCCGCATAAAACTAGTTTCCACTCACTTCCTCGAGATAAAATCCTTAATCCTGTCCAGCAAGCATCAACACGACCCCGCAAAGGCGATGCGCTGGATTATGGATACCGAGAATAGAAAGGGGAATATTGCCGAGGATTTGTAGAATGGCGTCTGACGCACTCCCGCTCGCAAGCCCGCACTTTCCGGACACCCACTAATCCGCGCGTTTAGCTCAGGAGCAAGCTGCGATCACTATGGAGAGCTGCGAAAGTGCGTGAAGTGCACCTCCGCTCGTTCAGTCGACGTACGCAGCGAAGCTCCGCTCTGCGGTAAGAGACGACAAAGGACCAATCGGTATGGATTGGCCCATTGAAATCGGAAGAACGAAAGATGCGGGCAAGCATGGCTCGACACCACAAAGGGCATGCACCCCATATGCCGCCGATGGGTGACGCGGCGCCCATGACCTGTTAACTTTCGCGCCACTTTATTGGTTTACAGAATTCCCGCATGTCGCTCTCGTCGTACCGCCCCACCCCCTCGCTGCTGTTCCTGGCCGTTTCCCTTGGCCTCTCTTCCACCGCCGCTGCGGCCCCACAGGCCACCACGCTGGATGCCGTGCAGGTCACCGCTGCCGCCGATGCCAGCGCGCAGGCGCGCGAGGCGCTGAAGCGCGTGCCCGGCGCCAGCAACCTGATCGACGTGGCCAAGGCCGACAGCCGACTGTCCACCAGCGCCGATGTGCTGGCCTACCAGCCGGGTATCAGCGCGCAGTCGCCGGGCAACGAAGGCACCAAGATCTCGATCCGTGGCTCGGGCATCAACCGGGGCCCGGGCGCGCACGCCTCGGGCATTGCAGTGTCGATCGACGGTCTGCCACTGACCGGCCCGGGCGGTACGCCCTACGAGCTGCTGGAACCGCTGTGGCTGTCGCGCGTCGAAGTCCTGCGCGGCGCCAACGGCTTCGAGCGCGGGGCGCTGGCGCTGGGCGGTGCCATCGACTACGTCAGCCGCAGCGGTCGTGATTCGGCGGGCGTGCAGCTGCACTACGAAGCCGGCAGCCGTGGCTACCAGAAGCGCGGCATCAGCTGGGGCGGCGTCAGTGGTGATGTCGACTACTTCCTGGCCTACACCGATACCGAATTCGACGGTTACCAGCGTCATTCGCGCGGCGACGGCAAGGGTGCGATGGCCAACATCGGCTGGCAGATCACGCCCGACCTGCAGTCGCGCTTCTTCGTGCGCTATCGCGAAACCAATCATGAAACGCCCGGCCGCCTGACCCGCGATCAGATCCGCAACGATCCGCGTGCCGCGAATGCGGCCAACCTGGCCATCGATGCGCGCCGCCCGCAGCCGGGCAGCACCTGGGTGGGCAACGTCACCACGCTGCAGATCGATGAGGACTCCTCGTTGCAGGCCGGGCTGGTCTATCACAAGTACCCGATGGACTTGAACGAGAGCCTGTACCGGCAGCAGCTGGACTACGCCAACCTCAACGCCACGCTGGACTTCCGCCGCCGCCACCGGCTGTTCGGCCTGGACAGCGAGACCACGGTCGGCCTGCGCGTCACCCACGATCTGGACGCCGATGTGCGCGAGTCGCTGCGCTTTGCCAGCAACGGCTATGCCGCCGGTACGCGCACGCGTGACTTCCGGCACCACGGCACCGACAGCACGCTGCACGTCGGCAATACCCTCACCTTCAATGACCGCCTGCGCATGCAGACCGGGCTGGCACTGATCAACACCCGCCGCGATGTGCAGGTGACCTGGCCAAGCAGCGGTGGCCGCCTGCGCGACCACGACTGGGACTATGCGCCGCGACTGGGCTTCACCTGGCAGCACAGCGCCCAGACCCAGTGGTTCGGCAACCTCAGCCGCTCGGTGGAGGCGCCACATCCGTGGTCGATTATCTGGGGCTCGAACCAGTACTTCGGGCCGGGCAATGGCCCGTCTACCGGCCGCCAGCGCGCGCCGGTGCCGATGCAGAACCAGACCGCCACCACGCTGGAACTGGGCGCGCGCGGTGACGCGGCGCTGGGCCGCTGGGAACTGACCGGCTACTACGCTCACGTGAACCACGAACTGCTGAGCGTCGAACTGCAACCGGTGCCGAACCTGTTCATCGCCGAGAACAACGCCAGCCCCACCGTTCACCGCGGCATCGAGGCCGGATTGGACAGCACGCTGTGGCAGGCTGCACCGGGCCGCCTGTCGCTGCGCCAGGCGTATACCTTCAGCGATTTCCGCTATCGCCACGACGCGCGTTTCGGCAGCAACCGCCTGCCCGGCCTGCCGCGCCACGCCTACCAGGCCGAGCTGCGCTTCGATCATGCATCCGGCCTGTACGCCGCGCTCAATACCGAATACGCCTCGCGCATCGCCGTGGACTACGCCAACAGCTACTGGGCTGACAGCCATGTGATCTTCGGCAGCCGCATCGGCTACGACGCACCCGGTGGCCGCTGGCAGGCCTGGGCGGAGATGCGCAACCTCGGCAACCGCCACTACGCCGCCACGGTCACGCCGGGCTACGACGACGCAGGCAGGGATATTGCCCGCTCGACGCCGGGCGAAGGCCGTGGCATCTACGCTGGTGTGCGTTTGCGGTTTGACTGATGACCGCAGGCGGCGCCGGGTGTGATCCGGCGCCGTCGTTCCAGGATCAACCGATACGCCAGGCCGGCAGGCGCTCGCTGCGCTTCCAGATGGAAGGTGCGAAACCAATCAACGCCAGCGCCGCCAGCCACTTCGGTGAGGTGTTGAGCAGTGTCGAGGTAAGCGAACCATCGACAGGGGCGGCCATTTCCTGCCACGGGTTGTAGCCCAGGTAGACGATGCTGCCTGCCCACCACAGCAATGCCACACCGACACCCACCAGCAACAGAGCCAGCGTGCGGCAGGTCCAGCGCTGCGAGGTGGTGCCCCACTCGCGGGACGCCGCTACCAGCAGGCCCACCACCAGCAGCGACACCAGTGCAACCAGCCCGATATCGACTTTGGGCCCGATGCGCTCATAAGTGCAGGCGCGACATTGCGCCTCATCCGCGGCAGTGGCGGCTTCAGCGCCATCGCCCTGCCCGGCTGCCGGCTGCGCCAGTGCTGCAAACGGCAACAACACCGCCAGCAGCGTCACCATGATCCAACGAAACAACGTCCTGTTCCTGCGTGCAGCGACATCCATGCGCTTGTCCTTGTCAGGGTTGATTGAAGCCGGGCCACGTTCCGAGGCCCCGGCGGATAATAGCGCAGAGTCGGGCAGGATCGAAAACTGCGCGTGCCTCTACGGCTTGGGGAGTACCAGGGGCGGACGGGCGCTGGCCGATCGCCGGCCTGGTATGGGCCATGCCGCGCTACGGCATGCGATTGGCAGCTTCAGCGGGCTGGCGCCGGAATGCCCGGCTGCTTCACGCCGGCCGCGCCTTGGTCACCGCCTCGATGCGATGGCCCTCGGGGTCGACCACGAACGCGGCGTAGTAGAAGTCACCGTAATCGGGGCGCAGTCCGGGCGCTCCATTGTCAGCGCCTCCGTTGGCGATGGCTGCTGCGTGGAAGGCATCCACCGCCGCTGCGGACGCTGCAGCGAACGCCAGGTGGAAGCCGGGGCCCGGCGCTGCGGCGTCATCACGCAGCTTCAGGCACAACGCGTCTTCATCATCGACCACCCCATAGCCGATCGCGGTCTCGTCCTCGAACACCCGGCGGTACCCGAGTGCGGCGAGCGCGGCGTCATAAAAGCGGCCTGCGATATCAAGGTCACGAACGCCGAGGGAAAGGTGGTGCAACATGCGGACATCCTTGCCGGGCACGCAGTAGCGCGTTCGGGTGCATTCTAGCGCTCAGGTGGCGCGGCGGCCTTCAGCAACTGCGCTGCGACCTGGTCGAACGGGGCGATGTCCTGCAGTGCGCGGCACAACGCCACGGCGCCTTCCACGCTGGCGATCACCAGGCTGGCCAGTTCACCCGCCGCTGCCGGGGCATGCCCTTCAGCGACGAACGCCGAGGCAAGATGGCCGTGCCAGCGCATGAACACCTCTGCGGCGGCCACGCGCGGTTGGCTGGGAACCGCCTCGACCGGTTCCTCGACCGCGGCGGCCAGCACCGGGCAGCCGGCGCGGAACCCGGAGCGCAGCAGGCGCTCGCGCCACATCGCCAGGAACTGCTGCAGGCCCTGCACGGCTCCGCCTTTCAACAGTTCAACGAGAAGCGCCTCCACCTTGTCGCCAGCCATGTAGGTGGCGCGCGCCAGAAGCTCCTGCTTGCCGCCAGGAAAATGGTGGTAGGTCGAGCCCAACGGCGCCTCGGCCAGCTTGGTCACCTCACGGATGCTGGTGGCATTGAGGCCTACCCGCGCCAGCATCAGTGCTGCGGCATCAATCACCCGTTGCGGGGCATCAGAGGGTCGTGGACTCACGGCGATCGCCTTGCTAAGACAGTCGTCATAGATTAGCGTACCGGCCGTTCTATAACAGTCGTCATAGCCATGAATCTTTGGTTCCGCCTGCTCCACCTGCTGCTGAGCAGCCTGTTCCGGCCCAAGCTGGAGGCCCCGTTCGGGGTCTCACGGCTGCAGTTCCGGGTACTGCCCAACGACCTGGACAGCAACCTGCACATGACCAACGGCCGCTACTGGAACATCTTCGATCTGGGCCGGCTGGACCTGATCCTGCGCATGGGCCTGGGCCGGGTGGCGCTGCGCGAGAAGTGGGCACCGATCGTCGGTGCCGGCACCATCCAGTTCCGCCGCGAACTCAAGCCGTTCCAGCGCTTTACCTTGGAAACGCGCCTGGTGGGCTGGGTCGGCTCGCGCGGCATCATGGAGCAGCGCGTGCTGATCGGGCCCGAGCAGAAGATCGCCACACGTGCGCTGCTGGTCACCGGCATCTACGACCGTCGCGCGCGCCAGTTCCTGGGCATGCCGAAGATGATGGAAGCGATCGGCGTGGTCGCCCCACCGTCGCCGCCGCTCAGTGCAGCCGCCGAGGCGCTGCTGGCGGCCGATGCGGCGTTGAAGCAGGACGATGCCTGAGGCACAGATGGGGGCGACCTGCATGGGGCGCTTTCCGCCGCGCCGCAGTAGGCTGATGCCCCAGTACAGGGCGGTAGATCCGCTGCTGATCAGTTTCGATACGTGGTGGTCGACAAACCTGCCTGCCGCTGCGACCTCTGCTGCAGCGCGCGCTTGACTGCCGCTTCGGCCAGCGGCGCCATCACCGCATAGCCCTTCGCCGTAGGATGCACGCCATCCTCGGCCAGCTGCGGATCGAGTCCGCCGGCGGCATCGGCCATCGGCGTGTGGTAGTCCAGATAGACCAGCTGCTGTGCATCGGCATAGCGCTTCAACGCCGTGTTCAGCGCACGCACCTTGGGCGCAGGCGCGATCCCGGGCATCCATGGGTAATCGCTGACCGGCAGCACCGATGCCAGCACCACGGCGATGCCATGTGCGCGGGCCAGGTCCACCATCGCGTGCAGGTTGTCTTCGATCATCGCCTGCGTGGATGGACCGGTGTTGCCTGCAATATCGTTGGTACCGGCCAGGATCACCACCACCTGTGGCTTCAGCGCCAGCACGTCTTGCGGGAAGCGCACCAGCATCTGTGCCGTGGTCTGGCCGCTGATACCGCGGTTGAGCCAGCCCTTGCCGGGGAAGAAAGCCGCGCTGCCTTCCCTGCCCCAGCCTTCGGTGATGGAGTCGCCGAAGAAGACCACGCGTGGCTGGCCCGGCGCCGCCGCGGGCAGTCGCGCGTTGGCATCACGATAGTGCTGCAGCTGCGGCCAATCAGCCAGGCGCTGCTGCATGAAACGAATCTCATCAGGGCGCAGCTGCTCTACGGGCTTGAGCAGCATCGGATTGACCGCGCCCGTTTCAGCAGCCGCGGTCGGAACGGTCAAGCCAATGCTGAAGGCGATGGCCAACGTTCCGGCAAGCACTACAGGAATACGCATGGAGACTCTCCCGGTTCACGGTGGCAGTCTAGCGCCCCGGCCTGCAATCAGCGTGCTGCCGCGCGCGCTGCCACGCCGGTCACCTTGGCCGGCATCCACATGCCGGGCGTCCAGCCACTGGCAGCCAGGATCGCCTTGGGGTTGTCCTGCTGGATCAGCGCGCGCACCGCGTCACGCTTGTCCTTGGCCTGCAGGTAGTAGGCTTTGGCGATGCGGTAGCCCACCCAGTAGCCCAGGTCATAGGGCTCCTGCGAGCCCGGCTTGTAGTTGTACAGCCACGGCGACAGATCGGTGCTGTCCAGATCCAGCGCGAAGGCGCTTTCGATATGCACTTCCCGGCCACGGGTCCAGGCCGCGTGGCGCCCGTTGCCGACGTTGCCGGAAATCAGTTCGGCGATGAACTCGGCGATGCCTTCGCCCAACGACACGCGCAGCACCGTGGCATGCGGATCGCCCGGCTCGAAGTCGGTCAGGCCGGTCTGCTGGATGTGCACGTACTCGTGCGCGATCACGTGGACGAAGCGGTCCTGCACATTGGGATTCATGAAATCGGCTGCGCACAGCGCTTCCAGGCCGATGATCACCCCGCTTTTCGAGGTCAGCCCGACCGGACGGCCACGGCCCACCGCGATGGTCACCGGCGGAAACGCGGCCTGCGGGTAGACGGCCTGCAGGTTGGAAAACACCTGCGTCAGGCGTTGTTTCACCGCGGGCAGTTCGGCCAGGCAGTTTCGTCCCTGTGCATACAGCTCGGGCTGGCTGGCGATGGACTCGGCAATGCGTTCGGGAGTGACCCGGCGCGCCTTGGCCAGTTCGGCCAGGCCGGCCGAACCCTCGGCCAGGTATCCACGCAGCTGCGCAACGCTGGGCTTGCCGCCAGCGCTGTCATAAAGTGCATAGAAACGGCTGACATCCTCGGTGAGGATCTGCGGCCCTGCCGGTACCGCTGCGGTGGCCATGCCTACCGCCCCGGCACAGGCCAGGGCCAACAGGCCGCGCAGGATCATGAACATCGCTCCGTCCTTGGTGGAGTGCATGCGAAGCGCGCAATCTATCACTGCGCCGGGTTCGCCGCAGCGGGCACATGCAGGCCCTTTGGGGCTGTGCCAGACTCATTGTGGCACCTGCCATGGAAGATGGAGCACCGCACGATGATGATCGTTCCCGCGTACTGGGCCGAAGCCCGCCTGCAGGCCCGTTTCCGTGGCCGGCCGGTGGTCGTGCGCCGCTTTGGCTGGTCCGACGAGGGGCCTGCCGAAGCCCAGGTCCACGCCGAACGCCGTGCCAATGAGGCACTCAACGCCATCCTTGCCGGGCAGGTGCTGCCGCGTCGCGAAGTGCGCAGCAACTACGGCGTGGAGGGCGTTCCGATCCGCGAGCAGATCGTGCAGCGCGACGGCGACGTCATCATCACCCGCAACAGCTACGGTGCGCTCTGCCTCAATACCCCTGACGTGCTGTTCGCCGATATCGACCATGCGCAGCCACCGGCGGGTTGCGTGATGCCCGCTGTCATCGCCGCAGCGCTGCTGTTTGCTGGCGCCATCGTCGGCACCCTGCTGTGGCACTGGCTGGTGGGACTGGTATTGGGCGTGGCGGCCGTAGTGCTGGTGAATGCCGCGATGCTGATGCAGCGCAGGCGGCGGCTGGCCGCCGCCGGTGGCGCCGAAGGTGTGGCGCTGCAGCGGGTCGCGGCCTTCAGCGAACAGCATCCGGACTGGCATCTGCGCGCCTACCGCACGCCAGCCGGACTACGCGTGCTGGTCATGCATGCCACGTTCTCGCCCGAGGACGAGCAACTGCAGGCCTTCTTCAAGGCGCTGGGTACCGACGCCCTGTACGCGCGCATGTGCCGGCTGCAGCATTGCTTCCGTGCGCGACTGACACCGAAGCCCTGGCGCGTCGGCCTGAAATACCGCATCCGCCCACCGGTGGCCGCGTGGTCAGCCGAACAGGCCAACAACCCGGACCGTCTGGCCTGGATTGCCGAATACGAAAAGAAGAGCGCTGGCTTTGCCGCGTGCACCTACCTGCGCAGTTTCGGTGATACCGCGCGCATCCATGCCAAGGCCGAGCACGTGCGTGCGCTGCACGACCGCCTGTCGCACGCGCAGGACCGTCTGCCGCTGGCGTGAGCGCAGCAGGCGCTCAATCAGCGCCCTGTACGAACGGCTGCCCTGCCAGGGTAGTGCCCAGCCGCATCGCGACCTGCTGCCCGCCCTTTTCGAAGGTTGTTGCGCATTGCTTGGCGCCCTTCTGGCATCCAACTTCCGGAAAGCCCTCGAGTGACTCAGGCGCGCCCTGGACCGGACTCGCCTGCCACCCTGCCGCATCCATCAGGCGCTTGGCCTTGGCATAAGGCATGCCGGCAACAATGCCCAGCTGCGCCAGTTCGGAGGGGAGTGATTGCGCATGCAGGATCGGCGTCATCACCAGCGCCAACACTGCAGCGATACGTTTGGACTTCATTGGTGAAACCCC
This sequence comes from Stenotrophomonas thermophila, assembly GCF_001499715.1. Taxonomy (NCBI): domain Bacteria; kingdom Pseudomonadati; phylum Pseudomonadota; class Gammaproteobacteria; order Lysobacterales; family Lysobacteraceae; genus Stenotrophomonas; species Stenotrophomonas thermophila. Next base: position 157,861 of record NZ_CVIW01000023.1, on the reverse strand, counting down.
TGGCAGACAGCAACAGGCCTGCAGCGTATCGCAGCTTCCGCACGCCATTGCACCCGCATCACATACGGTTACGCAATCGCAACGGCCGATGACACGAGGTCACCCTGGGGCACCATCCGGTTCGCTTCGCGCGCGGCCGGCGCATTGCTGGCCGAGTCGAGGACCGCGGAAAGCGCGTCCGGCTCGCTGCGCACCGCGTACATCACCCGGGTGCCGGCAGCAGCAGGCTGTCGCCTGCTCAGCGAGCGCGCTGGCGCTCGATTTCCGCGTGCAGTACCTGCAGCTGCGCCAGGTACTGCTGGAAGAGGCCCAGATCCTCCTCGACCAGGCGTGGCCAGTCGGGCTTCGCATTCAGCAACTGCTCGACCTGCTGCTGCGGCGGGCGATCAAACCCTTCGCCCAGGACGGCCAGGTAGCGCTCCCTGAATCCCTCCGGATCCTGCTGGTCCTGTGCGAAGAGCTGCACCGCAATCAATCCGGCATACAGGTAATTGGCCAGGTAAAGCGGATCCTCATACATCAGCCGCTTGGATACCCAGGTGCTGCGCAGCTCGGGATACTGCTCCGATGCGCCCCCATACCGGCCCAGTACCTTCACCGTCAGCGCATCAAGCGCGTCTGCGTTGCCAACCTCATCGGCGGCCACTTGCTGATAGATGGACTGTTCCAGATCGGCCTCTTCAGACGATACAAACAGCTGCAGGATGATGTCATCGAGCAACGACTTCAGGTAATACGCTTTGGCACGTGGATCGCTGGCCTGCCGATAGAGCTGATCGCGGAACTTCAGTTCGTTGTAGATGGCGAAGGCCTCGGTCAACCACTTGTTGCCGTTGCGCTGGAACGAGGATGCGCCACCGCGCTGCATCCACTGCCCATGCATGGCATGGCCGGCTTCGTGAGCGATCTGGACATCCCCCGCCAGATCGCCCTGTCGATGACCAACGAACAGCAGCGAAGGCGCGCCAGGGGCGCTGATCGAAAACGCATCCATCGCGCGCCGCCCTGCCGATCCACCCAGATCCATGTGTCCGCCCGCAGGATCGAGCAGCCCGCGCAGCCCTGTCACGTAGTCCGGCCCCAGCACCTGCATCGATGCCGCTGCCGCATCACGCAATTGCGCCAGGTCAAGCGGCGGAGGGATATAGCCCGCATCAGGCAGGCCCATGTCCCAGATCCTTGGGGAGGCCTGGCCCATGCGCTCAAGATGGGTCAACTGCATCTGTTGGTAGTTGCGTCGCAGCGGCGCGTGGCGCGCTACCGCCGCCAGTGTCGCGTCGACGGCGGCCTGATCCAGGCCCATGTGCCGGTAGCTGCGGTCAGGCGCAGTTCCATCGCCCTGCAGTTCCGACGCTTGCTCGTTGAGGCGGACCAGGCCCAGCAGCACCGTTGCCATTTCGCGGCGCCGCGACGCCATTCCCTGCCAGTAAGCACGCCATGCCGCTTCGCGCAGTGAACGGTCCGGCAGGCGGGAAAGGGCTCGCGCATCGGTGCGGCTGTCAAACGTGCCGCCTTCATGTTCGAAGCGCGCAAAGGGCGCCGATTGCAGCAGCTGCCGGTGCAGTCGCCCGAAGCTGTCCAGCGCCGGGTCGGCCAACGTGTCGACCGCATCCACCAGCGCTGCATTGGCCGGCTGCACATCCTCCCGCAACGCCCGTTCACGCAGGTCGGCATGCGGCTCGATCCAGGCAGCCTGCGCGGGCGCATCACGTAATGCCTGCTTGGCAATCGCCGCGATGCGTCCACATGTACCGGCCACTTCGCCCTGGGTGATGGCCAGCCGGGCATCATCAGCATTGCGCGCTGCCTGAAGATGCAGGTAGCCATGGTGCCGGAGGCACTCGCCATACAGCTGCTCGGCCTGCTGGAACCGCACCTCTGGCGGCGCCTGAAGGGCCTTGAGGGCATGGCTGCTGCGCTCGAGGTTCTGCCATGCCTCACGTTCAAGGGAGGCGCTGCCAAAGTAGCTGCGGTCATCTGCCCGCAGAGCCTGCGCTTCCACTCCGTGTGTCATCCCGGCCAACAGCGTCGCGATGACAAAAGTGATGGCGCGCATTCCATTGCGATGCATCGATGTCTCCTGGTCTGTTTCCATTCCCAGCTTAGCAGCCCGGGTGGACCCGGGTGCCGCATGGCAGGTGGCTTCCCGATTCCCGATTGCGCATCCGGATCCAGGCCGTCTGCCCACTCACATCCCGAGACAGAAAGGCCACCCGGAGGTGGCCTTTCTGTTCCCTTACTTGGCGTTCTTCACGTAGGTGTCGAACCAGTTCAGCATTTCCGCTACAAGCTGCTCGTTCGATTCCAGCGCGGTGTACCAGTGCGGTTCGTTCGGCAGCATCACCAGGCGGGTGGTGCCGCCGTTACCGCGGATCGCCTGGTACAGCTTGCGCGACTGGAACGGCTCGGTGCCCGGGTTGGCGTCGTCCTCGCCGTGGACCAGCAGCAGCGGCAGCTTGATCTTGTCGGCATAGAAGAACGGCGAGGCCTTCAGGTACACGTCCTGCGCCTGCCAGACCGAGCGGCGTTCGTTCTGGAAGCCGAACGGGGTGAAGGTCTTGTTGTACGACCCACTGGTCGCCACGCCGGCCTTGAACAGGTTGGTGTGCGCAATCAGGTTGGCGGTCATCAGGCCACCATGGCTGTGACCGGTCACGCCGATGCGGTTGCGGTCGACCACGCCCATGTCCACGGCCTTGTCCACCGCCGCCTTGGCGTCGGCTTCCAGCTGCTCCAGGTAGGTGTCGTAGGCGTTCTTCGGGTCGCCGACGATCGGGAACGAGGCGTTGTCGATGATCGCGTAGCCGGCCAGCAGCATCAGGCGGTACGGCTGCAGACGGGTGAAGGTCTGCTGCGAACCGGACACCTGGCCGGCCTGCGCGGCATTGGCGAAGTCGGCCGGGTACGCATACAGGATCGCCGGCACGCGCTGGCCTTCCTTGTAGCCCGGCGGCGTGTACAGGGTGAACGACAGGTCCACGCCGTCGGCACGCTTGTAGGTCACCAGCTGCTTCTTGATCTGGCGCACTTCCGGGGTCGGGTCGACCAGCCTGGTCAGCGCGGTCGCGGTGGACGCGAACTGCGCCTCGCCGGTCTTCGCATCAGCCACTGCCTCACCCCGCTGCCGGATGAAGGCGTTCGGAGGATCGATTACCGACTGGTGCCAGGTCAGGTAGCGCCCCGGCGTGTTGCTGAAACCGAGGAACTGCTCGTAGGCATCGGCGCTGCTGCGGAACAGGCGCTCGCTCTTCAGCGTGCCCAGGTCGAGGCGGTCCAGGAACGGACGGTCGCCCTGCGGCGAGGCGCCGCGGCCGCTCAGGAACACGTGATTACCCTCCTGGCGCACGACCTGTGCGCCGTTCGGCAGGCGGGTAAAGACCAGGTTGCCGGGGTTGCCGTACAGCTCATCGCTGGACATGTCCCACAGCAGGCGGCCTTCCTTCTTCGGCTGGTCCACATCGACGATGCGGGTCTGCATCCAGTGGCGGTTCTCGTCGTTCTCGAACTGGAACGCCACGGCCGGATCGGCAGTCCATGCGAAGCCCTCAAATCTCTGCGCGGTGCGGGTGACCTCGACCGGCTTGCCGTTGAACGGCGCCTTCAGCATCAGCACGCGGTCGCGGTGCGGCACGTTGACCTTCCAGTCGCCCTTGTCCAGTGCCTCGGCATAGACCAGGGTGGCTGGATCGGTGGCACGCCAGTCGAAACCGCGCGGACCTTCCGGTACGCCGTGCACCGGCACGCGGTCGGCCAACGGCAGGCTGGCGATCGGCGTGGACTTGCCGCTGGCGATGTCCAGCACGGCCACGTCGTTGGCGAAGCGCTGGTAGGTCACCGCATGCGAATACGGTGCCTTGATCGATTCGGTCAGCACGTGCACGCCATCGGGCGCGGCGCTGACTTCGCTGAACAGTGCCGGCTGCCCGACCGGGCGCACGCTGTTGGCGGCGGTGTCGACCACGGCCAGCTGCGAGGCGCCGTAATAAGCGAACAGCTTCTCGTCATGCACGCTGGTCAGCGTGTCGCGGGCTTCGTAGGTGCTGCTCTCGCCACTGCTGCCCAGCGACTCCTGTGCATCCGGGCCGGTCGGCACGCCGCCATTGGACGGTGCTGGGCCCTGGTTGGCCGGCACCAGCTTCACCAGCAGGTTCTGGCTGCCGCCCAGCCACTGCACGGTATAGCCGAAAATCGGGTTCAGCTGCACATTCGGCACCTGCTTCACCTGGCCGGTTGCCGCATCGCCCACCCACAGCTGCACGCTGGTATCGACCGCATTCTGGAAGGCGAAGTGGCTGCCATCGGCCGACCACAACGCGCCGGTGGCGCAGCCCTGCGGCAGGTTGACCTTGGTCTCCTTGCCGCTGCCGATATCGACCAGGGTGAAGTCGGCCACGCAGGCCGGAATGCCGTAGCCACCGGGGGTGTCATGGCGACTGCGGTTCTTCGGCTCCAGGCGCACGCCGGCCAGCTTCAGGTAAGGCTGGGCGACGCGGCTGATTGACGGGTAGGTCTGCGCGGTGGTCAGCAGCAGGCGCTGGCCGCCCGGGGCCACGTTCGGCGCCGGCGGCGGCGGTGCCTTCAGCACCTTGAGCAGGTGTTCCGGCGGCTTGGCGTAGTCGGCAAGCGCCGGGCCAGCGGCCAGCAGGCCGACGGTGGCAACGGCAACGGCCGCCGCCAGAGAGGTTCGACGGATCAGCATCCTTATCCCCTGGGTGTGAATGGGTACCCGGAATCGGGCATGAACCCGAATCTAGCACCGCAGGGGTTGTCGTGAATGGGCCGGAAGGGCTAGTGGCCGGATGGGGCAAAGTGCAGCCCCGGCAGGTGCCGCGGAACTGCCGGCACATGCCGGGCGTGGCCTGGCACTACTGCTGCGCGTGCAGGTCCCAGGTGGCCAGGTAATCGGGATCGACCACGATCATGCCGCTGGTGCGCATGCGGTATTCCCCAGGCTCGGCTGGCTGGTACTGATCCAGCATCGGCGGCAGATAGCGCTCGTGGCCATCATTCTCGTCGGCCAGCACCACGCCCTCGTCGGCGCTGATGCGCAGCACCGTGCCGGCATACTGCTCCAGCCCCTTCACCTGGCCGTCGCCGCCATAGCGGGTAACCCCGACCAGTACGACCTTGCCGATCATTTCCTCGACCTTGGCATCGTCCAAGGCCGGCAGAATGGGAGTGAATTCGTCGCTCATCGGTGTACCTCCGTAGCCTGCAGGACATCGTGGATGAGGTTTCCGCTTCGCAGTGCGCGTCGCTGGCAGCCGAGCAGGTACCCAGCCTGTAGCCTCTGCATCGAGAGTGCCAGTACGCCCATGAACCCAAGGGTTCCTGGAGCACGATGCTGCCATCGCAGGCGGAAGGGACAGGTGAAGGCCGAAATCGGTTCTCGCCGGTCAGAGGGTTGCGCCTGCACCCACGCTAGAATGCACGTATGCGCACCGTACATGCCCTCCGCTACATCACGCCCTTGCGGGAAGGTGGCTCCCTGCCGGCCGTGGTCGAGACCGACGACGACGGCATGGCCGTGCTGAAGTTTCGTGGCGCCGGCCAGGGCCCGAAAGCGTTGATCGCCGAGCTGATCGCCGGCGAGATGGCACGCACGCTGGGCCTGCCGATTCCGGAAATCCTGTTCGTCGAGCTGGACCGCGAGTTCGCCCGTACCGAGCCCGACCCGGAAATCCAGGAACTGATCCGTGCCAGCGAAGGCCTGAACCTGGGCCTGGACTACCTGCCCGGTGCGATCAACTACGACCCTGCGGCGATGCCGGTGGACGCCGACCTGGCCTCGCGCATCGTCTGGTTCGATGCGTTCACCAGCAACGTCGATCGCACCACGCGCAATCCCAACCTGATGGTGTGGCATCGAAAGCTGTACCTGATCGATCACGGTGCCGCCATGTATTTCCATCACGACTGGGCCAACGCCGGCGATGCCTGCGAGAAACCGTTCGTGCTGATCCGCGACCATGTGCTGCTGTCGTTCGCCAGCCGCATCGCCGAGGTGGATGTCGAGCTGGCCGCGCGCCTGACCGATGCCGAGATCGAGCGCATCGTCGGCTTGGTGCCGGACAGCTGGCTGGTGGACGAACCGGCGTTCGACAGCCCGCAGGCCTACCGGCAGGGCTATATCAATTACCTCAAGCACCGCCTGAAGGTGCGTGCGGTGTTCGTGCAGGAGGCCATCCGTGCCCACGCTGCACACGTATGACTATGCGGTCATCCGCGTGGTACCGCGGGTGGAGCGCGAGGAATTCATCAACGTCGGGGTGATCGTGTCCTGTCCTGGCGCGCGTCATCTGGAGGCGGCCATCGAGATCGATCCTGCGCGCCTGCGCGCCTTCGCGCCGGCGCTGGACCAGGAGGCGCTGCAGCCGTGGCTGGATGCGATCGTGGCGATCTGCCGCGGCGATGCCAGCGCCGGGCCGATCGCACAGCTGCCCGCGCGTGCGCGCTTCCATTTCCTTACCGCCAAGCGCAGTTCGGTTGTGCAGATGTCGAGCACGCATGTGGGCCGCACGGCGGACCCGGCGGGCGTGGTGGAACACTTGATGACGAAGATGGTGCGGGTACCGGCACCATCCGCGTAGCGGCAACTGGTAGAGTCGACTGTTAGTCGACTAACGCGCGCAGCGCGGGCTCTTCGGCGGCAGCGAGAAAGGCAGTCGACTAACAGTCGACTCTACCCGGTCGACTCTACCCGGTCGACTCTGCCCGGTCGACTCTGCCCGGCCGGTTCCATCACCATGCGCGTTCGCCTGCGGATTCAAGCTCACTCAACGGCCAGCGGCACCATCCATACGGATGGTCACCGATCTGCGCGGCAAGACCGGCTCGAACGGGATTTGCCAGAATGTAGCAAGCGTGCCTGTGCAGCGACGCGTCACTGCGGATCGCATGATCGTGATAGCCTGCCTGCCAGATTGCACCCCGGCTCCCTCGCCGTCGGTTTATTAGAAAGCTGCTGCGTGCCTTGAAACGCTGCACGCAGTAGCCCAGCGAATGACCACGAAGTTGAGCCAGCCAGTGAATGTGATCCGGCATGATGATCCAGGCAAGGGATGCAGTCAGGCCTTCCCGATCCATCGATCGGAGGAGCTGCATGGCAAGGTCGGCATTGGCAGGACAATCGAAGACGCGATGGCGGTTCCGGCACACCATGGTGATGCTGTAGACGTTGCCCGCGATGGATCGCCGGCCGGCAAGCAGTTGAGGGCTGGGCATGAGTTCGAGAATGCCCGCCCGCATGGATTTCCGGCATCGGTTCCCTGCCAATGCCAGAATCAGGGATCCTCTCGATAGAGCGTCAGGGTATGTGGAGTCGCCTGGGTAGAGTCGACTGTTAGTCGACTATCGCGCGAAGCGCGGGCTTTCCAGCGTGGGAGAGAAGAGCAGTCGGCCAACAGTCGACTCTACCCGGTCGGCTCGACCCAGCCGGTTATACGCTGTCGGCCCTACCTGGGCAGCGCAAACGCCATCACGTAATCGCCGTTCGGGGTTTCCATGAAATGGTGGCCCCCGGCCATGATCACCACGTACTGGCGCCCACCCTGCTCGTACACCATCGGGTTGGCCTGGCCGCCGGCAGGCAGCTTGGCATGCCAAAGCTCCTTGCCGGTCTTCAGGTCGATGGCGCGCAGCAGGTCATCGGTGGCGGCGGCGATGAAGATCAGGCCGCTGGCGGTCACTACCGAACCACCGTTGTTCGGCGTGCCGATCTCGATCGGCAGGCCGGAACGGATGCCGAACGGACCATTGCCGCGCGCACTGCCGAACGGGCGGTCCCACAGCAGCTTGCCGGTGCGCAGGTCGATGGCACGGATGCCGCCATAGGGCGGCTGCTTGCACAGCAGGCCGGTGAATGGCAGGCGCCAACCGGCGTTGACGTCGATGGCATACGGCGTGCCGACCTGCGGATCGCCGGCGCCCTCGCCGCCGCCCTTGTCGGCGCGGATCTTCTCGCGCGGCAACCAGCCCAGCCGGTCGGCCTCTGCGCGTGGCACCAGCCGGTTGTAGTTGGGCATGTCGTTGTAGTTGGCTACGATCACGCCGCGTCGCGTGTCGATGGACACGCTGCCCCAGTCCGAGCCGCCGTTGTAGCCGGGGTATTCGATGGAATGGCGCTCGCTGCTCGGCGGCGTGTAGAAGCCTTCGTAGTACGCCTTGCGGAACTGGATGCGGCAGACCAGCTGGTCGATCGGGGTGATGCCCCACATGTCACGCTCGGTCAGGTCATGCTCGCGACGCAGCGTGTGGTACAGCGAGAACAGCTGGGTGGGTGAACGCTGCTCGGGCTCGACGCCACCCACCGGGACCTTGCGCTCTTCGGCAGCGGTCAGCAGCTGGCCGTTGCGGCGGTCGAGAATGTAGATGTCACCCTGCTTGGTCGGCAGCAGGATCGCCGGCACCTTGCCTGCAGCCGTCGGGTAGTCGATCAGGCTGGCCTGCGAACCGAGGTCGTAGTCCCACACATCCTTGCGCACGGCCTGGAAATGCCAGGCCGGCTTGCCAGTGCTAACGTCGATCGCCACCAGCGAGGTCGAGTAGCGGTTCTGGTTTTCCGTGCGTGAGCCACTCCAGTAGTCGCCGGCTGAATTGCCCAGCGGCAGGTAGACCAGCCCGAGCGCCTCATCACCGGTGGCCGTGGTCCACATGTTCGGGGTGCCACGCGTAAAGGTCTGCCCGCGTGGCGGCAGTCCGCTGCGCTCGGGCTGGTCCATGTCCCACGCCCAGCGCAGCTTGCCGCTGACCGCGTCGTAGGCCTGGATCACGCCCGACGGCGCATCGCGGCGCTGCCCATCCAGCACCTGGTGACCCGTGACGATCACCCCACGCACGATGGCCGGTGGCGAGGTGATCGAAACATAGCCCGGTGGGACCTCGCCCATGCCCAGGGTGATGTCGACCTGGCCGTTGTTGCCGAAATGCACGCACGGACGGCCGCTGTCCGCGTCCACTGCAATGATGCGCCCGTCCAGCGTGCCTTCGATGATGCGCGCCCAGCACGCCGGACGGCTGCCGGGTGCGGCGCTGCGGGTGACCGTTGGCGGTGGCTCGGGAAGGGCCAGATCCGCAGCGGCATCGGCCAACGCCGCATCGGCAATGGTCGGCGTGCTGGGCTGCTCGTAATAGCTCACGCCACGACAGGCGGCGGTATACGGAATCGAAGCATCCCTCACCTTTGGATCGAACCGCCACAGTTCCTTGCCACTGGCGGCGTCGAGTGCGATCAGGCGGTTGCGCGCGGTGCACAGGTACACGCGGTCGCCGACCTTCAGCGGCGTGGTTTCCGCACCCCAGCGCTTGTTCGGCATGTCGCCAGTACGGAACTGCCAGGCCAGCTGCAACGTGGCCACGTTGGCCGGGGTGATCTGCTGCAGCGGCGAGTAGCGGGTGCCGGCATTGCTGCGCCCCCAGGCCGGCCAGTCGCCTTCGGCGGGCTGGTCAGCCGGCTGCAGGCCAGTGGTATCGCGCGTAGGTTCCAGTCCGGCACTGGCTGCGCCTTCCGGGAATGGCAAGTGCCCATCCACTTCGCCATGCGGGGCGAAAGCCAGACCGAAGGCCGCCACGAACACCAGCATCAGCACGCCCGCCACGCTGCGCGACAGCCGCTTTGAAACCGGTTCGCGAAGGGTCGGCGCGAGCAGCGCCAGCACGATGCCGAGCGCGGTCACCAGGCCCAGCCGCGGCACCCAGCGCCAGTAGTCGCTGCCTGACTCCCACCAGGTCCACAGCAGCGTACCAATGAACACCAGTGCGTACAGCAGCGCCCCGCTGCGGCGGTTGCCGAACAGCAGGATGCCGCTGGCCAGCAGGCCGCCCCCGGCGATGGCGTAGTAGGCCGAGCCCCCGAGACTGAGCAGCCACGCCCCCAAGCCGCCGATGACCAAGCCGAGCACGACCAGCAGCAGCGACAGCACGGTGACAAGGGGATGCCGGGAGGCGCGGACGGGAGCAGGAGCGGATTGCGGCGTGGCGGACATCGTCGATCTCCGGGGGCAGCATGCGCCCTTATCCCACCGCCGATGTGAAGCGCGCGCGCATTTTTTGGGTGGACCTGACGGGGTGATCGTCGGCTGGGTGGTTGCCGACTGGGTGATTGTCGGCTGGGTAGAGTCGACTGTTAGTCGACTATCGCGCGCAGCGCGGGCTTTTCATCGCCCTGCGCAGAGCAGTCGACTGACAGTCGACTCTACCGCAGCGATCGGAGGGTCCGCAGCGATCGGAGAATCCACCACGAAGATCCGCAGAAATGACGACGCCGGCACAGGGCCGGCGTCGTCGGATACCTCTCACAGCGGCAGGGTCATTCCTGCGCGGCGTCCTCGCTGCTGGCCGCAGCCGGTGCGCCGTCGGTCGTGGCGGGGGTGGCGACCGCCACCTCGTCCTCGTCCTCATCGATCGAGGCATCCAAGCGCTCCACCGCCTGCAGCTTCTCATCCTTGGACAGGCGGATCAGGGTGACGCCCTGGGTGTTGCGGCCGACGCGGCTGATTTCCGAGCCACGCGTACGCACCAGGGTGCCGCCATCGGAGATCAGCAGGACTTCGTCATTCGAGCCCATCAGCACCGCAGCGACCAGCTTGCCGTTGCGCTCGGTGGTCTGGATGCCGATCACGCCCTGGGTGCCGCGGCCCTTGCGCGGGTAGTCCGGCAGCGGGGTGCGCTTGCCGTAGCCGTTCTCGGTGGCGGTCAGGATGTACTGCACGCTGGCGTCATCGGCACTATCGATCACCGCATCGCCATTGGCGGTGGCTTCCTCGACACCGTTGTCGTCCTCGTTCTCGTCCTCTATGCCACCGGCACTTTCGGCCACGATCAGGCTGACCACTTCCTCGCCGGCCGGCATCCTGATGCCACGCACGCCGGTTGCGGTACGGCCCATCGAGCGGACTTTGTCCTCGCCGAAGCGCACGGTCTTGCCATTGGAGGCGAACAGCAGGATGTCGCGCTGGCCATCGGTCAGGCCGACGCCGACCAGGGCATCGCCCTCATCGAGGTTGATCGCGATCTTGCCGCGGGCCAGGCGGAAGGCGAACTCGCCCAGCGGGGTCTTCTTGACCGTACCGTTCTTCGTAGCGAAGAACACGAACTGGCCATCGGCGTACTCGCGCACCGGCAGCACGGCCTGCACGCGTTCGCCCGGTTCCAGCGGAATCCAGTTGATGATCGGACGGCCGCGGGCGTTGGAACCCGCTTCCGGCAGCTGGTAGACCGGCAGCCAGAACACCTTGCCCGAGCTGGTGAAGGTCAGCAGCGTGTCGTGCGTGTTGACCAGCCACAGCTGTTCGATGAAATCCTCTTCCTTGGTCGCCGCCGCACTGCGGCCACGCCCACCGCGGCGCTGTGCGCGGTACACGCTCACCGGCTGCCGCTTCACGTAACCGGCATGCGACACGGTGACCACCACGTCTTCCGGTGCGATCAGGTCGAGGATGTCCAGGTCTTCTTCGCTGTGGCGGATTTCGGTGCGACGTTCGTCGCCGAACTCGGCCTTGACGTTGACCAGCTCCTCGCGGATGACCTGCAGCAGGCGATCGGGATCTTCCAGGATGTGGATCAGCCCGGCGATCACTTCCAGCAGCTGCTTGTACTCGTCGGTCAGGCGGTCCTGCTCCAGCCCGGTCAGGCGGTGCAGGCGCATTTCCAGGATCTGGGTGGCCTGGATCTCGGTCAGCTGGTAGCCGCCCTCGATCAGGCCCACACCCTTGGGCAGGTCTTCAGGACGCGATGCTTCGGCACCGGCGGCACCCAGCATCGCACCGACCAGGCCCGGCTCCCACACGCGTGCCAGCATGCGCTCGCGGGCTTCATTCGGGTTCGGCGAGGTCTTGATCAGTTCGATCATCTCGTCGATGTTGGCCAGCGCGACGGTCAGGCCTTCCAGCACATGGGCACGGGCGCGCGCCTTGCGCAGCTCGAACACGGTGCGGCGGGTGACCACTTCGCGGCGGTGACGGACGAACGCCTCCAGCATCTGCTTGAGGTTCATCAACTGCGGGCGGCCATCGACCAGCGCCACCATGTTGATGCCGAACACCGACTCCATCTGGGTCTGCTGGTACAGGTTGTTCAGCACAACCTCGGCAGATTCGCCGCGCTTGATCTCGATGTAGATGCGCATGCCGTCCTTGTCGGACTCATCGCGCAGCTCGCTGATGCCTTCGATCTTCTTTTCCTTGACCAGCTCGGCGATCTTCTCGATCAGACGCGCCTTGTTCACCTGGTAGGGAATTTCGGTGACGATGATCGATTCGCGGCCGTTGTCGGCCACTTCGATATCGGCCTTGGCACGGATGCGCACGCGGCCACGGCCGGTGCGGTAGCCGGCGACGATGCCGGCAGTGCCGTTGATGATGCCGGCAGTCGGGAAATCCGGGCCCGGGATGTATTCCATCAGGCCGTCGACGTCGATGTCCGGGTTGTCGATCAGCGCGATGCAGGCGTTGATCGATTCGCTCAGGTTGTGCGGCGGGATGTTGGTCGCCATGCCCACCGCGATACCGGCCGAACCGTTGACCAGCAGGTTCGGGAACCGGGTCGGCATGACCGTCGGCTCCAGTTCCTTTTCATCGTAGTTGGGCTGGAAATCGACGGTTTCCTTGTCGATGTCCGCCATCAGCTCATGCGCCAGGCGCGACATGCGCGCCTCGGTGTATCGCATCGCCGCAGCGGAGTCGCCGTCGATCGAACCGAAGTTACCCTGGCCGTCGACCAGCATGTAGCGCAGCGAGAACGGCTGAGCCAGGCGCACCAGCGTGTCGTATACCGACTGATCGCCATGCGGGTGGTACTTACCGATGACATCACCGACGATACGCGCCGACTTGAAGTAAGGCTTGTTGCTGTGCGCGTTCAACTCGTTCATCGCGAACAGCACGCGACGATGCACCGGCTTGAGGCCGTCGCGCGCATCCGGGAGCGCGCGGCCCACGATCACGCTCATGGCGTAATCGAGGTAGCTCTTGCGCATCTCGTCTTCCAGGTTGACCTGGATGATTTCCTTGGCGGTTTCTGCCATTCGGGTTCCGTTGTCTGGTAGCGGTCCAGTCCGGCGCAGCCCTCTGCGGGAGGGGGTCGCGCCGGAACCTCGATTCAACCTGTGGATACTACCACAACAGGCCGTTTTCCGCCTCCCTTCATGGGGATTTTACCGGCACAAATCAGGAACTTAGGGCCCCATACCGCCCTGTAAAGCCGAGCCCATGCTCGGCTGCGGCGGATTCGCTGGCTGAGCCGAGCATGGGCTCGGCTCTACAGACATCCTCGATACTGTCCCGCCTCAGCCGTCGAAGGCGGTGCGCATGTTGTGGGCGGTCGGGTTCAGGATCACCCCGCGCTCGGTCACGATGGCGTCGATCAACTCGCCCGGGGTGACGTCGAACACCGGGTTCCAGGCGGCGATGCCCTCGGCCACGGTGCGGGTCCCGCCCACGCCGTACAGTTCGCCCGGATCGCGCTGCTCGATCTCGATCTGGCTGCCGTCCACGGTGTCCATGTCCACCGTCGAGGACGGCGCTACGACCATGAACTTCACGCCGTGATGGCGGGCCGCGATGGCCAGCTGGTAGGTGCCGATCTTGTTGGCGGTATCGCCATTGGCGCAGATGCGGTCTGCGCCGACGATCACCCACTGCACGGCGCCGGTCTTCATCAGGTGCGAGGCAGCCGAATCGGCGATCAGGGTAGCGTCGATGCCATCCTGCTGCAGTTCCCACACGGTCAGGCGGGCGCCCTGCAGCCAGGGCCGGGTCTCGCCGGCAAACACGCGGGCGATGCGGTGCTGGGCCATGCCAGCGCGGATCACGCCCAGCGCCGTGCCGAAGCCTGCGGTGGCCAGCGAGCCGGTATTGCAATGGGTCAGCACGCCGCTGCCGGCCTCGATCAGGCCAGCACCCAGCGCCCCCATGTGGCGGTTGGCGGCCAGGTCTTCATCGGCAATCGCCTGCGCTTCCGCCTCCAGCAACGCCTTCCAGTCTGCGCCGGCGGCGTTCAGGCAACGGCGCATGCGCGCCAGCGCCCAGGCCAGGTTGACCGCCGTCGGGCGCGACGCATTGAGGCGCTGCAGGGCTGGCTCCAGCTGCTGCAGCGCATGCGCGCCATCGGCGGCCTGCACCTCGCGTGCCGCCAGCACCACGCCCCACGCGGCGGCAATACCGATCGCCGGCGCGCCACGCACGGTCAGCGCGTGGATGGCGCTGGCAACCTCGTCACTGTCATGGCAGACCACGTGCTCGACCACGAACGGCAGCTTGCGCTGGTCCAGCAGTTGCAAGGCATCGCCGGTCCACAGGATCGGGCGGATGTGGTCGTAACGGGCGTAGTCGATGTCGGAGGCAGTGTTCATGGGCCCATTGTAGGGCCACGCCCCGCGTGGTTGGAGCCCGTCCCGGCTCAATTCACCGAGAATTCGGCGCGGCAGCCGCCGTCCACCCAGATCCCGTTGCGGTTCCAGCCCCAGGTGCTGCCTTCCTCGCAGGGCGTGCTGGACAGCTGCTCGGAGACCACAGCACCCACCGAGATGCTGGCGCCGCAGAAGCGGCGCTTCTTCGACTTCGATTCGCAGGTCAGGCGGCGCGGCACATCGACGAAGCGGCCCTCCTCGTCGGCCACCTCGAAATCGCCCTGGCAGCCACGGCTGGTCCAGACTTCATTGCGCTTGTAGCCCCATCCCTGGCCTTCGCGGCACGGCAGCACCGACAACTGGCGAAGCAGGCGCACCGGCGCGCCATCCAGGCGTACCGGGCAACTCTGCGGACGGCCATTGGATTCGCAGCGCACCACGCGGCGCACCAGGCGCTTGCCTTCCGTTGCCGCAGGCGCCGCACCCTGCGCACGGCGCGCCCGGAATTCGGCGCGGCAGCCAAGGGTGACCCACACGCCGCTGCGGTCGGTGCCCCACTCGCTGCCGCGGATGCAGCTGTTGCTCGACAGCTGGCGCACCAGATCGACGCCGTTGTCCACATCGATATCGCAGTGCACCCAGCCCATGTCGCGCGATTCGCAGGTCACCACTTCGCCGTCATAGCCTGCCTGCTGGGCCGACGCCGATGACGGCAGCCAGGCACCCCAAAGCGCGATGGAGTACACCGGTGCCGCCACGACCGCAAACCACTTGACCAATGCCTTCCCCAACAGGAGTGGACGAATTCCGATGCCAGTGTCCCGCATCTGCCGTGATAAGAGCATCATCCCGCTTACCGAAGCAAGCGCGGAAACGCGGCAATCCGTTCAGTCTTCAACGTTCAGGAACGTGCGCCGCACTCACGCGTGGGCAAAGTCGTAGGCCAGCACATCAGCAATCCGCGGCGTGCGGTTCATCGCCATCAACAGGCGGTCGACACCCACCGCCACCCCGGCGCAGGCGGGCATCGACGGCAGCGCCAACAGCAGCGCCTCGTCCACGGCCGGTAGCACCTGGCCGCGCTCGTGGCGGCGCTGCAGATCGCGCTGGAAGCGCGCGCGCTGCTCGTCGGCGTCGTTCAGTTCGTGGTAGCCGTTGGCCAGTTCCACCGCGCCCAGGTACAGCTCGAAACGTTCGGCCAGCGGGGGCGTGCCCGGGCGGACGCGGGCCAATGCTGCCTGGCTGGCCGGCCAGTCGTGGACCACGGTCATGACATCGCCATCGAAGCGCGGCTGGATACGGTGGGTCATCAGCAGATCCAGCCAGTCATCGCGGGTCAGCCCGACCGGGTCAATGTGCACCTCGCCCAACGCGGCACGCAGCGCGGCCTCATCGGCCTCGAACGGATCCACGCCCACGTACTGCTGGAACAGCTCCCGGTAACTGAGCACATGCAGCGTCGCATGGCGCCCGACCAGGGCCAACGCCTGGCCTACCAGCTCGGCGGTTTCCTGCACCAGCCGGTGGTGGTCCCAGCCGACCCGGTACCACTCAAGCATGGTGAACTCCGGGTTGTGGCGGCCGCCGGCCTCGCCATTGCGGAACACCCGGCCCAGTTCATAACAGTCGCCCACGCCGGCAGCGAGCAGGCGCTTGAGCGGATACTCCGGCGAGGTGCGCAGCCATCGGCGGCGTCCACCGGCATCGACATGGCCGGTGAAGTCGGTATGGAAGCTGTCGATGTTCGGCTCGGTGTTGCCCGCGACCGACAGGATCGGCGTCTCCACCTCGAGCACATCGCGCTCTGCAAAGAAGCGGCGCACCAGCGCATTGAGCGCGGCGCGCTGCTGCAGCGCGCGCAGCAGGGCCTCGCTCACAGGATGCCCTCCGGGCGCGGATGGTCGAGCGGCAGGGTCAGCAGATCGCGCGTATCGTCGATGTAGCCGCTGGCCAGGTACAGGCGCCGTGCCAGTTCGTTGTGGTGGTTCACTTCCAGGCGCAGGCGGCTGACGCCACGACCGCGAGCGCGCTGTTCGCAGATGGCCAGCGCCTGCTTGCCGCGGCCACGCCCACGCGCGCGATGGCTCAGGTACAGCTCGTCCAGCAGCATGAAGTGGCCGCCCTGTTCCAGGCTGAAGCCCATCGCGATCACCGCGTAGCCGACCACCTCGCCCGCCTCGTCCAGCCACAACAGCACTTCGCCATTGCGCGGATCGGCCAGCAGCGCGTCCACGCCGCGACGCACGCGCGCGTCATCGAAGTCGATCCTGTCTTCGGCGTAGAACTCGCGCATCAAGGTGATCAACAATTCCTCGTCGGCACGGGTGGCCAGGCGGAAATCCAGTGGGGCGGTCTGCATCGGTGTTCCTTTGTGCTGCATGCCAGGCGCGGCACCCGGCGGGATCATCATTCGTGTTCGGCAAGGTAGGCCAGCAGGCGTTCCTCGTCCCACACCGGCACGCCCAGCGACTGCGCCTTGTCCAGCTTGGAGCCGGCCTCGGTGCCGGCGACCACGAAGCTGGTTTTCTTCGACACGCTGCCGGAAACCTTGGCGCCCAGCGCCTCCAGGCGCTCCTTGGCGACATCGCGGGTGAGCTGGGCCAGGGTGCCAGTGAGCACAACGGTCTGCCCGTCCAGCGGGCCCGCCACGATCTCGGTCAGCGCCGGCGCCTTGGCCAGGATCTGCTGCATCGCCTTTTCGGCCGCCAGCAACATCTCGCCATGGCCATCGGCATCGAGCCACTCCGCCAGTCCGCGCGCGGTGTCATCGGACAAGCCGGCATTGACGAACTGGCCATGCTCGGCATCGAGCACCGCCTGTGCCCCCGGGAGCGCTGCCACCAGTTTTTCGGCGCGCAGACGGGTGATGCCGGGGATCTCCGACTCGACCAGCAGCTGCGCCAGGTCCAGTCCCTCGCGCAGCTTGGCACTGGGGGCATGTACATCGCTGATGCGCACCTGGCCGACCTGCAGCAGGTCATCGATGGCCTGCTGGTTGCCCTGCTGTTCGAAGAAGTGACCGAGCGAGCGCGCCACTTCGCCACCGATGTCCGGCACGCGCTTGAACAGCGGCCACGGCAGATGGCGGATCAGTTCCAGGTCACCGAACCACTGCGCCAGGGCCTTGGCGGTGCTCTCGCCAACGTGTTCGATGCCGAGCGCGAACAGCAGGCGTTCCAGCGTGGCGGCACGACTGGCGTCGATTGCTGCGATCAGGTTGTCGGCCCACTTGGTGGCGATCTTCTTCGTGTTCCATTCGAAGCTGGCGGGCTGTGCCAGCGCCTGCGCGCGCCAGCCCGGATCGCTGCCGTCCAGCTTCAGCACGGCGTTGAGTACCGCGCCACTGCCCTCGGCGGGCAGATGCGGTTTCAGCGCAGCGGCCAGTGCGGACGGGTCTTCCGCATCCAGCACCAGCTTCAGGTGCAGCAGCTGGTCACGACTGAGCCGGTACAGGTCGGCCACGCTCCTGACGATGCCGGCGTCGACCAGGGTTTCGATGTACTTGTCGCCCAGGCCATCGATGTCCATCGCGCGACGCGAGGCGAAATGGGCAATGGCTTCCTTGCGCTGCGCCGGGCAGGACAGTTCGCCCGAGCAGCGCCATGCTGCTGCCCCTTCCTCGCGCACGATCTCCGAGCCGCACACCGGGCAGCGCGTCGGCATCTGCCACGGCAAAGTGCCCTGTGGGCGGCGATCAAGGATGACGCTGACCACTTCCGGGATCACGTCGCCGGCACGGCGCACGATCACGCTGTCGCCCACGCGCACATCCAGGCGTGCGATCTGGTCGGCGTTGTGCAGGGTGGCGTTGGACACGATCACGCCGGCCACGGCCACCGGTGCCAGTCGCGCGACCGGTGTTGCGGCACCGGTGCGGCCGATCTGGATCTCGATGGCCTCTACCGTCGTGCTCTGTTCCTGCGCCGGGAACTTGTGCGCGATGGCCCAGCGCGGCGCGCGCGAAACGAAGCCCATGGCCTGCTGGCCGGCGCGGTCATCCAGCTTGTAGACCACGCCGTCGATGTCGAACGGCAGGCGATCGCGGCGCTCACCGATATCGCGGTAGTAGCCGAGCAGGCCATCAGTGCCCTCCACCACCTTGCACAGCTCGCTGACCGGGAAGCCCCAGGCGCCGAGCTGGGCCAGGGTGCCCGAATGGGTATCGGGCAGCTCGCCGCCCTGCACTTCACCGGTACCGTAGGCAAAGAAGCTCAACCTGCGCTGCGCACTGATCTTCGGGTCGAGCTGGCGCAGCGAACCGGCCGCCGCGTTGCGCGGATTGGCCAGCACCTTGCCGCCGTGCAGGCGCGCACGCTCGTTGTAGGCCTCGAAGTCGGCGCGGGCCATGTACACCTCGCCGCGCACCTCCAGCACATCCGGCCAGTCCTTGCCGTGCAGGCGCTTGGGAATGTCGCCGATCTCGCGCAGATTGGCCGTCACGTCCTCGCCGGTCGTGCCATCGCCACGGGTCGCGCCGAGCACGAAATGACCGTCCTCGTAGCGCAGGCTGATCGCCAGCCCGTCCATCTTCGGCTCGGCCGAAAACCGCAGGCTGCGACGCCCCAGCCGCTCGTCAATGCGGCGCACGAAATCAGCCACCTCCTCGTCGCTGAACGCATTGGACAGCGACAGCATCGGCACAGCATGGCGCACCTCGGCGAAGCGGCCGGAAGGACGCGCACCGACCTGCTGGGTCGGGCTGTCGGCGCGGGCCAGTTCAGGATGTTCGCGCTCCAGTGCTTCCAGTTCGCGCACCAACCGGTCGTAATCGACGTCGGGGATCTCCGGCGCGTCCAGCTCATGGTAGGCGCGGTTGGCCTGGGCGATCTGCCGGCGGAGGTCGTCGGCGCGTTCGGCGGGGCTGGGACTCATCGGGATCCGGTGGTTCTGGGATGGCCGGGGATTCTACCGCGCCCGGCCGTCAGGCCCTGTAACGCCCTGCCTTCGCAGCGTCGAGCCATGCTCGACGGCCGCTCCCCTGCCCTGGTGGATGCCAACCTTCTCGCCGCCTTGGTGGATGCAAGCTTTCTCCCCGCCCCGGTGGATGCAAACCTTCTCCCTGGTTGGCACAGCTGTCATCGAGCATGCCTCGACGCTACAAAAAAACCTGCTTGCCGCCCGGCCCCCGCCGACGCTAGCGTGCCACGGTCTCCCCTCGGATTCCTGCCCGTGACCCTGCCCGTGCCCCTGCCTGCTTCCCGTCGACGCTTCCTGCAACTGGCCGGTGCTGGCCTCGCCGTCGCTGGCAGCGGGCTGCCGCAGCTTGGCCATACCCAACCGGCGACAGCCGCCGCTCCCGCCCCCGCCGAAGGTGCGGTGCTGCTGAATTTCAACGAATGTCCCTACGGCCCCTCGCCTGCAGCCCGGCAGGCAGCACGCGACAGCATCGCCGGATGCGGTCGCTACCGCTTCGCGCTGGCAGGCCAAGTGCGCGATGCCTTCATCGAGCAGGCGCGCATCCCGGCTGATCACGTGCGCCTCTATCCGGGTTCCAGCGAACCGCTGAACCGTGCCGCCGTGCTGTGGACCGGGCCGCAGGCGGGACTGGTAGTCGCCGACCCGACCTTCGAGACGCTCGGCGAGGTCGCCGCCGCCCACGGTGCGCATGTGCAGAAAGTGCCGCTGCGCGAGGACGGTGCGCATGACCTACGTGCGATGGTCGCTGCCGCGCACGCGCGCCCGACCGGGCTGCTGTATGTGTGCAACCCGAACAATCCGACTGGGTCGATCAGCCCGCCAGATGAGCTTGCCTGGCTGCTGGCCCACAAGCCCGCATCGACCCGCGTGCTGGTCGACGAGGCCTACCTGCAGTACAGCGATCAGCCCAGCCTGATCACCCAGGTGACGCAGCGCGATGACCTGATCGTGCTGCGCACGTTTTCCAAGCTGTACGGCATGGCCGGCCTGCGCCTGGGCGTGGCGGCCGCACATCCCGACCGTCTGCGCGAACTGGCCAGCCTGGGCGACAACCCGCTGCCGGTTCCGGCGCTGGCGGCGGCACTGGCCAGCCTGCGCGACCCGCAGCTGATCCCCCAGCGGCGCCTGCAGAACGCCACGGTGCGGCAGGCCACCATCGCCTGGCTCGGCAAGCGCGGGTTCAGCTGCGTACCCTCGGAGGCGAACTGCTTCATAGTCGACGTGCAGCGCGATGGCAGCGCGTTCGCCAAGGCAATGGCGGAGAACGGCGTGGTGATCGGGCGCAGCTGGCCGATCTGGCCGCAGCGCGTGCGCGTAACGGTCGGCACCGAAGAGGAGATGGCCGCATTCCGCCGTGCGTTCGCCAAGGTGGCCGGCGTACCGGCCTGACCCTGTTGATAGGGGCGAACCTTGGTTCGCCCCATCCACGCATGGCGTGCATCTACTGTTGTGGGTGCCGACCGTTGGTCGGCACACCATGGCGCTCACCAGCGCGGGGTCTTGGTCAGCGGCGGTGCCTGGTGCTGGCGGTCGTAGGCGCGCAGCTCGTCACGGATGTGCGCGATGCGCTGGCGCCCCAGGGCGTTGCGGCTGTCATCCAGCACCACGCCATCGAGCAGCTCGGCCATGCGCTGCACGGTCGGCAGCATCTTCTCCCAGGCGTCCAGCGCGGTCAGCGGCGCCGGCAGCGTCAGGAAGAATGCGATGGCCGGGGTTTCCATGGCGCGGATGTTGGCCATGTCGAAGCTGCCCGGCTTCATGATGCTGGCCATCGAGAAGATCGGCCCGCGTTCGGGGTGGCCTTCCACCAGGCGGTGGAACACGTTCATGTGGCCGAACACCAGGCCGGTCTTCTCTGCGGCCACCACGATGTCCTCGCCACGCAGCTGCTCGCCGGCCCGGGCGGCCACGAACAGCGAGACGATCTTGTCGAAATCCTGGGTGGCGCGCTTGCCGAGGTCGCTGGCGCCCGGGTCGGTATCGGTCAGGCCGAGTTCGGCCTGCTCGCCCTCCGTGCCCATGCCCGGTTCGATGCGACCCTCGGCCACGGCGACGCCGTCGTCGCCCAGCACCGGCTCACGGCGCTCGCCACTGGTGGGCTCCGCGCTTTCCACGCGCCGCCCCTGGGGCTTTTTCTTCGGACGGCCAAACAGGAAGATCGCGGCGATCAACAGCAGGCCGGCGGCCAGGATGCCGATGCGCAACAGTGCCGTGTCGGACATTCGATAGGTTCTCCGGCTAGTCCATTCAGGTAACTAGGATGGCACGTCAGGCCGCGCCCGCCAATCGCGCGGCCTCTTCCAGGTCCACGCTGACCAGGCGGCTGACGCCTGGCTCACGCATGGTCACGCCGGACAGCTGGTGCGCGGCCTCCATCGTCGCCTTGTTGTGGCTGACGAACAGGAACTGCACCTTCTCGCTCATTTCCTTGACCATGTTGGCCAGGCGGCCGACGTTGGCTTCGTCCAGCGGTGCGTCCACCTCATCCAACAGGCAGAACGGCGCCGGATTCAGCTGGAAGATGGCGAACACCAGCGCCACCGCGGTCATCGCTTTCTCACCGCCGGACAGCAGCGAGATGCTGGACACGCGCTTGCCCGGCGGGCGCGCCATGATGGTCACGCCGGTGTCGAGCAGGTCTTCACCGGTCAATTCCAGGTAGGCGTGGCCGCCACCGAACAGGCGCGGGTACAGCGCCTGCACGCCGGCGTTGACGCGGTCGAAAGTGTCCTTGAAGCGGCCGCGGGTCTCGCGGTCGATCTTGCGGATGGCATCTTCGAGGGTTTCCAGTGCTGTGGTCAGGTCGGCGTGCTGCGAATCCAGGTAGTCCGAGCGCTGCGACGCCTCGCCATACTCGTGGATGGCCGCCAGATTGACCGGCTCCAGCCGGCGCATGCGAGCATCGATCTGGTGGACCGCCTGCTCCCAGTCGCCCAGGCGGGCATCCTCGGGCAGTGCGTTGAGCACGTCCTGCAGCACGAAGCCGGCCTTTTCCACCGCCGCTTGCAGGGTGTCGGCACTGAGCACCAGCGCCTGCTGGTCGAGCTTGCGCTGCGAAATGCGCTCGCGCTGGACCAACGCCTGCTCGTCGCGCTGGTGGCGGGTCTGCTCGTAATTGCGCAGCTCGGCGTCGATGCCGTCCAGCAGCGTTCGCGCCTCGGTCAGCACGCGATCGGCGCGCACACGCTCTTCCAGCGCATTCTGGTGCTCGGCCTGCAGTGCTTCGATCGGCGAATCACCTTCGTCCAGCTGCGAATGCAGTTCGCCCAGCCGCGAATCCAACTGTCCACGTTGGGTGCCCATGCGTTCCAGCGCCTGGCTCAACGAGGCCAGCTGCGCCCGCTGCGATTCCAAAGTCAGGGCCAACGAATGCGCGCGCTCGCGTACCGCGCGGGCAGCATCACGGGCCAGGTCGCGGGCTTCGGTCAGCTGGCGGCGTTCGCCCTCCAGCCGCTGCCGGGTCGACTCCAGGTCGCCCATGCTGCTGACCGCACTCTCCAACCGCGAGCGTGCTTCACGCGCCTGCTCGTTGTTGGCTTCAATGGTTTCCTGCAGTTGCTTCAGCTCGCCTTCGATGCGGTCGATGCGCGTGCGCGCCGCCTCCACCTTGCCCTGCTGGCCCTGCAACTGGCCGGCCAGTTCGGAGACCGCACGATGGGCCTGGTACAGCGCGCGCTGCGCGTCTTCACGCTGCTGTTCGGCAGCGTGCAGCTGCTCACGGAAACCGGCCAGCTGTTCTTCCAGCTCGGCCTCGCGGTCCTGCAGCTGTTCGATCTGCTCGCGAAGCTCCTGGATCTCGCGTTCGCGCAGCAGCGCACCCTGCTGGGCCGCGCCGGAGCGCGATACACGCAGCCAGCCCTGGCCCAGGCGCTCGCCACCCTGGGTGATGACCGAATCACCTTCCGGCAGGCTGCCCTGCAACGTCTTCGCTTCGGAAAGGTCCTTGGCAGCATGCAGGTGTGCCAGCAGGCGACGGATCGCCACCGGACCACGCACGCGCGCGGCCAGCGAGGTCGGTGCGACCTTCAGGTCGTCATCGCCGTTGGCGACCAGCGCAAGGTGACCATCGCCGAGCTCACCCAGGGCATCGACCAGGCTGGCCGGGTCATCGACCAGCACACCTTCGATCAAGTGGCCGAGCGCGCTTTCCACCGCGTTTTCCCAGCCGGCATCCACGTCGAGGCGCTCGCCGACACGCGCCGCAGAATCCAGCCCCCGCGCCTTCAGCCACGCGACTGCCGCGCCCTGCTCCTGGCCCAGCGCGGCCTGCTGCAGGGCCTCCAGCGAGGCCAGGCGGCCACGCAGGCCGTTGGCCTGCTTGCGCAGTTCGGCCAGTTCGTTCTGGCCATTGCGCTGCTGTTCCTGCACCGCCGCCACGCCCTGCTTGCGCAGCTCGACGTCTTCGCTCAGCTCATCCAGCGCAGCCTTCTGCGTGTCGTGTTGCAGGTGCAGCTGCTCGAAGGCCTCTTCCAGCGCATCCACATCCAGCCCGGCGCGCTCGGCGGCCAGGGCCTCACGACGCCGGTCGGCATCGAGGATCTGCTTGTCCAGATAGTCCACGCGCGTGCGCTCGACATCGCCGGCGCGCGAGGCTTCCGAACTCTGCGAGGTGTGCTGTTCCCAGCGCTGCTGCCAGCTGGCCAGCCGCTCTTCGGCCTCGCGCAGGCTTTCCTGCTTGATCTCGTTTTCTTCCTGCAGTGCTTCCAGCTGCGGAGTGGCGGCCTCCACCGCCTCACGCAGCACCCTCAGCCTGGCCTCATCACCGCTGATGTGCTGCCCCAGTTCGGCCAGGGCCTGCTGGGTTTCATCGCGTGCCTTGTGCAGGCGCTGCGACAACTCGCGCTGGTGCTGGATCTGCTGTTCCAGGCGCGCCAGCGTACTGCCGACCTGGTAGACCGCCGCCTGCGCAGTGTTGAGCGCGTCGGCAGCCTCTTCGCGCCGCGCGCGCGAGGTTTCGATGCGGGCTTCGGCATCACGCTGGTCGGCGATCAGCTGCTGCAGCCGCGTTTCTTCCTGCGACAATCCTTCGCGCAGCTTGGACAGGCGTCCGTCGAGGCCGCGGAACTCCAGCGCCTTCCACTCGGCGTCCTTGACCCGGCGCTCTTCCTGCAGGGCCTGGTACTGCTCGGCCTGCCTGGCCTGGCGCTTGAGGTGCTCCAGCTGCTTGCTGATCTCGTCGCGCAGGTCGCCCAGCCGGTCCAGGTTCTCGCGGGTGTGGCGGATGCGGGTCTCGGTCTCCTTGCGGCGCTCCTTGTACTTGGAGATGCCGGCCGCCTCCTCCAGGTACACGCGCAGGTCTTCCGGGCGTGCCTCGATGATCTGGCTGATCATGCCCTGCTCGATGATCGAGTAGCTGCGCGGCCCCAGGCCGGTGCCGAGGAACAGATCGGTGATGTCGCGGCGACGGCACTTGGTGCCGTTGAGGTAGTAGTTGCTGGTGCCGTCGCGGCTGACCGTGCGCTTGACCGAGATTTCGTTGAACGAGGCGTACTCGCCGGAAATCGTGTGGTCGGAGTTGTCGAAGATCAGCTCGACCGTGGCCTGCGACACCGGCTTGCGGGCATTGGACCCGGAGAAGATCACGTCGGTCAGCGAGTCGCCACGCAGGCGGCTGGCCGAACTCTCGCCCATGACCCAGCGCACGGCGTCGATGATGTTCGACTTGCCGCAGCCATTGGGCCCCACCACGCCGGTCATGTTGGTCGGCAGGTGCAGGGTGGTCGGATCGACGAACGACTTGAAGCCGGACAGCTTGATCGTGGAAAGACGCATAGGGGTTCCGGACTGGGGCCGGCAAGCGGCCTGCGTGTACCCTCCAAGTCATTGATCCTGCTGGGATCGATGCCCGTGGAACGGGTGTGACGCCCTGAGTATACCGATGTGGCCGTGTTCTACGAATGGGCGTGGAACATTACCGGTCCCCTGCCGCCAGGCGAACATGGATCGACGCCATGAAACGGGGCCACAAAACAAAACGGGCACCCTTGCGGGCGCCCGTTCTGCGGTGATGCCAGGCCTTGCGGCGTGGGATCAGGCTTCGGCGACGACGACGACCTTGACGGTGGTCTCGACGTCGGCGTGCAGGTGGACCAGCACGTCGTATTCGCCGATGTTGCGGAAGGCGCCTTCGCCCAGGATGACTTCGCTCTTTTCCAGCGGCAGGCCGGCGGCGGTGAAGGCCTCGGCGATGTCGCGCGGGCCAACCGAGCCGTACAGCTTGCCTTCGGTCGAAGCGTTGGCGGCGATGGTCACGCTCGCGCCTTCCAGCTTGGCCTTGCGGCCTTCAGCGTCGGCGTGGATGGCCTGGGCCTTGGCTTCGTATTCGGCGCGCTTGGCTTCGAACTCGGCCTTGTTGCTCTCGGTGGCCGGCACGGCCTTGCCCTGCGGCACGAGGAAGTTACGGCCGTAGCCCGGCTTCACGTCGACCAGGTCGCCCAGGTTGCCGAGGTTGGTGACTTTCTGCAGGAGGATCAACTGCATGGTATTGCTCCAGATAAGTTATTCGTTAGCGAGGCAACGCCCCGCAACAAAGGCTGTCCGAATAGCTGGCACAGCGGGGGCGGCGTCGGGCCGCCCCGCCTGCATCAGACGTCGTGGTTGTCGGTGTACGGAATCAGGGCCAGGAAGCGAGCGCGCTTGACGGCGGTCGCCAGCTGGCGCTGGTACTTCGACTTGGTACCGGTGACGCGGCTCGGCACGATCTTGCCGTTCTCGGTAAGGTACTGGCGCAGGGTGTTGAGATCCTTGTAGTCGATCTCCTTCACACCTTCAGCAGTGAACTTGCAGAACTTGCGGCGACGGAAGAACTTGGACATGGGAAGGCTCCTTAGGCGGCGGAAGCGGCGTCGTCGCCGGCTTCGTTGTCAGCGGTGTTGTTGGACTCGCCTTCTTCGTCGTCACGACGACGGCGCTCACCGCGCTCCGGCTTGTCACCCTTCTCGTCCTTGCTCTTCATGATCAGCGACTGCTCGGTGTCAGCCTCGTCACGCTTGATGACCAGGTTGCGCAGCACGGCGTCGTTGAAGCGGAAGCTCTCGGTCAGTTCGTTCAGAACGGCCTGGTCGGCTTCGATGTTCATCAGCACGTAGTGGGCCTTCACCAGGTTCTGGATCGGGTACGCCAGCTGGCGGCGGCCCCAGTCTTCCAGACGGTGGATGGTGCCGTTGCCGTTCTCGACCAGCGACTTGTAGCGCTCGATCATGGCCGGGACCTGCTCGCTCTGGTCCGGGTGGACCATGAACACGATTTCGTAATGACGACTCATGTTTTTTTCTACCTTTCGGATGTGGCCTTGCGGCCGGACAGCCCCCCGCCGTTGAGACCGCGGTGGGGCAAGGGTTCCCGCCAGGGAGGCAGGAAGCCGCGCATTATGGCGCAGATGGGGTGGCCGGGCAACCGGTGGGCCACCTGACACCCTGAACCGGGGGCGAGCGCCCAACCCGGGTTGGGCGCTACCAGAACGATCAGGCCCCGGCCGGCCGTCAGGCCTTGTCGGCGTCAGTGGTGAAGCTCTCGCCGCAGCCACACTCGGCGGTGGCGTTCGGGTTGCTGAACGTGAAGGTCTCGCTCAGGCCGTGCTTGCCGAAGTCGATCACGGTGCCGTCCACCAGCGCCAGGCTCTTGGCGTCAACATAGATCTTCACGCCGTCCTGCTCGAACACGGTATCGCCCTCGCGCTCATCGCGGGCCAGGTCGGTGATGTGGCCCCAGCCGGAGCAGCCGGTCCTGGTCACGCCGAAACGCAGGCCCAGCGCGCCGGGGGTCTGGGCGACAAAGCGCTGCACGCGCTGGAAGGCAACGGGGGTCAGGCTGACGGCCATGGGGCTACTCCAGAGGTACGGGGACATTATAAGGAGCTGTGGCTGCGAAAAATGCCTCGCAAGCAGAACGCTGCAACCGGTAAACTCCCGTGTTCACAGATCGAGTCGATCAGCAGAGGATTCAAGTCATGACGGTGGTCAGCGTTGAACATGCGCTTGCCGGGAAGATCCCGGAAGGCGGCGAAGTCACGGTACGCGGATGGGTGCGCACGGTGCGCGGTTCAGCGAATCTGGCCTTCGTGAATGTGAGCGACGGCTCCTGCTTCGCCCCGATCCAGGTCGTGGCCAACGACACCCTGGGCAACTTCGACGAGATCAAGCGCCTGACCAGCGGCTGCTCGGTCATCGCCACCGGTACCCTGGTGAAGTCGCAGGGCAAGGGCCAGTCGTTCGAGATCCAGGCCAGCACGCTTGAAGTGGTCGGCTGGGTCGAAGACCCGCTCACCTATCCGATCCAGCCCAAGCCGATGTCGCCGGAGTTCCTGCGCGAAGTGGCCCACCTGCGCCCGCGCACCAACCTGTTCGGGGCGGTCACCCGCATCCGCAACTGCCTGGCCCAGGCCGTGCACCGCTTCTTCCACGAGAACGGCTTCAACTGGATCAGCACCCCGATCATCACCACCTCCGACGCCGAAGGCGCCGGCCAGATGTTCCGCGTGTCCACCCTGGACATGGTGAACCTGCCGCGCGACGAGAAGGGCGCGATCGATTTCAGCCGCGACTTCTTCGGCAAGGAAACGTTCCTGACCGTGTCCGGCCAGCTGAACGTCGAGGCCTACTGCCTGGCGCTGAGCAAGGTCTACACCTTCGGCCCGACCTTCCGCGCCGAGAACAGCCACACCACCCGCCATCTGGCGGAGTTCTGGATGATCGAGCCGGAAATCGCCTTCGCCGACCTGGCCGAAGACGCACGCCTGGCCGAAGAGTTCCTGAAGTACCTGTTCCGCGCGGTGCTGAACGAGCGCAGCGACGACCTGGCCTTCATCGCCGAGCGCGTGGACAAGAACGCGATCACCAAGCTGGAAGACTTCATCAACGCGCCGTTCGAGCGCATCGACTACACCGATGCGGTCAGCCTGCTGCAGAAGTCCGGCAGGAAGTTCGACTTCCCGGTGGAATGGGGCCTGGACCTGCAGACCGAGCACGAGCGCTGGCTGACCGAGGAGCATGTCGGTCGTCCGGTGGTGGTGACCAACTATCCGGAGCACATCAAGGCCTTCTACATGCGCCTGAACGACGACGGCAAGACCGTTGCCGCGATGGACGTGCTGGCCCCGGGCATCGGCGAGATCATCGGCGGCAGCCAGCGCGAAGAGCGCCTGGACGTGCTGGATGCGCGCATGGCCCAGTTCGGCCTGGATCGTGAGCACTACAGCTGGTACCGCGATTTCCGCCGCTATGGTTCGGTGCCGCACGCCGGCTTCGGCCTGGGCTTCGAGCGCCTGGTGGTCTACGTCTGCGGGCTGTCCAACATCCGCGATGCGATCCCCTACCCGCGCGCCCCGGGCAGCGCGGACTTCTAAGCCCCAAACGACCACGGAGGTGCTGCCCCCATGACCCTGTTCTTCGCCCTCTGTTTCGTTGGCGTTGCAGTGGCCGGGTTCAGTGCCTTCGTGATCTTCTGGCCACTGACCCTGGTGCACGTGCGCGACCGCCATCCGGCGCTCGCCGAGCGCTTCGGCAGCGGCGCCTTCCTCAAGCCCGATGCCCTGGCCTGGCTGCTGCGCCGCGACTATCGCCAGCAGCCGGACCGATCATTGTCCGGGCTGGCGACGCCGGCCTGGGTATCGCTGCTGACCCTGCTGGCCGGACTGGGCATGGCTGCCCTGCTCTGGCTGGCCTCGCTCTGGTAACACATCCATGAATGACATCACCACTTCGCGCGACAGCTGGTGGCTGGCCAGCCTCGGCAACACCCTGATCTGGGCACGCCTGCGGGTGCGCCCTGCCGGCACCGCCGAAGTGCTCGACAGCGACGGCAACACGCTGAGCTATGACAGTGAAGACACCGCCCGTTCGCAGCTGTTCGACGCTGAATTCGTCGAGTATGACGGCCTGGACGAGGAGGACGCGCTGGTGCGCGGCTTCAGCCTGCACGAAGTGCAGCCGCCGCAGGCCGACAGCGACGAGGGCCTGCGTGGCCGCATGATCCAGTCGCTGGGCGGGCGCGCCTGACCCTGGCATGTTCACCCCGCGCGCCTTCGCCGAGACCGACCTGCTCTGGCTGGACCGCCTGCTGGCGCGCGATCCGTTCGTCAGCGTGCTCACCCCGGGCAGCGATGGCCTGCCGGAGCTGACGCGGATGCCGGTGCTGTACCACCGCGACGGCGAACACATCGAACTGCGTGGCCACTGGGCCCGCGCCAACCCGCAGTCGCGCCACAGCGGCGCGGCCAAGGTACTGGTCGATGGCCCGCACGGCTACGTCTCGGCCAGCTGGTATCCGGACAAGGAGCCCGCCGCACGGGTGCCGACCTGGAACTACGCCGCCGCCGAGCTGCGCGGCCAGCTGCACACCTTCGACGACGCCGATGCGCTGGCCGAACTGGTCGGCGCGATCAGCGACCATTTCGAAGCCAGCGTCGGCCAGGCCTGGCGCTTCGATGCCGCGCGCGCCGAACACGGCCCGGAGCTGCGCGCCATCGTCGGCTTCCGCTTCCAGGTTGAACACGTGCAGCTGAAGCTGAAGCTGAGCCAGAACCACCCCGATGCGAACCAGCGTGCCGTGATCGCCGAACTGGAACAGCTGGGCACCCCTTCCTCCACCGAGTTGGCGCAGTGGATGCGCTGGCACCGCGAACAGGCCACCCGCAGCGGCTGAACGCCCCCGATTCCCGCGACGACGCAGCCGGATGGCTGCGGCGCGCCCCCACCTGACGCCAGGCATCCGAACATGAAAGACATCCACAAGCTGCTGCAGAACAACCGCGACTGGGCCGACCGCATCGAGAAGGAAGACCCGGACTTCTTCCACCAGCTGGCCAAGCAGCAGCATCCCGAGTACCTGTGGATCGGCTGCTCCGATTCACGGGTTCCGGCCAACCAGATCATCGGCATGGCACCCGGCGAAGTGTTCGTGCACCGCAACGTTGCCAACGTGGTCGCCCACACCGACCTGAACTGCCTGAGCGTGGTGCAGTACGCGGTGGACCAGCTGAAGGTCAAGCACATTCTGATCGTCGGCCATTACGGCTGCGGCGGCGTGCACGCCTGCCTGCACAATACCCGCGTCGGCCTGGCCGACAACTGGCTGCGCCACGTCGGCGACGTCGTTCAGAAGCACCAGGGCATCCTCGATGCGATCGAAGACGATGAACTCAAGCACGCCCGCCTGTGCGAGCTGAACGTGATCGAGCAGGTCGCCAACCTCTGTCGCTCGACCATCGTGCTGGACGCCTGGGCCCGCGGCCAGAAGCTGATGGTGCATGGCTGGGTGTACAGCCTGAAGGACGGTCGCGTGCGTGAAATGGGCATCGACGTAGGCTCGCTGGAAGAGCTGCAGCCGGCGTATGAGAAGGCACTATCCTTCGTGCCGCGCAAGGGCCGTCGCGACTGATCCCTCACGGATGACCACCATGCTCGCTTCGCCGATCAACCTGCACGCCTGGATCGAGGAGAACCGCCACCTGCTGAAGCCGCCGGTGGGCAACAAGATGATCGACAACGGCGATTTCATCGTGATGGTGGTCGGCGGGCCGAATTCGCGCACCGACTATCACTACGACGAAGGCCCGGAGTGGTTCTACCAGCTCGAGGGCGAGATGGTGCTGAAGGTGCAGGAGGACGGTGCGGTACGTGACATCCCGATCCGCGCCGGCGAGGTCTTCCTGCTGCCGGCGAAGGTGCCGCACTCGCCGCGCCGCCCGCCCGGGGGCATCGGCCTGGTGGTCGAGCGCAAGCGCCTGCCGCACGAGAAGGACGGGGTGATCTGGCACTGCGAACGCTGCAACCACAAGCTGCACGAAGAGTTCTTCGCGCTGCAGAACATCGAGACCGACCTGCCCAAGGTGTTCGCGCGCTACCACGCCAGCCTGGAACTGCGCACCTGCAGCCAGTGCGGGCACGTGGATCCGCTGCCGGTGCCGGCGGCGGGCTGAGCACCTGCCCCTGTAGAACCGAGCCCATGCTCGGCTTCGTGGCCCGGCAGCCGAGCATGGGCTCGGCTCTACAGGTTCGGCGGCAGGCACGCCGCCAAGCGCTACACTGGCGGTCCCGTTGCAGCCTGTTGCCCGACCATGTCCGACCTGCTCAGCCGCACCCACGCCATTGCCCTGGACGCCGCCGATCCGCTGCGTCCGATGCGTAACGAATTCCTGATTCCGCGCCATGGCGGCGGCGAGCAGACCTACTTCGTCGGCAACTCGCTGGGCCTGCAGCCGCGTGGCGCTCAGGCCGCGGTGCAGGAAGTGATGAAGCAGTGGGGCGAGCTGGCGGTGGAAGGCCACTTCACCGGCCCTACCCAGTGGCTGTCCTACCACCGCCTGGTGAGCGCGCAGCTGGCCCGCGTGGTCGGTGCGCTGCCCAGCGAAGTGGTGGCGATGAACACGCTGAGCGTGAACCTGCACCTGATGATGGTCAGCTTCTACCGGCCGACCACGCAGCGCCCGGTGATCCTGATGGAAGCCGGCGCATTCCCGACCGACCGCCACGCGGTCGAAGCACAGATCCGCTTCCATGGCTTCGACCCGGCCCAGTGCCTGGTGGAAGTGCAGCCGGACGAAGCCAACGGCACGATCTCGCTGACCGCGATCGAACGCGCCATCGCCGAGCACGGCCCGCGCCTGGCGCTGGTGCTGTGGCCCGGCGTGCAGTACCGCACCGGCCAGGCCTTCGACCTCGATGCAATCACCCGCGCCGCACGCCTGCAGGGGGCGCGCATCGGCTTCGACCTGGCGCATTCGGTGGGCAACCTGCCGCTGCGCCTGCATGACGTGGCGCCGGACTTTGCGGTGTGGTGCCATTACAAATACCTCAACAGCGGCCCGGGCGCGGTTGCCGGCGCCTTCGTGCACGAGCGCCACCATCGCGACACCACCCTGCCCCGATTCGCTGGCTGGTGGGGCCATGAGGAAGCCACCCGTTTCCAGATGGCACCGCAGTTCACCCCGGCCATCGGTGCCGAAGGGTGGCAGCTGAGCAATCCGCCCATTCTGGGGCTGGCACCGTTGCGCGCCTCGCTGGACCTGTTCGAGCGAGCCGGCATGGACGCGCTGCGCAGCAAATCGCTGGCGCTGACCGGCATGCTCGAAGCACTGGTGCGGGCACGCCTGCCGCAGGTGCTGGAGATCATCACCCCGGCAGACCCGCAGCGCCGCGGCTGCCAGTTGTCGCTGCGCGTGATCGGCGGCCGCGAGCGCGGGCGCGCCCTGTTCGAGCACCTGCGCAGCATCGGCGTGCTCGGCGACTGGCGCGAACCGGACGTGATCCGCATCTCGCCCACCCCTCTCTACAACCGCTACCTGGACGTGCACCACTTCGTCGAGGAAGTGGAAGCCTGGGCCGGCCTTTGAGCCGGTCCCTCCCCTACTGCTGGACAGTTCGTTGATCGCACACGCCTCCCGCTCGTTGAGCATTATCGGTGCCGGCCTCGCCGGCTCCCTGCTGGCCATCCTGCTGTCACGCCAGGGCTGGCGCATCACCTTGTACGAACGCCGCGGCGATCCGCGCGTGGCC
Organism: Stenotrophomonas thermophila; assembly: GCF_001499715.1. Lineage (NCBI taxonomy): Bacteria > Pseudomonadati > Pseudomonadota > Gammaproteobacteria > Lysobacterales > Lysobacteraceae > Stenotrophomonas > Stenotrophomonas thermophila. The sequence continues at coordinate 125,107 of NZ_CVIW01000023.1, read as the reverse complement.
GACTACGAGAGCGGCCGCTCGATCAACCTGGCGCTGGCCGAGCGTGGGCGCAACGCCCTGCGCCAGGCCGGTGTGGAAGACGAGGTGATGGCGCGCGCGGTGATGATGCGCGGACGCATGGTGCATCCACGCGACGGCGAACCGCAGCTGCAGCGCTATGGCCGTGATGACAGCGAAGTGATCTGGTCGATCCACCGCAGCGACCTGAACACCACGCTGCTGGAACTGGCCGAACAGGCAGGGGCCACCGTGCATTTCCATCGCCGCCTGCACACCGTTGATTTCGATGCCGGCTACGCCCGCTTCATCGATGACCGCGATGACAGCCCGCACGACATCCGCTTCGACACCCTGATCGGTGCAGACGGTGCCGGTTCGGCGCTGCGTGCGGCAATGAACCGGCGCGCGCCGCTGGGCGAGGACATCGCCTTCCTCGATCACTCCTACAAGGAGCTGGAGATTCCGCCGGCCGAAGACGGGGGCTTCCGCATCGAGCGCAACGCGCTGCACATCTGGCCACGCGGCCACTACATGTGCATCGCCCTGCCCAATCATGAAGGCACCTTCACCGTCACCCTGTTCCTGCCCAACCAGGGCGATCCCAGCTTTGCCACGATCAATACCGGTGCGCAGGCCGAGGCGCTGTTCGCTCGCGAGTTCGCAGACGCGCTGCCGCTGATCCCGAACCTGCGGGTGGATTGGGAACAGCACCCGCCGGGCCTGCTCGGCACGCTCACCCTGGAGCGCTGGCACCAGCAGGGTCGCGCCGTACTGATCGGCGACGCCGCGCATGCAATGGTGCCGTTCCACGGCCAGGGCATGAACTGCGCGTTCGAGGATTGCGTTGCGCTGGCCCGTCACCTGATGGAGGCGGATGACCTGGAAAGTGCGTTCGCTGCGTTCGAGGCCGAGCGCAAACCCAATGCACGCGCGATCCAGCAGATGGCGCTGGAGAACTACCTGGAAATGCGCGACCGCGTGGCCGATCCCTCGTTCCTGCTGCAGCGCGAACTGGAGCGGGAACTGCAGCGGCGCTGGCCGACCCGCTTCGTACCGCACTACACGATGGTCACCTTCCTGCACACGCCGTACGCCGAAGCGCTGCGCCGCACCGAACTGCAGCGCGATTTGCTGGCGGCGGCCACGGTCGGCCACGAGTCGCTGGACAACATCGACTGGGCGGCGCTGGAAGCGCAGATCCACGCGCAGCTACCGGTCCTGGAGGGTGCGCACTGATGGCCGACAGCTTCCTGTTCTACGACCTGGAAACCTTCGGCCAGGATCCACGGCGCACCCGCATCTCGCAGTTCGCCGCCATCCGCACCGACCCCGACCTCAACGAGATCGACACGCCGGTCAGCTTCTTCGTGCGCCCGGCCGATGACCTGTTGCCCTCACCGATGGCCACCCTGGTCACCGGCATCACCCCGCAGCAGGCCTTGGCCGAAGGCATCAGCGAGGCCGAAGCGTTCGACCGCATCAACGAACTGATGTCGCGACCCGGCACCTGCGCGCTGGGCTACAACACGCTGCGCTTCGACGATGAATTCGTCCGCTACGGCCTGTTCCGCAACTTCCATGACCCATACGAACGCGAGTGGCGCAACGGCAATTCGCGCTGGGACCTGCTGGACATGCTGCGGCTGATGCGCGCGATGCGCCCGGATGGCATCCAGTGGCCGCTGCGCGAGGACGGTGCCACCTCGTTCAAACTCGAGCACCTGGCCGAAGCCAACAACGTGCGCGAGGGTGATGCGCACGAAGCGCTATCCGACGTGCGAGCCACGATCGGCATGGCACGGCTGTTCAAGCAGTCGCAGCCGCGCCTGTGGGAGTACGCGCTGAAGCTGCGCGACAAGCGCTTCGTCGGCGGCCTGCTGGATGTCACCGCGATGACGCCGGTGCTGCACATTTCCATGCGCTACCCCGCCAGCCGTCTGTGCGCGGCGCCGGTGCTGCCGTTGGCCGTGCACCCGACGATCAGCAACCGGGTGATCGTGTTCGACCTGGACGGCGACATCGACGACCTGCTGGCCCTGCCGGCCGAGGTGATCGCACAGCGCCTGTACCTGCGCGCCAGTGAACTGCCCGAGGGCGTGGCACGGGTGCCGCTGAAGGAAGTGCACCTGAACAAGGTGCCCGCCCTGGTCGCCTGGAACCACCTTCGTGGCGACGACCACGCGCGCCTGGGCCTGGACGTGGCCGCGATCGAGGCCAAGGTTGAACGGCTGCGCGGGTTCGCCCCTCAGCTTGCCGAGAAGGCGCGCCAGGTCTACAACCAGCCGCGCGCGGCCACCGTGGCCGACGTCGATGCCTCCCTGTACGACGGCTTCCTCGGCAACGGCGACAAACCGCTGCTGGCGCTGGCCCGCACCACCGCACCGGAGCAGTTGGCCGCGCTGGAAGGCCGCTTCCGCGACCCGCGCCTGCCGGAGCTGCTGTTCCGCTACCGTGCGCGCAATCATCCCGACAGCCTCGCGCCGGCTGAACGCCAGCGCTGGCAGGATTACCGGCGCCAGCGCCTGCTGGGAGACGGCGGCCTGGGCGAACTCAACCTGCCCCAGTACCAGCAGCAGCTCGATGCGCTGGCCGCCGAGTCGCCCGACGACGCGCGGCGCCAGGCCCTGCTGCAATCGTTGCGCGACTGGGGCCAGCACCTGCAGGAGACCTTGTGAGTACCTATTTCTCGGACGCCAGCTTCAAGTTCCTGCGCAGCCTGGCGCGCCACAACGAAAAGGCGTGGTTCAACGACCACCGCCAGCAGTACGAAGAGCATGTGCGACAGCCGTTCCTGCGCCTGTTGGGTGACCTTCAGCCAGCCCTTGCCGAGGTCAGCGAACACTTCCGCGCCGATACCCGCGGCGTCGGCGGCTCACTGTTCCGCATCCACCGCGACGCGCGTTTCTCCAACGACAAATCGCCTTACAAGACCTGGCAGGGTGCGCGCCTGTTCCATGAGCGCCGTCGCGAAGTGGCCGCGCCCTCGTTCTATGTTCACCTGCAGCCGGGCGAGAGCTTTGTCGGTGCCGGCCTGTGGCACCCGGAACCGGAAACCCAGCGCCGCGTGCGCCACTTCATCCTCGACAATCCGGGCAGCTGGAAGGCCGCGGCCCATGCACCTGCGCTGCGCAGGCGCTTCGAGTTCGAGGAGAGCGAAAAGCTGGTGCGTCCGCCGCGCGGCTTCCCGGCCGACTTCGAGTTCATCGACGATCTCAAGCACCGCAACTGGGTGATGTGGCGCCCGCTGGATGACGCCACCATGACCGGCCCACGCCTGCTGTCCACGCTGGGCAAGGATCTGGCCGCGCTCGGCCCGTTCGTCGACTATCTGTGCGCAGCGCTGGACCTGGAATTCTGATGCCGTTGGCGCACCAACGGCGCACGCTGGGCCGCACCGGCCTGGCGGTTTCGCCGGTCGGCCTTGGGTGCTCCGGCTTCTGGGGGCATCGGCGCTTCCCGGAGCAGTCGGCCGCGCACGTCGTCGAGCATGCACTGGCACAGGGCGTGAACCTGTTGGACACCGGTCACAACTACTCCGGTTTCCACGCCGAGCCGCGGCTGGGCCGCATCCTGCGCTCCTTGCTCAAGCAATACCCGCGCGATTCGCTGGTGATCTCCAGCAAGGGCGGCACGCTGACCGGCCAGGCCGGCGTCAGCGGCGCCGAGCAGCGCAATTTTTCGCCAGCGGCCATCACCGCCAGCTGCGAAGCCTCGCTGCGCAACCTCGGCCTGGATTACCTCGATATCTACCAGCTGCATGGTGCCAGCCAGCACGACATCAACGATGACCTGCTGGCCGCGCTGCAGCGACTGCGCGAACGCGGGTTGATCCGGCATACCGGCATCAACACGCACACGGCGTCGACCCTGCACTGGATGATCGACCATCCCACGCTGTTCGACGTGGTGCTTCTGGACTACAACGCCCTGCAGCAGGATCGTGAACCTCTCATCGACCGGCTGCACGCGGCCGGTATCGGCGTGCTGGCCGGCACCGTGCTGGCGCAGGGCCACCTGCTCCCATCACGGGCCCGCCTGCCGCGCCCGGCCGACGCCTGGTACCTGGCCAGAGCCTGGCTGAAGCCGAGCAGCCGCTCCCTGATGCACAGCGCACGCCGGATGCGCCACACCATCGCCGCCATCCACAGCCAGCGCCCCGCCCAGACCGCGTTTGCCTACGCCCTGGGCCATCCCGGCGTTGCCAGCGGCATCCTCGGCACCACCCGCACCCGCAGCCTGGACGAAGTGCTGGCGACGCGGCTGGAGGCGCTGACTCCGGCGGAACGGCAACGGCTGGTCGATGCCTTCGGTGATGGCCGTGGTTCGCCCAGTCAGTGAGTCTTCACCCGGCACTGCCGCCGTTGCGGCAGTCTGTCCGCCATGAAGAAACTCTCCGCACTGGTTGTGCTGCTGGTCCTGGCCCTGGCGGCCTGGTGGTTCGGCGGCCCCTACCTGACCGTCAATGGCCTTTCCAAGGCCATCGAGCAGCGCGACACCGCGCGCCTGGAACGCTACGTCGATTTCCCGCGCGTGCGCAGCAGCCTGCGCGCGCAGCTCAATGACTACCTGGTGCGCCAGGCCGGCCCGGACGTGGCGGCCAGTCCCTTCGGTGCCCTGCTGTACGGGCTGGGCGACCAGCTGGGCGGTGCCGCGGTGGACACCATGGTGACCCCCACCGGGATCGGCGCGATGCTGCAGGGCCACGTGCTGTGGAAGCGCGGCCGCAATGAACTGCAGGGCGGCGATGCCTTCGGCCCGACCGAACCGGCGCGACCGTTGAAGAATGCCGAACACCATTTCGAAGCGCTGGACCGCTTCGTGATCGATGTCGATCGCGGTCCCGGCCAGCCGCCGATGAAGGTGGTACTGGAGCCGCAGGGGCTGCGCTGGAAGGTAGTGGATCTGCAGCTGGGGATGTCGGTCGCGCATTGACCGGTAACGGCAGTGCCAACCAACGGTTGGCACCCACCCGGCATGGTTTCACCCCTCGTTGGCGACGCCGTGCGGTACGTGGCCGGCAGCCACATGCTCGCGGGCGCTGTCGATGTTGTGCTGCGAATCGTCGAAGAAGATGTCGGCGCCGAACGCCTGCAGGAACGGCCCCTTGTGCCGGCCGCCGAGGAACAGCGCTTCGTCCAGGCGCACGCCCCACTCGCGCAGGGTGCGGATCACCCGCTCATGGGCCGGCGCCGAACGCGCAGTCACCAGTGCGGTACGGATCGGCGCGCTCTCGCCGGCAGGGAATACTTCCTGCAGCGTGTGCAGCGCTGACAGGAAGCCACGGAACGGACCGCCGCTGAGCGGCTCGCGGGCCCGTTCGCGCTCATGGCGGCCAAAGGCTTCCACGCCCTGCTCGCGCGAAATGCGTTCACTCTCGTCACCAAAGATCACCGCGTCACCGTCAAAGGCGATGCGCAGCTGCCCGGCAGGGCGACCGATGTCGATCTGGTCGGCCGCTGCGGCTGCGGTCTCGCCAGGCGGCTTGGGCAGGATGGTCGCCGCCGCGATGCCATGGCGCAGCGCGCTGCGCACCGATTCGGGGTTGGCCGACAGGAACAGGTCGGTGCCGAACGGCTTCACGTACGGCCAGGTCGGCTCACCGGCGGTAAAGGTCGCGCGGATGATGCCCAGGCCGTAGTGCTGGATCGAATTGAAGATGCGCAGGCCGGTATCGGCCGAGTTGCGCGACAGCAGGATCACCTCGACGCGAGGATTCTCCGGGCTGGCCCCCTGGTTCAAAGCCAGCAGCTTGCGCACCACCGGGAAGGCCACGCCGGGGCCGAGGATATCGTCCTCGTGCTGGCGCTGGAATTCGGCATAGGCCGCCACGCCATCGCTCTCGAACAGCGCGTGGCTTTCCTCGAGGTCGAAGAGCGCGCGCGAGGTCACCGCGACGGTCAGCAAACGGGGGGAGTTGTCGCCCATCGGTGGGGGTCCTTCAAGCGGTCGGCACGGCCGGCTGCCCATTGTCCTCAAAAAACGAACTGTTCGCTCAGGATCCGGTCTTCCAGGTTGTGCTCCGGGTCGAACAGCAGGGTCACGCGGCGGTCCTTCGACTCACGGATGGTCACCTCGACCACGTCGCGGGTCTCGTGCGAGTCGGCAGTCACGCTGACCGGGCGCTTGTACGGATCGAGCACGCGGAAGCGCACTTCGGTATCGGCCTTCAGGATCGCGCCGCGCCAGCGCCGCGGCCGGTACGGGGCCAACGGCGTCAGCGCGATGGTGTGCGAGCCCAGCGGCAGCACCGGACCATGCGCGGAATAGTTGTAGGCGGTGCTGCCGGCCGGGGTGGCCACCAGCACGCCGTCGCCGATCAGTTCGGCCACGCGCTCCTGGCCGTTGAGGTCGATGCCGATATGCGCGGCCTGCCGGGTCTGGCGCAGGAGCGAAACGTCGTTGTAGGCCAGCGAGCCGGTACTGGTGCCGGACTCGGTCAGCGCCACCATTTCCAGCGGGCGCAGGTTGGCCGGTTCTGCGCGTGCGATGCGGGCCTGCACGTCGTCGTCTCCACGGTACTGGTTCATCAGGAAGCCGACCGTGCCCAGCTTCATGCCGAACACCGGCTTGCCCAGGTGCCCATGCCGATGCAGGGTCTGCAGCATGAAGCCGTCGCCCCCCAGCGGGCACAGCACGTCGGCCTGCTCCGGCGCGTGATCGCCATAACGCGAGATCATCGCCGCGCGGGCCATCTGCGCGGGCTCGGCGGTGCTGGCCAGGAAAGCGATGCGGGGGGTGTCGCTCATCGGTGGATCCGGGTGGGTTTGATGGAGAGCATAACCGAGCGCCGGGAGTTGGACCCCGTGGGGCAGATGACCGGCATATCCGCCGGGACACGCCGTAAACCCATCCCTGGGGGCTCGATCGCGCCATCCATGGCGCTCACGGTCCCGGCGGATATGCCGGTCATCCACCTGGCAGGTTCACGGCCGGCGTCGGGTCAGTGATCGTAGAAGAGAAAGCAAAAACAAAACGGCCCCGCTTTCGCGGGGCCGTTCCGGTTCACGCATGCCAGGCATGGCCTGGCACTACTTCACTTACGCGCCGTGTGCCGCCAGCTGGCCCAGGCGCTGCACCGCGACCGAAACGGTCGGGTAGTCCAGGGTCTTCTGCTCGGCCAGTTCGGCCAGCATCGCCAGGGTGAAGCGCAGGCTGTTGTCGTCACGGCTCATCCAGGCTGCGACCTTGGCCTCCGCGCTGCTGCCCTTGGTGCCCAGCACCTGGCCGGCCAGGTTGCGGTGGTTGGCGGCCAGCTCGTCACGCAGCACGCCACGTGCCACGGCGTGCCAACGACCGTTGACCTCCAGCGCATCGACCTGCTCGAACAGCCACGGCAGCTGCAGGGCATCGCCCAGGCGGAAGTGGACCTTGGACACGTCCACCGGCTTCAGCTTGCGGGTGCGGGCCAGTTCGATGATGTCGAACGCCGGCTCCAGGAAGTGCAGTTCGGCCAGCTGCTGCGCCAGCGCGGACGGCAGGCCCTTTTCCTTCCACTCGGCCACCAGGGCTTCGTAGGTCGGACGCTGCGAATCCGGCAGCACACCCGAGGCAACGCGGATGTCGTTGAACGGACCCTGGTAGCGGTTGACCGCTTCGGTGATGCCCGGCATCGCGCCCGGGCGCGACAGCAGCCAACGCACGAACGAACGCTGCAGCTTCCAGATCACTTCCAGTGCGTCGATCTGCACCGACTCCGGCACCTTGCCGTCGAGTGCATCGATCTGCGCCCACAGCGCGCGCGCATCCAGCGTTTCGCGGCTGATGGTGTAGGCCTTGGCGACTTCGGCGATGGAACGGCCGGTGTCTTCCTGCATGCGCATCAGGAAGGTGGCGCCCATGCGGTTGATGGTCTGGTTGGTCACGGCCGTGGCGATGATTTCGCGCTTCAGGCGGTGACGCTCCATCGCGTCGGCGTACTTCTTCTGCAGCGGGGTCGGGAAGTAACGCTGCAGTTCCTTGGACAGGTACGGATCTTCCGGGATGTCCGATTCCAGCAGCTGGGCGAACGCCACCAGCTTCGAGTAGGACAGCAGCACCGACAGTTCCGGGCGGGTCAGGCCCTGGCCGCGTGCCTTGCGCTGGGACAGCTCGGCGTCGGACGGCAGGAACTCGATCTGGCGATCCAGCAGGCCCTGCTGTTCCAGGGTACGGATGAAGTGCTGCTTGGAACCCAGGCGCTTGACCGCCATCCGCTCCATCAGGCTCAGCGCCTGGTTCTGGCGGTAGTTGTCGTTGAGCACCAGCTCGGCGACTTCATCGGTCATCGAGGCCAGCAGCTTGTTGCGCTGCTCGACGGTCAGCTTCTTGGCCCGCACCACATCGTTGAGCAGGATCTTGATGTTGACTTCGTGGTCGGAGGTGTCCACACCGGCCGAGTTGTCGATGAAGTCGGTGTTGAGCAGCACGCCGGCCTGGGCGGCTTCGATGCGGCCCAGCTGGGTCATGCCCAGGTTGCCGCCCTCGCCCACCACCTTGCAGCGCAGCTCGCCACCGTTCACGCGCAGCGCGTTGTTGGCGCGGTCGCCGACATCGCTGTGCTGCTCGCTGGCGGCCTTGACGTAGGTACCGATGCCGCCATTCCACAACAGGTCGACCGGAGCCTTCAGGATCGCGCTCATCAGATCGTTCGGCGACAGCGCCTTGACGTTCTCGTCCAAACCCAGCGCTTCGCGCACCTGCGGGGTGATCTCGATCGACTTGAGGCTGCGCGGGTACACGCCGCCGCCCTTGCTGATCAGCTTGGTGTCGTAATCAGCCCAGCTGGAACGCGGCAGGGTGAACAGGCGTTCGCGCTCGACGAACGACGTGGCCGCGTCCGGGTTCGGGTCCAGGAAGATGTGGCGGTGGTCGAATGCAGCCACCAGGCGGATGTGGCGCGACAGCAGCATGCCGTTGCCGAACACGTCGCCGGACATGTCGCCGACACCGACTGCGGTGAAGTCCTGGCTCTGGCTGTCACGGCCCAGGGCGCGGAAGTGGCGCTTGACCGATTCCCACGCGCCGCGTGCGGTGATGCCCATGCCCTTGTGGTCGTAACCCACCGAGCCACCCGAAGCGAACGCATCGCCCATCCAGAAGCCGTGCGCGATGGCCAGGCCGTTGGCGATGTCGGAGAAGGTCGCGGTGCCCTTGTCGGCCGCCACCACCAGGTACGGATCGTCCATGTCGTGGCGCACGACATCCACCGGCGGCACGATCTTGTTGTTGACGATGTTGTCGGTGATGTCCAGCAGGCCCTGGATGAACAGCTTGTAGCAGGCCACGCCGTTGGCGAAGATCGCATCACGGTCGCCGTTCACCGGCGGGGTCTTGGCGAAGAAGCCGCCCTTCGCGCCGACCGGCACGATGACGGTGTTCTTGACCATCTGTGCCTTGACCAGGCCCAGTACTTCGGTACGGAAGTCCTCACGACGGTCCGACCAGCGCAGGCCGCCACGGGCGACCGCGCCGAAGCGCAGGTGGGTACCTTCCACGCGCGGGCCGTAGACGAAGATCTCGCGGTACGGGCGCGGCTTCGGCAGGTCCGGCACCAGCGCCGAATCAAACTTGAAGCTGATGACATGGCCGTGCTGGCCGTTGGCATCGGTCTGGTAGTAGCTGGTGCGCAGGGTCGCGTCGATCACGCCCATGAACGAGCGCAGGATGCGGTCCTCGTCCAGGCTGGACACACGGTCCATCAGCTTCAGCAGCGCATCGCGCGCGGCCTGCATCTGCGCGTCGCGGTCACCCTTGCGGGCGTCGACCACGGTCTTGAGCACCTTCAGGGTGGCGTCGTCGCCAGCAGCCAGCACATCGAAGTGGGCCTTCAGCTGGGCCTGGCCGGCGGCGATGTCGTCCTTGCTCTCGTGGCCGGTAGCCGGATCGAAGCGCGCTTCGAACAGCTCGACCAGCAGTCGGGCCAGCAGCGGGTAGCGCGCGAAGGTGCCTTCCACGTAGGCCTGCGAGAACGGCACGCCGGTCTGCAGCAGGTACTTGCAGTAGCCACGCAGCATGGCGACCTGGCGCCAGTGCAGGCCGGCAGCCAGCACCAGGCGGTTGAAGCCGTCGTTCTCGGCATCGCCGTGCCAGACGCGGGCAAAGGTCTCGCCGAAGGCTTCATCGACGCTGGCGGCATCGATCGCGCCGGCGGTCGATTCGACCTCGAAGTCCTGCACGTACACCGGGGCGTTGTCGACCGACAGGCGGTACGGACGCTCGGCGATCACGCGCAGGCCCATGTTTTCCATCATCGGCAGCGCGTCCGACAGCGGGATGTCGTCCAGCTGGCGATACAGCTTCAGGCGCAGGCCATCACCGCTTTCGCGCGGCACGGCCTGCAGGCTCAGGCGCAGGTCGTCCGGGCCGGTCAGGGCATCAAGCTGGCTGACATCGTTGGCCGCAACAGCCGTGCTGTTGTCTTCGATGTAACCGGCCGGCAGCGCCTTGCCGATGCGGGCGGCGATGCGCAGGCCTTCGGTCTCGCCATGGCGGGCCACCAGCGCCTCGCGCAGGTCGTCCTGCCAGTTGCGCAGGACCTGGGCCAGCTTCTGCTCCAGTTCGGCGGTATCGACGTCGAGCATTTCACCCGGCTTCGGGCGCACGATCAGGTGCACCTGGGCCAGCGGCGATTCGCCCAGCACCACCGAGCTGTCGACGAACTCGCCGTGGAGCGCGTCCTTCAGCATCGCTTCGATGCGCAGGCGCACGTCGGTGTTGAAGCGCTCGCGCGGCAGGTAGACCAGCGCGGAGATGAAACGGCTGTACTTGTCGCGGCGCAGGAACAGGCGGCTGCGCACGCGTTCCTGCAGGCCCAGCACGCCCATCGCGGTGCGGAACAGTTCGTCCTCGCTGGACTGGAACAGTTCTTCGCGCGGCAGGGTTTCCAGGATATGGCGCAGGGCCTTGCCACTGTGGCTGGCCGGGGCCAGGCCGGACTGCTTCATCACGTGCTCGTGGCGCTGGCGCACCAGCGGGATTTCCCACGGGCGACGGTTGTAGGCGCTGGAGGTGAACAGGCCGAGGAAACGCTGCTCGCCGATGATCTTGCCCTTGGCGTCAAATTCCAGCACGCCGATGTAGTCCATGTAACCGGCGCGGTGCACGCGCGAACGGGCATTGGTCTTGGTCAGGATCAGCGCGTCCTTCAAACCGGACGTGGTGTTCAGGCCCTGCGCGGCCAGGGTCTTGACCGGACGGGCGGCGGACTTGTCCTTGCCGCGCATCAGGCCCAGGCCGGTGTCGTTCAGCGGCGCCAGCACCTCTTCCTTGCCCTGCTTCTCGACGCGGTACTCGCGGTAGCCGAAGAAGGTGAAGTGGTTGTCAGCGGCCCAGCGCAGGAACTCCTGTGCTTCCTTGCGCGACGCGTCGTCGACCGGCAGCTGGCGGCTGCCCAGGTCGTCGGCCAGTGCCAGCGCCTTGTCCTTCATCGGCTGCCAGTCGCGCACGATCGCACGCACTTCATCCAGCGCCTTGTTGATGGCCTGCTCGATGGCAGCCATTGCAACGGCCGGCTGGCGGTCGATCTCCAGCAGCATCACCGACTCGGCATCACCTTCGCCGACCTTGACCAGCTTGCCGGCCTTGTCGCGGGTGAAACGCAGTACCGGGTGGCCCAGCACGTGGACCCCCACGCCCTGCTCGGCCAGCGACATGGTGACGGTATCGACCAGGAACGGCATGTCGTCGTTGACGATCTGCAGCACGGTATGCGGCGATTCCCAACCGTTGGCCTTCGCGGTCGGATTGAACACGCGGACGTTGGCCTTGCCAGCCTTGCGGGCCCGGGCGAATTCCAGCGTCTCGGCCGCGAGAGCGGCCCACTCTTCAGCGCTGTGGTGCGGGAACTCGTCCGACTCCATGCGCTTGTAGAAGTCAGTGGCGAAGGCCACTGCTTCGGCCTGTGCGGCCGCGGGGTAGCGCTTGCGCAAGGCCGTGTACACCGGCTCCAGGGAGAAACCAGCGGTCACTGCGACCTCCGACTCTGCTGGTTTCGTCTTGTTTTTCACGGTCTTGGCTGCGGTTTTTTGCGGTTTCATGGCAGAGCGATGCGCTTGCTCAGTTGGGAAAATGAAATTGTAGCCCTACCGCACGAAAAGGCCTTGCTGCAGGACGGAATAAGCAGATCCGGGTTTGCTGCGGTTTAGACGCCTATTCAGTTCGCTCCGGTATGGAGATGGCGCCGGCTTCAGCACTGCCGACAGGATCGGCAAAGCGTGTTACCGGAAGACACACGCGGCGACGCCGATTCGATTCCACAATCCTGAACTGGACGGTATAGTCCACCGCGTGAACCCGGCCTACCTTCCCGTTGCCCTCGACGCACGCGATGAGCGCGTGTTCGATGCCGTGCGCGAACTGCTGGCCCAGCAGGGCATGCAGATGAGCATGGACGCGGTGGCCCAGCATGCCGGCTGTTCCAAGCAGACCCTCTACTCGCGCTACGGCAGCAAGCAGCAACTGCTGCGCCGGGTAATGCAGCGCCACGTCGGCCACGCTACCGGCGCCATGGTTCGTGCACTCCGCACTGACGACCTGCGTGCCAGCCTGCTCCAGTTCGCCACCGACTTCCTGGAGCACTTCAACCAACCGCACGTGGGCCAGGCCTGCCGGCTGATCGCCTCCGACGCGGCCCAGTTTCCCGAAGAGGCGCGTACCCTGTACCGGCATGGCGCCGGCGCACTGACGCTTCATCTTGCTGAATGGATTGAAACCGTTTGCATGCAGGGCCAGCTCCGGCATGACGACCCGCACTTCATGGCCGAGCTGCTGCTGAGCATGATCGCCGGTCAGGATTTCGACAAACAGCGCTTCCATACCCCCCACCGTGATGACGCGCTCTTGCGTCGGCGCTGGGCAGAGTTCTCCGTCGACAGCTTCCTGCGCGCCTTCGCGCCTCAGCCGTCGCCGGCCCCGTCTACAAACCAACCCCGGAGTTCTTCCTGATGACCGCCCCACTCCGCACCCTTGCCTTGACGTGCGCCGTTGCTGTCGCGCTGGCTGCCTGCAAGAAGCCGGAACAGCAGACGCCCCCGCCGCCGGAGGTGGGCGTGATCGACGCCAGGCCGCAGACCCTGCCGCTGCAGCGCGAGCTGGTCGGCCGCCTGTCGCCGTTCCGCAGTGCCGACGTCCGCGCACGCGTGCCCGGCGTGCTACTCAAGCGCGTCTACCAGGAAGGCTCGCAGGTCAAGCAGGGCCAGACCCTGTTCCTGATCGACCCGGCGCCGCTGCGTGCCTCGCTCAACGCCTCCGAGGCCCAGCTGGCCTCGGCCCGCGCGACCTACGCCAACGCCAAGGTCGCCGCCGACCGCGCACGCTCGCTGGCCCCGCAGCAGTTCGTCTCCAAGTCCGACCTGGACAACGCCGAATCGGCCGAGCGCACCGCGCTGGCCGCGGTCAAGCAGGCCGAAGCCGCCGTGACCTCCTCGCGGATCAACCTGGGTTACGCCGAAGTGACCGCGCCGATCAGTGGCGTGGCCAACAAGCAGCAGGTCACCGAGGGCGCGCTGGTCGGCCAGGGCGATGTGACCCTGCTGACCACCGTCGATCAGCTCGACCCGCTGTACGTGAACTTCTCGCTGAGCGTGGACGAATTGACCCAGCTGCGCGCGCAGCAGGCCAAGGGCGCGCTGGCGCTGTCCGGCGACGGCAAGGCGACGGTGGCAGTGAAGCTGGCCGATGGCAGCACCTACAGCGAGCCGGGCACGCTGGACTTCTCCTCCACTACGGTCGACCCGGCCACCGGTGCAGTGTCATTGCGCGCTGTGCTGCCGAACCCGCAGCAGATCCTGCTGCCAGGTGCCTTCGTCAGCTTCCAGGCCAACCTGGGCGAGCGCAACAACGCCTACCTGGTACCGCAGCAGGCCCTGCTGCGCGATACCACCGGCGGCTACGTGATGGTGGTCGGCGCCGACGGCAAGGTCGTGCGCAAGAACGTGAAGACCGATGGCGCGCAGAACGGCAACTGGCTGGTCAGCGACGGCCTGGCCGCCGGTGACAAGGTGATCGTGGCCGGCGTGCAGAAGGTCAAGGAAGGTGCACCGGCGGTGGCCAAGCCGTGGACCCCGGGGCAGGACGCCAACGGCAAGCCTGCCGCAGGCGGGGCCGCTCCGGCGGGCGCGGCACCGGCCGCAGGCAAGGCACCGGCCGACGCTGCCAAGCCCGAGCAGGCCGATGCGGCCAAGCCGGCCGCCACCGATTCGAACAAGCAGTAACGGGAACCTTCCGTCATGCCTAAATTTTTCATCGAACATCCAGTCTTCGCCTGGGTGGTTGCGATCCTGATCTCGCTCAGCGGCGTGATCGCGATCCTCAACCTGGGCGTGGAGTCCTATCCCAACATCGCCCCGCCGCAGGTCACCGTCTCGGCGACCTACCCGGGCGCCAGCGCCGATACCACGGAAAAGTCGGTCACCCAGGTGATCGAGCAGCAGCTGACCGGCATCGATCACCTGCTGTACTTCAGCTCCTCGTCCGCCTCCAACGGCCGTGCACAGATCACCCTGACCTTCGAGACCGGTACCGATCCGGACATCGCCCAGGTGCAGGTGCAGAACAAGGTCTCGCTGGCCACGCCACGCCTGCCCTCGGAAGTGACCCAGCAGGGCGTGGTGGTGGCCAAGGCCAACGCCGGCTTCCTGATGGTGGTGGCGCTGCAGTCCGATACCCCGACCATCAACCGTGACGCCCTGAACGACATCGTCGGTTCGCGCGTGCTCGACCAGGTCTCGCGCATCCCCGGCGTCGGCAGCACCCAGCAGTTCGGTTCCGAGTACGCCATGAACATCTGGCTGAACCCGGAAAAGATGCAGGGCTACGGCCTGTCGGCCAGCCAGGTACTGGCCGCGGTACGTGCGCAGAACGTGCAGTTCGCCGCCGGTGCGCTGGGTTCGGACCCGTCGCCGGAAGGCCAGCACTTCACCGCCACGGTCTCGGCCGAAGGCCGCTTCAGCTCGCCGCAGGAATTCGAGAACATCATCCTGCGCGCCAACGCTGACGGTTCGCGCGTGCTGCTGAAGGACATCGCCCGCGTCGCCTTCGGTGCCAACAACTACGGCTTCGACACCCAGTACAACGGCAAGCCGACCGGCGCCTTCGCCATCCAGCTGCTGCCGGGCGCCAATGCCCTGAACGTGGCCGAAGCGGTGCGCGCCAAGATGGACGAGCTGCAGCCCAGCTTCCCGTCCGGGGTGACCTGGTTCTCGCCGTACGACAGCACCACCTTCGTCAAGATCTCGATCCAGGAAGTGGTCAAGACTCTGTTTGAAGCGGTCTTGCTGGTGTTCCTGGTGATGCTGATCTTCCTGCAGAACTTCCGCGCCACCCTGATCCCGACCCTGGTGATCCCGGTCGCCCTGCTCGGTACCTTCCTGGGCATGTGGATGATCGGCTTCACGATCAACCAGCTGACGCTGTTTGCGATGGTGCTGGCGATCGGAATCGTGGTCGACGACGCGATCGTGGTGATCGAGAACGTCGAACGCATCATGACCGAGGAGGGCCTGGCGCCCAAGCCGGCCACGCAGAAAGCGATGACCCAGATCACCGGTGCGGTGGTGGCGATCACCGTCGTGCTGGCCGCGGTGTTCATCCCCTCCGCCCTGCAGGGCGGTGCCGCCGGTGAGATCTACAAGCAGTTCGCGCTGACCATCGCCATCTCGATGGCATTCTCGGCGTTCCTGGCCCTGGGCTTCACGCCGGCGCTGTGCGCGACCTTCCTCAAGCCGACGCACAACGACAACCCGAACATCGTCTACCGCACCTTCAACAAGTACTACGACAAGATCAGCCACACCTATGTGGGCCACATCACCTCTGCGGTGCGCCATGCGCCGCGCTGGATGATCCTGTTCGTGGTGCTCACCGCGCTGTGTGGATTCCTGTTCACCCGCATGCCGGGCAGCTTCCTGCCGGAAGAAGACCAGGGCTATGCGCTGGCGATCGTGCAGCTGCCGCCGGGCTCGACCAAGGGCCAGACCAACGAAGTGTTCGCGCAGATGCGTGGCATCCTGGAAAAGCAGGATGGCTATGAAGGCATGCTGCAGGTGGCCGGCTTCAGCTTCGTCGGTTCCGGCGAGAACGTGGGCATGGGCTTCATCCGCCTGAAGCCGTGGGAGGAACGCAAGTTCACCGCGCCCGAGTTCATCCAGAACATGAACGGCGCGTTCTACGGCATCAAGGAAGCGCAGATCTTCGTGGTCAACCTGCCCACCGTGCAGGGCCTGGGCCAGTTCGGTGGCTTTGACATGTGGCTGCAGGACCGCAGTGGTGCCGGCTACGAACAGTTGACACAGGCGCGCAACATCCTGCTGGGCCAGGCCGCGCAGAAGCCTGAAGCACTCGTTGGCGTGCGTCCGAACGGGCTGGAGAACGCCCCTCAGCTGCAGCTGCACGTGGACCGTGTGCAGGCACAGTCGATGGGCATGTCAGTGTCGGACGTGTACAGCACCATCCAGCTGATGCTGGCCCCGGTGTACGTCAACGACTTCTTCTACGAAGGCCGCATCAAGCGCGTGACCATGCAGGCCGATGGTCCGTACCGCACTGGCCAGGAATCGCTGAAGAGCTTCTACAGCCCGTCCAGCCTGACCCAGAACGCCGATGGCACCAACGCGATGATCCCGTTGAACACGGTGGTCAAGTCCGAATGGGTGTCGGCACCGCCGTCGCTGAGCCGCTACAACGGCTATTCGGCGATCAACATCGTCGGCTCGCAGGCCCCGGGCACCAGCTCGGGCGAAGCGATGCAGACCATGGAGAGCATCGTCAACGACGACCTCCCGGCCGGCTTCGGCTACGACTGGTCCGGCATGTCCTACCAGGAAATCCTGGCCGGCAACGCGGCGACCCTGCTGCTGGTACTGTCGATCGTGGTGGTGTTCCTGTGCCTGGCCGCCCTGTATGAAAGCTGGTCGATCCCGGTGGCGGTGCTGTTGGTGGTGCCGCTGGGCGTGCTGGGTGCCCTCGGCCTGTCGATGCTGCGCGGCCTGCCCAACGATCTGTTCTTCAAGATCGGCCTGATCACCGTGATCGGCCTGGCGGCGAAGAACGCCATCCTGATCGTGGAGTTCGCGGTGGAGCAGCGCGCAGCAGGCAAGAACCTGCGTGATGCCACCATCGAAGCGGCGCGCCTGCGTTTCCGCCCGATCCTGATGACCTCGTTCGCGTTCATCATGGGCGTGATCCCGATGGCGATCTCCACCGGCGCAGGCGCCAACTCCCGCCATGCCATCGGTACCGGCGTGATCGGCGGCATGCTGTTCGCCACCCTGCTCGGCCTGTTGATGATCCCGGTGTTCTTCGTGGTCGTGCGCCGCATGCTGGGCGACAAGCTGGATGAACCGTCCAAGGAGTTCATGGAGCGCCAGCGCGACGCGGATGCAGCACACCGTCCGGATCGTTGATCCGGCGGTGCGCTGAAACGAGAAAGGCCCCGGAGCGATCCGGGGCCTTTTTTGCTGCCGCTTCTGGATCCATGCCGCCCCAGGTTGGCATCTACCGGGGCAACGGCATACCCGGTAGTCGCCAACCTTGGTGGGCGCTGTCCGGGCAACGTCTCAGCGCAACACTGCGATCACCACGCATGCCGCCACAATCGCCAGCGCAGGCCATTGCATCGGCAGGAAGAAAAAGTGATGCGGAGCATGCTGCCCAGGTGCACGCGGCTTTCGATTGAGCACGAAACCCAGCACCGTGTTGATTGCCGAGCCAAGGCCGAACGCCAGCAGGACCTGGCCGAGTGAAGTATTGCCGCGACCCACCGCTGGATCCGGGAACAGGATGAGGATGAGCAGCACGGCAGCGATCGGTGTGAGCAGGGTCAGCAGCCCTGCGCCTCGATAGATGAGCATGTGGTGGCGTCCATGAACGGTGGAGCATTCTGCGACCAAGGAGCGGGAATGCCAATGGATCGTTGGCATGTCGCCTGCCCGGAGACCGGTCGCATACGGCCTGTACTGAAAAGTCCCTTCCACTGCTGCGCCGACAACGAGGCGCTCAAGGCGTCTACCGGTTTCGCATAAGGCCCCCGCTTTGGATTCCTGGGCGCGCAGAAGTGCGGCACGCCCGGATCGTTGCTATCCAGATGCCTCCACGGCAATCGATCCGAAGCCCTCCAGGAGACTGATCATGGAAAGAGCACCACTACGATTCTTCAGCTGCCCTGCCCTGCTGTTTGGCGCGCTCTTCGCGGCCAGCAGCATCCAGGACAGCCACGCGGCAGGCGTCCTCGTCTGCGACAACTGTCGTGACCCGCGCGCATTGGCGCTTTCCTCGGGTACGGGGCCGACCATCGTCGCCGACTTCCAGCAGCGCCGGATCCATGGTTTCGATGTGGAATACGATCGCGAGCTACGGCGCTATCGCGCAACAAGGGCGCAGATTCCGGGGCCAATCAACGCATCCTTCAATCGGATCATGGGCATGCTCGACAACAACGTGCCAACCGTACAGTTCGCGCCGCGGCAGCGGGCCGGAAGAGGAGTCCAGTACGAGGTTCATCCTGATGACCCGCAATACGCCAACGGTATAAGCTTCCCGGAAGAGCACAAGAACCTCAACGCCTACGATGTCGTTCAGATGGCCACTGAGCGATCAAGGCTGGAAGGTGACATCGGCAAGGCCTTCACGGGGGCGACAACATCGTCGGCCGCCTGGAACGGCATGGCAACATTCCTTTCCTCGATCGGCCTGAGCTTCGTCAGCAAGACCGTCGGCATTGACAGCGCCATCTATCGGATCACATGGCGCGATGGTTCAAAAACCACGCTGGTCATCACGCCTTCTGCGGTTGATCAAGCCCGCTATGTGCAAGGTGAAAGCCGTGACGCCAAGGGCAACAAGATTCCGGATGGTGCGGCAACCGATCCAGAGATGGCCCGGAGCTTCATCGGCAACTATCGCTTTGACGATGCCGGCGAGCTCGAACGATGGGTTGACTCCGCCCGGCTCTACGGCGTGACCATGCATCCGGGAATGCCACGGGAATCCCTTCAGATCGTCTGTGAATGGAATGGAAAGGATATCGTTTGCCGGTTGCCACGTTGACAGCGCAGAGGAAACGGGGCGGCAATCGCCGCCCCGTCGTGTCCATCAGCGCAGCCCGGTCTCGTTGCGGGCGATCACCAGGCGCTGGATCTCCGAAGTACCTTCGTAGATCTCGGTGATCTTGGCATCACGGAAGTAGCGCTCCAGCGGCATTTCCTTGGAATACCCCATGCCGCCGTGGATCTGCACCGCCTGGTGGGTAATCCACATCGCCGCCTCAGAGGCGGTCAGCTTGGCAATGGCAGCCTCATTGCTGAAGCGCTTGCCCTGGCCCTTCACCCACGCCGCGCGCAGGGTCAGCAGCAGCGCTGCGTCCAGCTTGCACTTCATGTCGGCAATCTTGGCCTGGGTCATCTGGAAGGTACCGATGGCCGCGCCGAATGCCTTGCGCTCCTTCACGTATTCCAGAGTCGCTTCATAGGCGGCACGGGCGATGCCGATGGCCTGCGAAGCGATGCCGATGCGGCCGGCATCGAGCACGCTCATGGCGATCTTGAATCCCTCGCCTTCCTGGCCCAGCACGTCTTCGGCCTGCGCCACGTAGTCGTTGAACTCGATCTCGCAGGTGGCCGAGGCGCGGATGCCCAGCTTGGGCTCGGTCTTGCCACGACCGAAACCGGCCTTGTCGGTATCGATGATGAAGGCGGTGATGCCGCGCGCGGCCTTGTCCGGCTCGCTCATCGCGAACAGCACGATGTACTTGGCCACCGGACCGGAGGTGATCCAGCTCTTCTTGCCATTGATGACGAAGGTGCCGTCGGCCTGCTTCACCGCGCGGCAGCGCATGGCGGTGGCATCGGAACCGGACTGCGGCTCGGTCAGCGCGAACGCGCCGATGGCCGTGCCTTCGGCGATGGCACGTACGTAGGTCTGCTTCTGCTGCTCGGTACCGTGGGTCAGGATGCCGTTGCAGAACAGCGAATTGTTGACCGACATGATGGTCGAATGGGCTGCGTCGGCGGCGGCGACCTCCACCATCGCCAGCACGCACGCAACCGGGTCCATGCCCGCACCGCCGTATTCGGTCGGCACTTCAATGCCCATCAGGCCGTTCTCGCCCAGCAGGCGGATGTTGTCCAGCGGGAACTCGCCGGTGCGGTCATGATGCTCCGCACTGGGGGCGATCTTTTCCTGCGCGATGCGCCGCGCCACGTCCTGCAGCATCAACTGCTCTTCGGTAAAGCTGAAATCCACAACACCCTCCCGGGTACATGAAGTTATGGGCCGCATACGGCGCGCCCAGGTGCTCCGATTGTACCGGGGCCCGGCAGTTTCCGTACGCTGGCGACTTGACCGCGACAGCCCCTTCAGCGAATATATCTCTATATCGCGATAGGTAGATGTTTATGGATCTGGAAGACTGGTCGACCCGCCTGAAGGTGTTCGCCGATGCCACTCGCGTGCGCCTGCTGGCGCTGCTGGAGCAGGAGGAACTGACCGTGGCCGAACTGTCGGCGATCACCCGGCTGGCGCAGCCGCGCGTGTCCACCCACCTGGCACGCCTGAAGGAAGCCGGCCTGGTCCGCGACCGCCGTGCCGGCGTGTCGGCCTACTACCGCTTCGACGAGGCCCAGCTGGACCCGGCGCAGCGTGCATTGTGGCATGCCTTGAGCAACGGAAGCGATGACCCGCTGCTGCGCCAGGATGCCGAACGCGTCGCCGCCGTGCTGGCGCACCGCGCCTCGGACCAGAACTGGGCCGACAGCGTGGCCGGCGACATGGAACGCCACTACTCTCCGGGCCGTACCTGGGAGGCGCTGGCCCGCACCGCGCTGCCGCTGCTGGAGACCGGCGACGTGCTGGATATCGCCTCTGGTGATGGCGTGCTGGCCGAACTGGTAGCCCCACATGCCAAGCGCTACATCTGCATCGATACCAGCGCGCGCGTGGTTGCCGCCGCCAGCGAGCGCCTGCGGCGGCTGCCCAATGTGGAAGTGCGCGAGGGCGACATGCATGCACTGCCGTTCAAGGATGCCAGCTTCGATCTGGTCGTGCTGATGCACGCGCTGACCTACGCCAGCAAGCCGGCGCAGGCGGTGACCGAAGCCGCGCGCGTGCTGCGGCCCGGTGGCCGGCTGCTGCTGTGCAGCCTGGCGCGCCACGAGCACAAGGCCGCCGTGGAGGCCTATGGCCATGTCAACCTCGGCTTCAGCGACAAGGAGCTGCGCAGGTTCGTCGACAAGGCCGGCCTGCAGGTGTCCAGCCTGGAGACGGTCACCCGCGAGAAACGCCCGCCGCACTTTGAAGTGATTTCGCTGATCGCCAACAAGCCCTGAGCCCGAGACCGCCATGCCTGCCCTGCCTTGGTTGCATCCCGATCGTGCCAACACGCTGCTCGACGCCCTGCGCGAGCGGATCCTGATCATCGACGGCGCGATGGGCACGATGATCCAGCGCCATGGCCTGCAGGAAGACGATTACCGTGGCGAGCGCTTCGCCGGTGGCTACGACCATGCGCATGGCCCCGGCTGTGACCACGGCGTGCCCGAAGGCCATGATCTGAAGGGCAACAACGATCTGCTGCTGCTGACCCGGCCGCAGATCGTCGCCGACATCCATACCGCCTACCTGGAGGCAGGCGCGGATCTGGTCGAGACCAACACCTTCAATGCCACCTCGGTCAGCCAAGCTGACTACCACCTCGAGCACCTGGTGTACGAACTGAACAAAGCCGGTGCGGCCGTCGCGCGCGCCTGCTGTGACGCGGCGGAAGCGACCACGCCCGGCAAGCCGCGCTTCGTGATCGGGGTGATCGGCCCGACCAGCCGCACCGCCTCGATCAGTCCCGACGTGAACGATCCGGGCTTCCGCAACACCAGCTTCGACGAGCTTCGCGACACCTATCGCGAAGCCATCGAAGGCCTGATCGACGGCGGCGCCGACACGCTCATGGTCGAGACCATCTTCGATACGCTCAATGCCAAGGCCGCGCTGTATGCGCTGGAAGAGGCCTTTGATGCACGTGGCGCGCGGTTGCCGGTGATGATCTCCGGCACCATCACCGACGCGTCGGGGCGCACCTTGTCCGGACAGACTGCCGAAGCCTTCCACGCCTCGCTGGCGCATGCGCGACCGCTGTCGATCGGCCTGAACTGCGCGCTGGGTGCCGATGCGATGCGCCCGCATGTGGAAACCCTCTCGCAGGTCGCCGACTGTTACGTCAGCGCCCACCCCAACGCCGGCCTGCCCAACGCGTTCGGCGAGTACGACGAAACCCCTGAAGAGATGGCCACCACCCTGCGGGGCTTCGCCGAGGATGGCCTGTTGAACCTGGTCGGTGGCTGCTGTGGTTCCACCCCCGACCATATCCGCGCGATCGCCCAGGCCGTGGCCGGGCTGGCACCGCGTGCCCTGCCGGGCGCACGGGAGCAGCACGCCGCATGAGCAGCACGCCCCTCACCCGCCTGTCCGGCCTGGAACCGCTGGTCATCACCCCGGACCTGCTGTTCATCAACGTCGGCGAACGCACCAACGTCACCGGCAGTGCGCAGTTCCGCAAGCTCATCAAGGAAGGCCGCTACGAAGAAGCGGTGGACGTGGCCCGCCAGCAGGTGGCCAGCGGTGCGCAGATCCTCGATGTGAACATGGACGAGGGCCTGATCGACTCGGAAGCGGCGATGACCCGCTACCTGAACCTGATCATGTCCGAGCCGGACATCGCGCGCATCCCGGTGATGGTCGACTCCTCCAAGTGGAGCGTGATCGAGGCCGGCCTGAAATGCCTGCAGGGCAAGAGCGTGGTCAACTCGATTTCGCTGAAGGAAGGCGAGGCGCTGTTCCGCGAGCACGCGCGCAAGGTGCTGCGCTACGGTGCTGCTGCGGTGGTGATGGCGTTCGACGAAAACGGGCAGGCCGACACCTGCGCGCGCAAGGTCGAAATCTGTACCCGTGCCTACCGCATCCTGGTCGACGAGATCGGTTTCCCGCCGCAGGACATCATCTTCGACCCGAACATCTTCGCCGTCGCTACGGGCATCGAAGAGCACGACAACTATGCAGTGGACTTCATTGAAGCCACCCGCATCATCAAGCAGACCCTGCCGCACTGCCACGTCTCCGGCGGCGTCTCCAACGTCTCGTTCTCCTTCCGCGGTAACGAAACGGTACGCCAGGCCATCCACTCGGTGTTCCTGTACCACGCGATCGCCGCCGGAATGGACATGGGCATCGTCAACGCCGGCGCGATGCCGATCTACGACGACCTGGAGCCGGACCTGCGCGAGCGCGTCGAGGACGTGATCCTCAACCGCCGAAGCGATGCCACCGAGCGTCTGCTGGAGATCGCCGAGCGCTACAAGGGCAGGAAGGGCGCGGCGAAGACCGAAGACCTGGCCTGGCGCGAAAAGCCGGTGGCACAGCGTTTGGCGCATGCCCTGGTACACGGCCTGGATGCCTTCGTCGAGGAAGACACCGAACTGGCCCGGCAGGCCTCCAGCCGCCCGCTGGATGTGATCGAAGGCCCGCTGATGGACGGCATGAACATCGTCGGCGACCTGTTCGGCGCCGGCAAGATGTTCCTGCCACAGGTGGTGAAATCCGCGCGCGTGATGAAGAAGGCCGTGGCCTACCTGCTGCCCTACATCGAAGCGGAAAAGGCGCGCAGCGGTGACACCGCCAAGAGCAACGGCAAGATCATCATGGCTACGGTGAAGGGCGATGTGCATGACATCGGCAAGAACATCGTCGGCGTCGTACTGGCCTGCAACAACTTCGACGTGGTCGACCTCGGCGTGATGGTGCCGGCGCAGAAGATCCTCGATGCCGCCCGCGAGCACAACGCCGACCTGATCGGCCTGTCTGGGCTGATCACCCCGTCCCTGGAGGAGATGAGCCACGTTGCCCGCGAGATGGAGCGCCAGGGCTTCGACCTGCCGCTGCTGATCGGGGGTGCGACCACTTCGCGTGCGCACACCGCGCTGAAGATCGACCCGCACTACAAGGCGCCGACGGTATGGGTGAAGGATGCATCGCGCGCGGTTGGCGTTGCGCAGTCGCTGATCTCGCGTGATCTGCGCGAGGCCTTCGTTGCCGCCAACGAAGCCGACTATGCCGAAATCCGCGCGCGCCACCGCAACCGGGGCGACGCCAAGCGTCTGGTCACGCTGGAACATGCGCGCGCGCAGAAATTCCAGGGCGGCTGGGACAGTTACACGCCACCGGCACCGAATCAGCCCGGCCTGCACGTGTTCGACGACTATCCCCTGGCCGAACTGGTCGACTACATCGACTGGACGCCGTTCTTCCAGGCCTGGGAGCTGGCCGGCAAGTTCCCGGCGATCCTCACCGACGAGATCGTCGGCAGCCAGGCCAGCGAGCTGTACAAGGATGCCCGTGCGATGCTCGAGCGCATCGTCGGCGAGAAGTGGCTGACGGCCAAGGCCGTGTTCGGCCTGTGGCCGGCCAACAGCATCGGCGACGATGTCCGCGTGCAGCACGCACAGGGCGAAACCACCCTGCACTTCCTGCGCCAGCAGGTGGACAAGCCAGCCGAACGCCCGGATTTCTGCCTGGCCGATTTCATTGCACCGGCCGACAGCGGAAAGCAGGACTGGATCGGCGCGTTTGCGGTCACTGCCGGTATCGGCATCGACACCCACGTCGCGCGCTTCGAGGCCGAGCATGACGACTACAACGCGATCCTGCTGAAGGCCCTCGCCGACCGCTTCGCCGAAGCACTGGCCGAGCGTCTGCACCAGCGCGTGCGTACCGAATTCTGGGGCTACGACCGCGCCGAGACGCTGGACAACGAAGCCTTGATCGACGAGCAGTACCGCGGCATCCGTCCGGCGCCGGGCTACCCGGCCTGCCCCGAGCACAGCGAGAAGCGCCGCCTGTTCGACCTGCTGCAGGCTGAGAAGAACGCTGGCATGGACCTGACCGAGAGCTTCGCGATGTTGCCCACGGCCGCTGTCTCCGGCTACTACTTCAGCCATCCGCAGAGCCAGTACTTCGTTGTCGGGCGGCTCAGCCGCGAACAGGTCACCGACTATGCCCGGCGCAAGGGCGTGGACCGCGCCCAGGCCGAACGCTGGCTGGCGTCCAATCTCGACTACGACCCCGAATGAGGCGGTAGCGCCGGGCCATGCCCGGCGTCATCTCCCGTCCGCCGGGCATGGCCCGGCGCTACCGTGCATTATTCCCACGATGACCGTTCCCGTTGCCCGCCTCTCAAGTTTCTACTTGTTCTACTACGCGGCGCTCGGCGCGTTCACGCCGTACTGGAGCCTGTTCCTGACCGCGCGCGGGATGAGCGTGACCGCGATCAGCGTGATGATGGGCCTGTGGTACGCCACCCGCGTGATCGCACCCAGTGCCTGGACCTCGCTGGCGGCCGCATCACCGCGACCGATCCGCCTACTGCGCGTCGGCTGCGTGCTGACCCTGCTCAGCTTCGCCGCCTTCCTGCTGCCCCTGCCGCAGCCGTGGATGTACCCGGCGATGATCATGTTCTGCTTCTTCTACAACGCGGTGATGCCGCAGTTCGAGTCGATCACCCTCACCCACCTGGGCAACGACAGCCATCGCTACGGGCTGATCCGGGTCTGGGGTTCGCTCGGTTTCATCGCCGTGGTCACCCTGTTCGGCTGGCTGATCGAAGGCGATGGCGCCGGCAGCCACGCCGGATTGTTGCCCTGGATGATGCTGCCCCTGTTCGTGCTGCTGGTTGCCTCGGCCTTCAGCAACCACTACGCGCGCGACATCGGCAGGACGGCGGGGGATGCCAGCGGCTTCTGGCAGATCGTGCGCCGACCGCCGGTGCTGGCGTTCTTCCTGGCCGCATTCATGGAGCAGCTGTCGTTCGGCCCGTACTACACGTTCTTCTCGGTCTACATGGACCATCACGGTTACCGTACCTCCGCCCTGGGCCTGCTGTGGACCATCGGCGTGGTCTTCGAAGTGGGCGTGTTCTTCACCATCGGCCGCTTCTTCCGCCGCTACGACGCCAGCTGGATGCTGCTGATCGCACTGGTCAGTTCCTGCCTGCGCTGGGCCGTGACCGCATTGTTCCCGGAGAACCTGCCGGTAATGCTGCTGGCGCAGACCGCGCACGCGCTGGGCTTTGCCGCGTTCTTTGCGGCGGCGATGCAGATGCTGGCGACCTACTTCCCCGGTCGTCTCAATGGCCACGGCCAGGGACTGCTCTATGGATTCTCGTCGGGTGTCGGCGGGGTGCTGGGCGCGCTTATTGCCGGCCAGCTGTGGAAGATCGACGATGGCCGCACCGCATTCCTGGCGGCTAGCGGGTTTGCCCTGATCGGCGCCCTGCTCTGCTTCTTCGCGCTGAGCCTGCCGCTGATACGCGCGCGCCGCAGAACTGCGTGCGCCCGGTAACGAAAACGCCGGGCAGGGCCCGGCGTTTTCATCATGCGGCAGATGCAGTTACCAGACCAGGTCGTCCGGCACCTGGTACTGCGGGTCCGCGTACGGATCTTCCTCGGCCGGCGCATTCGGATCGACCTTCAGCGCCACCGACGGGGCGAACACTGCCTCGCACTGTGCCAGCACCTCGGCGGTCACCAGCAGGTAGCGGCCGTTGAGCTGGACAACGCCCAGTTCACCGGCATTGAGCGCGGTCAGCTGTTCGGCGGTCACGTAGATGCGCTTGATCTTGCCGCCGTACGGGAAGTGGCGGGCAATGTCCGCCTCCTCGGCATTGAGGCTTTTGCCCTGCAGCAGCGCTTCCAGCTTGGCCTTCGCCTCACGGCGCACGCGTGCTTCTTCCTGCTTCAGGCGCTCGGCCTCGATGCGCTCTTCCTTCTCCCGCTGCGCACGGATCGCATAGGCCTTGGCCAGGTCCATCTCTTCGGCGCTGCGCGGCTTGCGCGGCCCCTGCTGCCCTTGGCCACCACGCGCCTGCCCACCGGGCTTGCCCGCCCCACCATGGCCATGCCCGCGACGCTCGCCGGGCTTGTGCTCGCCCTTGCCTGCGCCCAGCGGCTTTGCATTGCCGTTGCCACCCTTGCCCTGCGGGCGGCCGTCACGGCGGGGGCCATCATTCTTGCGCTCGGGCTTGGGCGCGGGCTTGAAGCCCAGGCCCATCAGCTGGTCGCGGAGGGTATCGCTCATAGGATTCGGATCAGTAGTGCGGCGGCGGCGGTTCGCTCGCCGGATCGGAAGAATTCAGTGCGTTGCGGACCTTGCCCAGGTCCTCAAGCAGGACGCGCAGCACATCGGCATTGCGCATGCCCTGCATGCGGGCATCCGCCAGCGCATCGCTCAACTCGGCCAGCGCCTGTTCCTGGAAGGACACGCGCATCTCCAACTCGACCAGGCGCGCTTCCAGCGCCTGCTCGCGTTCGGTCGGTAGATCAGACATGCAGCGAACGCCCCCGGCCGATGCCGTAGTACGCCAGGCCGGCAGCTTCCACTTCGGCCGGCTCATAGAGGTTGCGGCCGTCGAACACCACCGCGTCCTTCAGCTGCTCGCGCAGCTTCTGGAAATCGGGACTGCGGAACTGCTTCCACTCGGTCACCACGACCAGGGCATCCGCGCCCTGCAGCGCTTCGTCAGCATTGCTGCAGAACACCAGATCATCGCGTTCGCCGAAGATGCGCTGCGATTCGTGCATTGCTTCCGGATCGTAGGCACGCACCGTGGCACCGCCTTCCCACAGCTGCGCCAGCAGGCGACGGCTGGAGGCTTCACGCATGTCATCAGTGTTCGGCTTGAAGGCCAGGCCCCACACGGCGAAGGTCTTGCCGCGCACCCCTTCGTCCTCGCCCTTGTCGTAATGACGCTGGATGAGGGCGAACAGATGGCCCTTCTGTGCATCGTTGACCGCTTCCACTGCATTGAGCAGCTTCGGCTCCAGGCCATGCTGCTGGGCGGTACGGGCCAATGCCTGCACGTCCTTCGGGAAGCACGAGCCGCCGTAGCCGGCGCCCGGGTAGATGAAGTGCCAGCCAATGCGCGGGTCCGAGCCGATGCCCTGGCGGACCTGCTCGACGTCGGCACCGACGCGTTCGGCAATGTTGGCGATTTCGTTCATGAATGAAATCTTGGTTGCCAGCATCGCATTGGCGGCGTACTTGGTCAGCTCGGCCGAACGCACGTCCATCTCGACCACGCGGTCGTGGTTGCGGTTGAACGGCGCGTACAGGCGGCGCATTACCGCTACCGACTCATCGCTGGTCGCACCGATGATGATGCGGTCCGGGCGCATGCAATCGGCGACTGCGTCGCCTTCCTTCAGGAATTCCGGATTGGACACCACGTCGAAGGTGATGTCCGCGCCACGCGCGGCCAGTTCTTCGGCAATGGCGGCGCGCACCTTGTCGGCGGTACCCACCGGCACCGTCGACTTGTTGACCACCACGGTGGGCACGCTCATGTGCCGGCCGATGGTACGGGCAACGGCCAGCACGTACTGCAGATCGGCGCTGCCATCCTCGTCCGGCGGGGTACCCACGGCGATGAACACTACCTGGCCATGCGCGATCGCCGACGCGGCATCGGTAGTGAATGCCAGCCGCGACGCGGCGTGGTTGGCCTTCACCATCGGCTCCAGGCCCGGCTCATAGATCGGGATGATGCCCTGGTTGAGGCCATCGACCTTGGCCTGGTCGATATCGACGCAGACCACCTGATGACCGACATCGGCCAGGCAGGTACCGGTCACCAGTCCAACGTAACCCGTACCAAAAATCGCAACGCGCATATCCGTATTCGCTCCTCGATGACTTACGGCAGGACGCCCAGCAGCTCGACGTCGAACGTCAAAG
This sequence comes from Stenotrophomonas thermophila, assembly GCF_001499715.1. Taxonomy (NCBI): domain Bacteria; kingdom Pseudomonadati; phylum Pseudomonadota; class Gammaproteobacteria; order Lysobacterales; family Lysobacteraceae; genus Stenotrophomonas; species Stenotrophomonas thermophila. The sequence continues at coordinate 96,364 of NZ_CVIW01000023.1, read as the reverse complement.
TCGCGTTCGGGCCGATCGGGCCGCCGGGAGTGCCGTTCTCACCGTAGGCGAGTTCGCCCGGGATCCAGAAGCGGTACTTCGAACCGACCGGCATCAGCGCAACGCCTTCGGTCCAGCCCTTGATCACCTGGTCCAGGCCGAACTCAGCCGGCTGGCGGCCGTAGGAACTGTCGAACACGGTGCCGTTGAGCAGCTTGCCCTCGTAGTTCACGCGCACCTTGCTGCTCGGCAGCGGACGCTCGCCGCTACCCGGGCGGATCACCTGGTACTGCAGGCCCGACGCGGTGGTCACCACGCCCGGCTGGGTCTTGTTCTTGGCCAGGAACGCATTGCCTTCCTCGCGGTTGGTCTGCGCAGCGGCGGCGGCCTTGGCCTGCATTTCGGCCTGCTTGCTGCCCATGAAGGCCTGAATGGTGGCGGTCGCGTCAGCTTCCGTCATCTTCGGCTGTCCCTTGCTCAGGCCGGTGCTGATCGCGTCAAACAGCGAGGCGACGTCGATGTCATCCTTCAGTTGCGCCAGCGACGGGCCCACCGAGTAGGAACCGATCATCTGCGAGACCTTGACGCGGTCGACCTTCGGCGGCTGCGAACCCGGCGCCACGCCCGGCACCTGCTGGCCGCTGCGGGCCATCACGACCTGGCGCAGGGCCGCGTCGGTGGCCTTGGCCTGTTCCTGGGTGATCTGCGGCTGCAGGCCTTCGAACGAACGCTCCACGGCGGTGCGCAGCGCGGCCACGTCGATCTCATCGGCGATCGGAGTGAACGACTTGGCCACGTCCAGGCCGATGGCGTAGCCCAGCTTCTGCTTGGGGGAATTCAAGGTTGCGGTCTCCTTGGCGGCTGCGGGGGCAGCCGGTTGTTGCGACAGAGCGACACCCGAAGTGCCCATCGCCAGAATCAGAACCGACGCCGCGGCGCCGCGCATTCCCATCTTCATTCGCTGCATTCCTGGAAGTGTCTGGGCGCCGACGTCGGCGCGAAAAGGATCATTGTCGCACGCATGCCGTCGATGTCGAGGCATGCGTGCCGGATATCAATGCGTGGCGGCGGCTGCCAGCGCCTTGTCGATGGCCGCGATCAGCTGCGGATCGTCCGGCGTCACCTTGCTGGCGAACTGGGCGATGACCTTCCCATCGCGGCCCACGAGGTACTTGTGGAAGTTCCAGGCCGGCGCAACGCCGGTCGCTGCGGTCAGCCGCTGGTACAGCGGCGTGGCCTGCTGACCGACCACATGCACTTTCTCGAACATCGGGAACCTGACGCCGTAGGTCAGGGTGCAGAAGTCCTGGATCTGCTTCTCGTCACCGGGCTCCTGGCCCTTGAAATCGTTGGACGGGAAGCCGAGCACCGCGAAGCCCTTGCCGGCGTACTGCCTGTGCAGCGCCTCCAGGCCTTCGTACTGAGGGGTATAGCCACACTTGCTGGCGGTATTGACCACCAGCAGCACCTGGCCGTGGTAGCGCTGCTGCAGGTTGACCTGCTGCTTGCCAGCCAGCGGCCGGTAGCTGACGTCGAGCAGGTCGGCGGCCAGCGCATTGGCCGAGGCTGCCAGGCCGAGGGCCAGCAGAGTCAACAGGGACAGGCCGCGGAAGCGGTGCGGGAAGGCGGTCGACAGGGGCATGGGAACGTTCCGCAATAGCCGTTTCAAGGGTCCGGCCAGCATCGGCCGGGAATCGGCCGAACTATAGCACCGGGCCCTGTGGCACCTGTCGGCCCCGCCGTGGCACAGCTTTGCCGGGCTTGGCGACAGCCTGTGGGAAACGGCCGCGGCGCGTCGTCATTGACATAGGATTGATGTGACTGAATGGAAGGCGGTCAGGGAAGCCGGTTTCACAACCAATTTTTCCTTTATTATCAATTGCCTGGATGGATATGGCGCGTTCTTGACCGCCCCTGCCATCAGTTGGGTGATGTGGGGGCTTGCACCCCGGCGTGCCGGTGTTATAGTTGCATACAACACCAGTCACCTGAGACAGGGGGAAGCCATGAACGTCCGGATCCGTCGCAACCTCACCGCACACGCGGCCGTCGCTGTTTCGACCCTGCTCGTGCTGGCCTGGTGGGCCACGCCCACCGCCCCTGCTTCTGCCGCTGCCGAAAGTGCGCAGGACGCGACGCTCTCCCCGGCAGGGAATGCCACCCCCTCCTCCCCCCCTCCCCGCGTCGGCTGCACAGCGCGCTGTCCATGCCGTATTTCTCGTTCGCCCAGCCGCTGATCCCACGGAGCTGAACATGAGCGACATCCAGTGGAGCGACGGCGCTCCCATCTACCGTCAGTTGAAGGAGCGCGTGATCGCCATGATGCTCGACGGAATCCTCAAGCCGGGCGATGCCCTGCCTTCGGTGCGCCAGGTGGCCGCCGACTATCAACTCAACCCCATCACCGTTTCGCGCGCCTACCAGGAACTGGCTGACGAAGGCCTGGTGGAGAAGCGCCGCGGCCTGGGCATGTTCATGACCGAGCAGGCGGCTACGCAGCTGCGAAGCAGCGAGCGCGACCGTTTCCTCAACGAAGAATGGCCGGCGGTCCTGGAGCGCATCCAGCGCCTGGGCCTGAGCCTCGACGAATTGCTGCCCCAGGGGAAAGTCTGATGAAGAGCACTGCAAGTGAAGCGGTCATCACCGCCCGAGGCCTGCGCAAGGCCTACAAGACCACGGTCGCCCTCGACAACGCCAGCTTCAGCATCCCAAGCGGGCGCATCGTCGGCCTGATCGGGCCCAATGGCGCCGGCAAGACCACCGCGCTGAAGGCCATTCTTGGCCTGACCTCGGTGGAGGGGGACCTGAGCGTGCTCGGGCGTGACCCGCGACTGCACCGCGACGAACTGATGAATGACATCTGCTTCATCGCTGATGTCGCCGTGCTGCCGCGCTGGTTGAAGGTCCGCGAAGCGATCGACTTCGTCGCTGGCGTTCACCCGCGCTTCGACCGCGCCCGTTGCGAGCGCTTCCTGGCCAACACCAAGCTGCAGCCGAAGCAGCGCGTGCGGGAGCTGTCCAAGGGCATGATCGTGCAGCTGCACCTGGCGCTGGTGATGGCCATCGATGCCCGCATCCTGGTGCTGGACGAGCCGACACTGGGCCTGGACATCCTGTACCGCAAGGAGTTCTACCAGCGCCTGCTGGAAGACTACTTCGACGAACAGAAGACGATCATCGTCACTACCCACCAGGTGGAGGAAATCGAGCATATCCTCAGCGACGTCATGTTCATCCGTGATGGCCGCATCGTGCTCGACGCTGAAATGGACGACGTCGGCCAGCGCTATACCGAGCTGCTGGTCAATGCCGAACAGCTGGCCACCGCCCGCGCATTGAAGCCGATCGACGAGCGCAGCCTGGCGTTCGGCAAGACGGTGATGCTGTTCGATGGCGTGCCGCGCGCCCAGCTTTCCTCCCTCGGCGAGACCCGCATCCCGGGCCTGGCCGACCTGTTCGTCGCCATCATGAAGGGGACCTACGCATGAACGCCGTCAACCACCCCGTCAGCCCGATCGGCACCCTGCGCTGGCTGCTCAAGCGCGAGTATTGGGAGAACCGCGGCGGCTTCCTCTATGCACCGTTGATCGCCGGACTGATCTCGCTGGTGATGAGCACCATCGGCATCGCGTTCGGCCTGTTCGCGCTGCATCGTGCCGCGCGCGACGGCGGCCTGCACATCGACGGCGAAGATGTGAACATCAATGGCCTGGACCTGGCGCTGCTCACCCGCGACATCAGTGCCAAGGACCTGGCCGATCTCGGTAACGGCCTCGACCTGACCCTCGTGCTCAGCTCGGCGTGGCCATTCCTGGTCCTGGCCTTCGTGGTGTTCTTCTACTGCCTGGGCGCCCTGTACGATGACCGCCGCGACCGCAGCATCCTGTTCTGGAAGTCGCTGCCGCTGTCGGACACCCAGACGGTGCTGTCCAAGCTGATCAGTGCACTGATCGTGGCCCCGCTGATCGCGGTGATCGCTGGCATCATCACCATGCTCGGCTTCATGCTGGTCATCAGCATCGTCGCGCTGATGCACGGTGGCAGCCCGATGACCCTGATCTGGGGCCCGGCCAGCCCGCTGACCCTGGCTGCCGGTCATCTGGCATGGATCCCGGTCTACGCGCTGTGGGCCCTGCCCACTGCGGGCTGGCTGCTGCTGTGCTCGGCCTGGGCCAAGAGCAAGCCGTTCCTGTGGGCGGTGATGCTGCCGCTGTTTGCCGGCGTCATCGTCAGCACCACCAAGATCATGCCGCTGTTCGGTCTGACCACCGGCTGGTTCTGGCAGAACATCGTCGGCCGCCTGCTGCTGGGCGGCGTACCCGGCATGGACCTGCTGTATCGCCTCGGCGCAGGTGAAGGGCCGCGCCGCGATCTGGACTCGGTGGTCAGCCTGATGTCCCCTGCCTCGCAGCTGAAGTCGCTGGCGATGCCGGAGCTGTGGATCGGTGCCGCTGTCGGTGCCGTGTTCATCATCCTTGCCATCCGCCTGCGCAAGCGCGCCGGCGAGATCTGATCCCATCCACCTGGAGGCATCACCATGCGTTCCCTGCTCGCCTGTTCTGCGTTGTTGCTGTTGCCGCTGTCGGCGCTGGCCGCCGATGCCCCTAACTGCAAGTTCACCGCTGCCCGTACGTTGAAGCTGGAGACATCCGGCGCCAAGACGGTGGTGTTCGAGGTGAACCAGCATGACCTGAAGGTGGTCGCCAGCAAGGGCGGTGGCCAGCTGGATGGTCGCGCCTGCGCCTCCAGCCAGGAATGGTTGGACCAGCTGGTGCTGGATCAGCGGAAGGAAGGCGACAAGCTGGTGGTCAGCCTGCGCCGCGAAGGCCGCGACAGCGGCATCAGCCTGGGCAGCAGCTATGCCTGGCTGGACATCCGTGGCAGCGTGCCGGACAACCTGCCCCTGCAGCTGAAGGTCGGTTCCGGCGATGCCAGCGTGGACAACGCGCAGTCGCTGAGCGTGGATGTCGGCTCCGGTGATGCCATCATCCGTGGCACCCGTGGCAGCATCCACGCAGCGGTGGGCTCGGGTGACCTGGACATCGAAGGCGGCAGCTCGCTGAACCTGCTGTCGCTGGGCTCTGGCGACGTCAAGGCACGCAACATCGGCGGCGATGCGGTCACCGGCACGGTGGGTTCGGGTGACCTGAAGCTCAGCGATGTCCGCGGCAACGCCCGGCTGGACACCGTCGGGTCCGGCGACGTCGGGTTCAAGCGCGTGCAGGGCAACGTCGAGGTCGGCGTGGTCGGCTCCGGCGATGTCGACCTGTCCGACATCGGCGGCAGCGTGCATGTGCGCAGCCACGGCTCGGGTGACATCCAGGTCGATGGCGTGCGCGGCAGCCTGACCGTCGACCACAGCGGCAGCGGCGACGTGGGCCACCGCAACGTCAGCGGCACCGTCACCCTGCCCCGCAAAAAGTAACCGCCACCAGACCGATCGAGGACACTGCCATGAATCTGCTGCGCGTGCTGCCTGCCACCCTGCTGTGCCTGCCGCTGATCGCCTGCGGCGGCACGTCCTCCACGCCTGATACCACCGTCGGCAAAAGCGTGGCCGAGGCGACCAGCGGCGTCGGCCAGACGGTCAAGGAGGCCATGGACGATGCCCGCAAGGACATCGCCCAGGGCAACATCAAGATTTCCGCCGACAAGCAGCCGCGTGCGGAGATCACGCCGGACGGGCGGCTGCTGATCGGCGGCAAGGAAGTGCCGGCCGATGAGGCCCAGCGCCGGCAGCTGCTGGAATACCGCAGCCACGTCGTTGCCATTGCAATGGACGGCATGGATGTCGGCCTGGCCGGTGCCAAGCTCGGCGCCAGTGCTGCCGGAGAGGCCCTGAAGGGCATCTTCAGCGGCGACAGCGAGGGCATCGAGAAGCGGATCAATGCCGAGGCGGAGAAGATCGAAGCCCAGGCCAAGCGCATCTGCAACCGCATGCCGGCGATGCTGGCCAGCCAGCAGGCGCTGGCCGCATCGCTGCCCGCGTTCAAGCCGTACGCCACGATGGACCAGAGTGACGTCGACGACTGCGGCAAGGACACCGTGGTCCAGCGCTAGGCCTGTGACAGATCAGCGCACCCGGCCGGCAGCGGCGCCCCGCTGCCGGCCGTAACGTGCCGACCGGCTTACAATGTCGGCCCCGGACGCCCCCGAACCGAATGCCATGAAGAAGTTGTTCCTGCTGCTGGCCGCCCTGCTCTGCCTGGGCCTGGTCGGCTGTGACAAGGATTACCGCAACCACCGCGCCGAGCGCGGCAAGCCCAAGATTTCCGTCAGCGAAGGGATGGTGACCGTGCGTCGCCCGCCGGCACCGAACATCATCATCCTCGGCGATGGCACGATGAAGGTGGACGAGATCCAGATCCCGCTCGACGAAGGGCAGAAGCAGATGCTGCAGACGATGTTCGGCAGGCTGCAGGTACTGCGCCAGAACACCCTGGTCGCCGCCCCGGCCGATCCCAACATGCAACCGGTGAAGATCCAGCCGCCGGAAGGCATGGAAGTGATCCCGGCCGACCTGGTCCAGCGCATCCCCGAGTTCAAGGACTACACCGACACCTTCGGCAACATCGTCGCCGACCGTCGCTGAAAAAACGCCGCCCCCGTGGGCGGCGTTTCCTCTTGTAGAGCCGAGCCCATGCCCGGCTCAGGTCCAGGAAGCAGCCGAGCATGGGCTCGGCCCTACGACCGGCGCATCAACCGCCGCCGCCACCGCCCCCCGCGTGGATGCCACCGGCAGTCAGCGCGGTGGGGTCCAGCAGGCGGCGCAGTTCCGCTTCCTGCAGGCCGCTGTCTTCCAGCGCTACGTCCAGCACCGGGCGCTGTTCCTTGTAGGCACGCTTGGCAATGGCCGCTGCCTTCTCGTAGCCGATGATCGGGTTCAGCGCCGTGACCAGGATGGGATTGCGCGACAGCGCCTCGGCAACACGGTCTTCGCGCACCTTCAGCCCGGCAATCGCGCTGTCGGCCAGCAGCCGCGACACATTGGCCAGCAGGCCGATGCCATCCAGCAGGTTCACCGCGATCAGCGGCAGGGTGACGTTGAGCTGGAAGTTGCCGGTCTGCCCGGCCACGGTGATCGCGGTGTGGTGGCCAATCACCTGCGCGCACGCCATCACGGTTGCTTCCGGAATCACCGGGTTGACCTTGCCCGGCATGATCGAGCTGCCCGGCTGCAGTGCCGGCAGTTCGATCTCGCCCAGCCCGGCCAGCGGACCGGCGTTCATCCAGCGAAGATCATTGGCGATCTTGATCAGCGCCACCGCCAGCGCATTGAGCTGGCCCGACAGTTCCACCGCATCGTCCTGCGCGGCCAGGCCTTCGAACTTGTTCTCGGCGCTGTCGAACTTGAAACCGGTCTGTTGCTTCAGTGCCTTGGCTACCTGCGCGCCAAAACGCGGGTCGGCGTTGATGCCGGTGCCGATGGCGGTGCCACCCAGCGGCAGGCGGCGCACGCGCTTGAGGCTGTCTTCGATGCGCTCCTGCGCCGAGGCCAGCTGCGCCGACCATGCGCCGAACTCCTGCTCGAAGGTCAGTGGCATCGCGTCCATCAGGTGGGTACGGCCGGTCTTGACCACCTTGCGCAGGCTGCGGCCCTTCTTGTCGAGGGTCTTGCGCAGGTGCACCAGCGCCGGCAGCAGCTGTTCGTGCGTCGCCAGCACCGCCGACACGCGCAGCGCGGTCGGGATCACGTCGTTGGAGCTCTGCCCCTGGTTGACGTGGTCATTGGGATGCACGGTGGTCTTGCCCGCCTTGCCGGCACGGTTGGCCAGGGTGGCGATGACCTCATTGGCATTCATGTTCGACGACGTGCCCGAACCCGTCTGGTAGACATCGATCGGGAAGTGCGCGTCCCAGTTGCCGGCAGCCACTTCGGCGGCAGCGGTCTGGATGGCCTTGGCCACGGTCTTCGGCAGGTGTCCCAGCTCCGCGTTGACGCCCGCGGCCGCGCCCTTGACCAGGCCCAGCGCGCGGATGAAACCGCGCGGCATGCGCTGGCCCGACACCGGGAAGTTCTGCACGGCACGCTGGGTCTGCGCGCCCCACAGGGCATCCGCAGGCACCTGCAGCTCGCCCATGCTGTCGTGTTCGATTCTGAAACCCTTGCTTGCAGCTTTGCTCATTGCATCAACTCCGCACTACTTCAGTTGGGGAAAGGGAAGCGGCGGCTGGCAGGGTGTCGCTTCCCCGGCTGGCGGCTGCGCCAACGATACTCCCTTGCCCGCAGCGTGGGATGACGAGGACGGGCCAGAACGTTCCGTCCGCACGGCCGTGTTGTAGAGCCGAGCCCATGCTCGTCTGCCCGCAGGGCGCCGGATTCTCCGAAGCAGCCGAGCGTGGGCTCGGCTCTACAGGGCACGCCCCGCCGGCTCGTCGTAGAATATCGGCCCCGCCGCTCGTCCCAGCCCTGCCGACATGTCCGATTCCGCCCTGCTCGCCCTGTCCCCGCTCGATGGCCGCTACGCCGGCAAGGTCGACGCGCTGCGCCCGATCTTCTCCGAATACGGCCTGATCAAGGCCCGCATCACGGTCGAGGTGGAATGGCTGCTGGCGCTGGCCGCCGAACCGGGCATCGTCGAACTGGCGCCGTTCTCCGACGCCGCCGTCGCCCGCCTGCGCGACCTGGCCGCCCGCTTCAGCCCGGCCCAGGCCGCGCGCGTGAAGGAGATCGAGCGCACCACCAACCATGACGTCAAGGCGGTGGAGTACTTCATCAAGGAACAGCTGAAGGATGACGCCGAGCTGGCGCCGGCGCTGGAATTCGTGCATTTCGCCTGCACCAGCGAAGACATCAACAACCTCAGCTACGGCCTGATGCTGGAACAGGCCCGCCGCGAGGTGCTGCTGCCGACCCTGGACGGCATCGCCAGCACCCTGCGCACCCTGGCCCACGCCCAGGCCGGCCAGCCGATGCTGTCGCGCACCCACGGCCAGACCGCCTCGCCGACCACGCTGGGTAAGGAACTGGCCAACGTGGTCGCCCGCCTGGAGCGCCAGCGCCGGCAGATCGCTGCGGTCGAGCTGACCGGCAAGATCAACGGTGCGGTGGGCAACTACAACGCCCACGTGGCCAGCTACCCGGACGTGGACTGGCCGGCCTTCGCCGAGCGCTTCGTGACCGGCCTGGGCCTGGTATTCAACCCGTACACCACGCAGATCGAGCCGCACGACAACGTGGCCGAGATCGGCGATGCCGCACGCCGCGCCAACATCATCCTGATCGATCTGGCCCGCGACATCTGGGGCTACATCTCGCTGGGCTATTTCAAGCAGCGCCTGAAGGAAGGCGAAGTCGGCTCGTCGACGATGCCGCACAAGGTCAACCCGATCGACTTCGAGAATGCGGAAGGCAATTTCGGCATCGCCAACGCCTTGTTCGAGCACTTCAGCGCCAAGCTGCCGATCAGCCGCTGGCAGCGTGACCTGACCGATTCCACCGTGCTGCGCGCACTGGGCACCGCGTTCGGCCACAGCCAGGTGGCGCTGGATTCGCTGGCCAAGGGCCTGGGCAAGCTGGAAGTGAACCCGCAGCGCCTGGATGCCGATCTGGACGCGGCCTGGGAAGTGCTGGCCGAAGCCGTGCAGACGGTGATGCGCCGCCATGGCCTGCCGAATCCGTACGAGCAGCTGAAGGCGCTGACCCGCGGCCAGGGCATCACTGCTGAGTCGATGCGGGCGTTCGTGCAGGGGCTGGAGCTGCCGGCGGATGCGAAGCAGCGCCTGCTGGAGATGACCCCGGGCAGCTACACCGGCCTGGCCGAGTCGCTGGCTAAGAAGATTTAAGGGGTTTGCTTGCGGCGGCGGCCGCGGGCGCTGCCTGCGGCAGGCAACGGCAACGGCAACGGCAATAGCAACGTCAAGAGCGGCTCTGGATTGTTGCTAGCTGGGTGGGGCGGGAGGGGCCAGCGGGACACGCCGTGAACCCATCCATGGGGCTCGATGGCGCCATCCATGGCGCCGACGCTCCCGCTGGCCCCTCCCACCCCACCTCTGACAGATTCCCGGTGACGGATCGAAGAGCATTGGGTTGTCGGGACGGAATTTGAAAGAGGGACGCGGCTTCGCCGCGTCCCTCTTTGTTTGAGGGTCTTTTGTAGAGCCGAGCCCGTGCTCGGCTGCTTTTGGGCGTGGGCAAAAGCAAGCCGAGCGTGGGCTCGGCTCTACAAGGGCATGAGCAAGCGCAGCGCGCGACCCGCTGTTGCCTTTGATTTTTCTTCTTCCATTCCGTGGCGGGCCGCGCAGGAAACTGTCAGGGGCCGGGCGGGCTGGGTTCGCGGGACCGTTGGCGCCATGGATGGCGCCATCGAGCCCCCAGGGACGGGTTCACGGCGTGTCCCGCGAACCCACCCCGCCCGGCCCAGCCCATGAAGCCAGCGCTTTACGCGACCAACCACCCCGCCACGAGGGGCTCCGCCGTTGGCCGGATTCCCCGCGACAATCCCGCGCACGTGCGCAATCCCCACGAACGGCGGACAATGTCCCCCTCGGCGGCCGCCACGCCGCCCCTCCCGCTTTCCGCTGCAAGGAATTCCCCATGGCCGCCCGCAAGTCCACCGCTCCCCTCATCGAAGTCACCGCCCGCCCCGGCCAGCCGCTGGGCATGGCGCCGGCCACCTTCCTGCGCGACTTCTGGCAGAAGCGCCCGCTGCTGATCCGCAACGCCTTCCCCAACTTCCAGACCCCGGTGCAGCCGGAAGACCTGGCCGGGCTGGCCTGCGAGGAAGGTGTGCTGGCGCGCCTGATCGAGCACGACAAGGCCCAGGACGGCTGGCGCGTGCGCACCGGCCCGTTCCAGGAAGACGTGTTCCCCGCCCTGCCCGACCACGACTGGACCCTGCTGGTGCAGGACGTGGACAAGTGGGACCCGGACGTGCGCGCCCTGATCGAGCATTTCAGCTTCCTGCCGCGCTGGCGCATGGATGACGTGATGATCAGCTTCGCCGCCACCGGCGGCTCGGTCGGCGCCCATGTCGACCAGTACGACGTGTTCCTGCTGCAGGCCCACGGCCACCGCCGCTGGCAGATCGACGCCAGCGAATCGATCAAGGGCAGGCAGCCGCCGCTGGGCTTCCGCCCGGACGTGGAGCTGAAGCTGCTGAAGGTGTTCAAGCCCACCCACGACTGGGTGCTGGCGCCGGGCGACATGCTGTACCTGCCGCCGAACGTGCCGCACCATGGCGTCGCCGAAGACCCCTGCCTGACCGTCTCGTTCGGCATGCGTGCGCCCTCTTCGGCCGAGCTGATCAGTGACTATCTGGACACCCTGATCGCCGATGCCGACGAGAACATCCGCTATCAGGATGCCGACCTCAAGGTGCCGGCCGACCCGAATGAAATCGACACGGTGGCGATGGCGCGGGTGATCACCGCGCTCAACGCCATCCGCATGAACGACCCGGACAAGCTGGGTGACTGGTTCGGTCGCTTCATCACCACCTACCGCGCCGCCGGCGAGGTGATGGCCCACCAGGCCGCACCGGCACCAGAGGAAGTGGTCCAGGCGCTGGCCTCGGGCCTGCTGCTGCAGCGTCACCCGTGGGCACGCCTGGCCTGGCGCCGCGCCAAGCGCGGTGCCAGCCTGTACGTCAGCGGCCAGGACTTCGCGCTGCCGGTGAAGGACGCCCAGCGCCTGGCCGGCGCCGAACAGCTCGATGCCGCCGCCTATCGCGGCCTGTCCGACAAGGGCCGCGCGGTGGTCCAGCAGCTGTTGGCCGGTGGCGTGTTCCAGCTGATCGATCCGAACGAGCTGTATGACGCTGAAGATGAGGATGACGGCGAAGACGCCGTGGTGCTCGGCGAAGTGGTTGAAGGCCGTGACCGTGTCGACGCGATCGACGCCGACGCGGTGTCCGACGATGTCCACACCGTGACCGTGCACGACGACGGCATCGAGGTCATCGTCAACTTCGAGGATCACGACGAGGAAGACAGCGACGACGGTCGCGCCTGAGTCCCGTCATGATCCGGGTCCAGCAGGTAATCCACGCCGACGCCCACGTTGCCATCCACGACGTGCGCCAACGCGTGTTCGTGCAGGAACAGGGCATCGCCGCCGAACTGGAGCGCGACGCGCTGGACCCGGTCAGCGCCCATGTGCTGGCGCTGGACGCCGAAGGCCTGCCGGTCGGCACCGGCCGCCTGGCCCCCGATGGCCGCATCGGCCGCATGGCGGTGCTGGCCAGCCATCGCAGCCACGGGATCGGTGAGGCCCTGCTGGAGGCACTGGTGGAGGCCGGGCGCCGGCTCGGCCTGGCCGAACTGCACCTGCACGCCCAGCTGCCCACCCGCGACTTCTATGCCCGCCAGGGCTTCCTGCCCGAGGGCGAGGTGTTCGAGGAGGCCGGCATCGGCCACCAGCAGATGCGGCGGCGGCTGGGCGCGGCCAGCGCCATCGACAGCCGCGCCGAGGCCGTGGCGGCCACTACCGCCGTCATTCACCGCGCCCGTCGCCAGCTGTGGCTGCACAGCCGCCAGCTCGACCCGGGCCTGCTCGACACGCCTACGGTGCAGGCCGCGCTGCGCCGCTTCGTCACTGCCCGCCACGACAAGCAGCTGCGGGTGATCGTGCACGATGCCGCTGCGATCGCCGCTGCCGGCGCGCCACTGCTGGCGCTGGCCCAGCGCCTGCCCAGCGTGGTCCGGTTCCGCGAGGTCAGCGATCCGGTCGACCGTGCGTTGGCCTCGGCCTGCCTGCTCAACGATGCGGGCGACTTCTACTTTCGTCTGATCGGCCATCGCCTCGATGGCGAGGCCGGCATCGCACTGCCTGCACGTTCGCAGCCGTTCGAGCAGCAATTGCTGCGTGTCTGGGACCGTTCGCGCGATTGCAGCGAACTGCGCGCGCTCGGCATCTGAGCCGGCGCCGCCGACCCAACCTGTCTGGAACCGGCACCCGAGGACGCGGGTTGCCTGCGGCAATGCCCCTTCGTGGCCCGTTGGGGGTACAATTTGGCTGTTTGAACGCGCCCGCGCAGGGCTATTCATCATTCCTGCCGGGTCCTTCTGAAGCCATACCCCACAAAGCGAATCAACACCCTCCATCGTGGACAATCAACTGAAGCAGTTTGCGCAATCTTCGCAACTCGCCGGCGGCAACGCCTCCTATGTCGAGGACCTGTACGAGCAGTACCTGGTCTCCCCGGATAGTGTCGATCCCAAATGGAAAACCTACTTCGATGGCTTCAAGGGCCGTGAAGCAGGTGACATTCCGCACTCGGCCGTCATCTCCCACATCGCGGACGCGGCCAAGGATGCGCTGAAAGCTGGCACCGGCAGCGGTGCGGGCGACGAGCGCGAGCGCAATGTCGGTCGTCTGATCACCGCCTACCGCTCCCGCGGCCACCTCGACGCCCGCCTGGACCCGCTGGGCCTGGCCGCACCGGTCAACACCCCGGACCTGGGCCTGCCGTTCCACAGCCTGTCCGATGCCGACCTCAACAGCGAGTTCAGCACCGGCGGCGTCGGCGGCCAGCCGCGCATGAAGCTGCGCGACCTGCTGGCACGCCTGAAGGCGACCTACACCGGCTCGATCGGTGCGGAGTTCATGCACATCTCCGAGGTCGAGCAGCGCCAGTGGATCTACAAGAAGCTGGAAGCGGCCGGTGGCAACTACCAGCTGGACGCTGACACCCAGCGCCGCACCCTGGAGCGCCTGACCGCGGCCGAAGGCCTGGAGCGCTACCTGCACACCAAGTACGTCGGCCAGAAGCGCTTCTCGCTGGAAGGCGGCGACTCGCTGATCCCGATGATGGACACCATCATCCGCAGCGCCGGCAAGGATGGCGTCAAGGACGTGGTGATCGGCATGGCCCACCGCGGCCGCCTGAACGTGCTGGTCAACACCCTGGGCAAGAACCCGCGCAAGCTGTTCGACGAGTTCGAGGGCAAGTTCGAGCACGACGAGCACGCTTCGGCCGGCGACGTGAAGTACCACATGGGCTTCTCCGCCGACGTCGCCACTGAAGGCGGCCCGGTGCACCTGGCGCTGGCGTTCAACCCGTCGCACCTGGAAATCGCCGACCCGGTCGTGGCCGGTTCCGTGCGTTCGCGCCAGGAGCGCCGCAAGGACACCGCCCGCAAGCAGGTGATGCCGATCCTGATCCACGGCGACGCGGCCTTCTCCGGCCAGGGCGTGGTCATGGAGCTGTTCCAGATGTCGCAGGCCCGCGGCTTCGCCGTTGGTGGCACCGTGCACATCGTGGTCAACAACCAGGTGGGCTTCACCACCTCCAACCCGCTGGATACGCGCTCCACGCGCTATGCCACCGACGTGGCGAAGATGATCGCCGCGCCGGTACTGCACGTGAACGGCGATGATCCGGAAGCGGTGGTGTTCGCCGCGCAGCTGGCCTTCGAGTTCCGCCAGAAGTTCGCCAAGGACGTGGTCATCGACCTGATGTGCTACCGCCGTTGGGGCCACAACGAGGCCGACGAACCGGCAATCACCCAGCCGCTGATGTACCAGGTGATCCGCAAGCACCCGACCACCCGCGAGATGTACGCCGAGCAGCTGGAGAAGGCAGGCGTGATCGCCGCCGGTGCCGGCAAGGCGATGGTCGATGCCTACCGCGAGAAGCTGGACGCCGGTGAAGTGACCACCGAACTGGCCAAGGTCGAGAAGACCCCGCCGAGCAGCCCGCTGTTCGTCGATTGGCCGAAGCTGCTGGAAGGCAAGCTGTCCGACCCGGTCTCGACCAAGGTCGAGAAGAACAAGCTGGTCGAACTGGCCAGGCTGATCAACACCATCCCGGACGAAGTGCAGCTGCACTCGCGCGTGGCCAAGGTCTACGACGACCGCCGCAAGATGGCCGCCGGCGAGATTCCGGGCGACTGGGGCTTTGCCGAGAACCTGGCCTACGCCACCCTGCTCGACGAAGGCCATGCACTGCGCCTGGTCGGCCAGGACGTCGGCCGCGGTACGTTCACGCACCGCCACGCGATCCTGCACGACCAGAAGACCGACAACTACTACATGCCGCTGCGGCAGCTGGTGGATTCGCCGGAGAAGGCCACCGTCATCGACTCGCTGCTGAGCGAAGAAGCGGTGATGGCATACGAATACGGCTTCTCCACCACCGATCCGAACACGCTGTGCATCTGGGAAGGCCAGTTCGGCGACTTCGCCAACGGCGCCCAGGTGGTGATCGACCAGTTCATCGCCGCCGGTGAAGCCAAGTGGGGCCGCATTTCCGGCCTGACCCTGCTGCTGCCGCACGGCTATGAAGGGCAAGGCCCGGAGCACAGCTCGGCGCGCCTGGAGCGCTTCCTGCAGCTGTGCGCGCTGGAGAACATGCTGGTGGTCGTGCCGTCGACTCCGGCCCAGGCCTTCCACATGCTGCGTCGCCAGCTGCACATGACCACCCGCAAGCCGCTGGTGGTGATGTCGCCGAAGTCGCTGCTGCGCCACAAGCTGGCGGTGTCGACCCTCGACGAGCTGGCCAACGGCGAGTTCCAGCACCTGATCGGCGACGCCAATGCCGACGCCAAGAAGGTCAAGCGCGTGGTGCTGTGCTCGGGCAAGGTCTACTACGACCTGCTGGAGGACCAGACCAAGCGTGGCCAGGACGACGTGGCGATCATCCGCGTGGAGCAGCTGTATCCGTTCCCGCGTGCGCTGCTGGCTGCCGAGCTGAAGAAGTACGGCAAGGCCACCGACGTGGTGTGGACGCAGGAAGAACCGCAGAATCAGGGCGCGTGGTACCAGATCCGCCACCACCTGCAGTTCTGCCTGGCCGATGGCCAGAACCTGCACTACGCCGGTCGCGCACGTTCGGCCTCGCCGGCTGCCGGTCACATGGCTGACCATGTCCGCGAGCAGCAGCAGCTGATCGCCGACGCACTGGTCAACCCGTTCAACGACCAGGTCGCTGAATAACTCCCCCCCTATTTAGAAGACAAACCAGGAAGCTCCCGCAATGGCCACCGAAGTCAAAGCCCCGGTACTGCCCGAATCCGTCGCCGACGGCACCATCGCCACCTGGCACAAGAAGGTGGGCGACGCCGTCAAGCGCGACGAAAACCTGCTTGACCTGGAAACCGACAAGGTTGTCCTGGAAGTGCCGTCGCCGGTTGACGGCGTGCTGAAGGAAATCAAGTTCAAGGAAGGCGATACCGTGACCTCCAGCCAGGTGGTGGCGATCATCGAAGAAGGCGCCGTAGCTGCGGCTCCGGCCCCGGCCGCTGAAGAGAAGAAGGCTGAAGCCGCACCGGCCGCCGCTGCTCCGGCCGCTGCCGCTGCGCCGGCCCCGGCTGCCAAGTCGGCCGCCGACGCGCTGCCGCCGGGCGCCCGCTTCACCGCCATCACCGAAGGCGTGAACCCGGCCGACGTCGACGGCACCGGCCGTCGTGGCGCGGTGACCAAGGAAGACATCGTCAACTTCGCCCGCAACGGCGGCGCCGGCAAGGCCGGTGGCGCACGTCCGGAAGAGCGCGTGCCGATGACCCGCATCCGCAAGCGCATTGCCGAGCGCCTGATGGAGTCGAAGAACTCCACCGCCATGCTGACCACCTTCAACGAAGTCGACCTGTCCAAGGTTTCGGCCGCGCGCAAGGAACTGCAGGACGAGTTCGTCAAGGCCCACGGCATCAAGCTGGGCTTCATGAGCTTCTTCGTGAAGGCCGCTGCCAACGCGCTGCAGCGCTTCCCGCTGGTCAATGCCTCGATCGACGGCGACGACATCATCTATCACGGCTACTCGGACATCTCGATCGCCGTCTCGACCGAGAAGGGCCTGGTCACGCCGGTCCTGCGCAACGTCGAGCGCATGTCGTTCGCCGACATCGAGAAGACCATCGCCGACTACGCCAAGAAGGCACGTGACGGCAAGCTGGGCCTGGAAGAACTGCAGGGCGGCACCTTCACCGTGACCAACGGCGGCACCTTCGGTTCGCTGCTGTCGACCCCGATCATCAACCCGCCGCAGAGCGCCATCCTGGGCATGCACGCCATCAAGGAGCGTCCGATCGCCCAGAACGGCCAGGTCGTGATCGCGCCGATGATGTACCTGGCGCTGTCCTACGACCACCGCATCATCGACGGCAAGGACTCGGTGCAGTTCCTGGTGGACATCAAGAACCAGCTGGAAAACCCGGGCCGCATGCTGTTCGGCCTGTAAGAAACCTCCCGCCCCTCCGCGCCTGCGCGGAGGGGTTCTGGTAATGCATCAAGGAATAATTCAATGGCTGAACAATTCGACGTCGTCGTCATCGGTGCCGGCCCGGCCGGTTACCACGCTGCCATCCGCGCGGCCCAGCTGGGCCTGAAGACCGCCTGCATCGACGCTGCGCTGGGCAAGGACGGCAAGCCGGCCCTCGGCGGCACCTGCCTGCGCGTGGGCTGCATCCCGTCCAAGGCGCTGCTGGATTCCTCGCGCCAGTTCTGGAACATGGGCCACATCTTTGGCGACCACGGCATCAGCTTCAAGGATGCCAAGATCGACGTCGAGGCGATGATTGGCCGCAAGGACAAGATCGTCAAGCAGTTCACCGGCGGCATCGGCATGCTGTTCAAGGCCAACAAGGTCGCCGCCTATTACGGCTTCGGCCAGCTGCAGCCGGGCAACGTGGTCAAGGTGAAGCAGCACGACGGTTCGGAAGTCGAGCTGAAGGGCACCAACGTCATCATCGCGGCCGGTTCGGATTCGATCGAGCTGCCGTTCGCCAAGTTCGACGGCGAGACCATCGTCGACAACGTCGGCGGCCTGGACTTCACCGAAGTGCCGAACCGCCTGGCGGTGATCGGCGCCGGCGTGATCGGCCTGGAACTGGGCAGCGTGTGGAAGCGCCTGGGCGCTGAAGTGACCATCCTGGAAGCCATGCCGGAGTTCCTGGCCGCTGCTGACGCCGAAGTGGCCAAGACCGCTGCCAAGGAGTTCAAGAAGCAGGGCCTGGACATCAAGCTCAATGCCAAGGTTTCCAAGACCGAGATCACCGGCAAGGGCAAGAAGAAGGAAGTCATCGTCACCTACACCGACGCCGAAGGCGAAAAGACCCTGACCGTGGACAAGCTGCTGGTGGCCGTGGGCCGTCGCGCCGCCACCAAGGGCCTGCTGGCCGAAGGCACCGGCGTCAAGGTCAACGAGCGCGGCCAGATTGAAGTCGATGCGCACTGTCACACCGGCGTCGACGGCGTGTGGGCGGTCGGCGACTGCGTGCGCGGCCCGATGCTGGCGCACAAGGGCTTCGAGGAAGGCATCGCGGTGGCTGAGCTGATCGCCGGCCTGCCGGGCCACGTCAACTTCGACACCATCCCGTGGGTCATCTACACCGAGCCGGAACTGGCCTGGGTCGGCAAGACCGAAGCCCAGCTGAAGGCCGAGGGCATTCCGTACAAGGCCGGCAGCTTCCCGTTCGCCGCCAACGGCCGTGCCGTGGCGATGATCGAGCCGGCGGGCTTCGTGAAGATCCTGGCCCATGCCGAAACCGATCGCATCCTCGGCATGCACCTGGTCGGCGCCAACGTCTCCGAGCTGGTGCACGAAGGCGTGCTGACCATGGAATTCAGCGGCTCGGCCGACGACCTGGCCCGCATCTGCCACGCCCACCCGTCGCTGTCGGAAGTGATCCACGACGCGGCGATGGCGGTCAGCAAGCGCGCCATCCACAAGGCGAACTGATCGTTCGCGGGTTGTGCCGGCCGCTGGCCGGCATGGCCGGATGCAAGGAACCCCGCTTCGGCGGGGTTTTTTGTTGCTCATTTCCCTGTAGTGCCGACCCCACGCTCGGCTGCCCTGCACAGGCCGCCGAGCATTGGGCTCGGCGCTACACCTTTCCGGCCGGCTTCTTCGGCGGATCGTCACAGATGCGGTGCTGGACCACGGTTCCACCCGCCTTCCACTCCTTCACCACCCGGCAGCGCTCCCTGGGCTTGACCGCTCTGGCCGCTGCAGCATATGCCTCATCGGCAGCGGCGGCCTGCTGTCGTTCCAGCCATGCGGACGACGGTGACACCGGTGTGGCCGGTGCCGGCCCCGCAAGCAATGCCAGCGCGACCAGCACCACCGCCCTCATGCCGCCACCGGGCCGCCGCCGAGCAGGCGCGCGGGCAGCATGAACAGCGCGCGCAGGAACGCGAACAGCGCCGAGAACGTGATGCCGACCAAGCGGAACGGCAGGCTCAGCAACCAGACAAACGGCCACGCGATCAGGGCGAGGACCGCCAGCGGCCAGCACAGCACGAACAGCAGGCACCACACACCGAGCGCGAACAGGGTCTTCATCACGGTCTCCTTGTGGCGGCACCTTGCCGCCTGCCGACACGTTGGCGCCCTGCCCTTGCCGCATGCAAACGGTTTGCGACGAAACCGGGCTGGGGGCGATGAAACCGACCCAGCGCCGGTGTAACGCCGAGCCCATGCCCGGCTGCGCTTCGTGGCGACCGCATGGAACCCGCGCTGCACGGGGGCGCTGACAGCGGCTCCTGCCGCTGCCTTGGGCTCTACAGCGCCCGATGGCGGTTGCCGGCCAACGGCCGGCACGACCGTTACTCGAACGAGCCGACCGAATCGTGGGCCAGGTTGTCGAAGCGGGTGTATTCGCCAAAGAACTTCAGCTTGCACGAACCGGTCGGGCCACCACGGTGCTTGCCGATGATGATCTCGGCCAGGCCTTTGTCTGGCGAATTTTCCTTGTTGTAGTAATCGTCGCGGTAGATGAAGACGATCATGTCCGCGTCCTGCTCGATTGCGCCCGATTCGCGAAGGTCGGCCATCACCGGGCGCTTGTCGGTACGCGTTTCCAGCGAGCGGTTGAGCTGCGACAACGCGATCACCGGAACGTTCAGTTCCTTGGCCAGGCCCTTCAGCGAACGCGAGATTTCCGAGATTTCAGTCGCGCGGTTCTCGCTGTTGCCCGGCACGCTCATCAGCTGCAGGTAGTCGATCACCACCAGGCCCAGGTCATGCTCGCGCTTGAGGCGGCGGCACTTGGAACGCAGCACTTCAGGCGACACGCCGGGCGTGTCGTCGATGAAGATCTTGGTTTCCTTCAGCATCTTGATCGCGCTGGTGACACGGCTCCAGTCCTCGTCTTCCAGCTGGCCGGTACGCAGGCGCTGCGCGTTGATGCGGCCATTGGAGGAAATCAGGCGCATCGCCAACTGCGCGGCCGACATTTCCATCGAGAACACGGCCACGCCTTTCTTCGATTTGATCGCTGCGTACTCGGCGATGTTCAGTGCGAAGGTGGTCTTGCCCATGGCCGGGCGCGCGGCAAGGATGATCAGGTCGGTCGGCTGCAGGCCGGAGGTCATTGCGTCGAAATCGGTATAACCGGTCGGCAGGCCGGTAATGTTGCCGCCGTTCTCGAAACGACTGCGCAGCTCTTCGAAGGCATCCTTTAGTGCACCGGGCATCGCCACGAAATCGGTACGGCCGCGTGCGCCCTGTTCGGCGATCGCGAACACGCTCTTTTCTGCCGAGGCCAGCAGCTCGCTGCTGTCACGCCCTTCGGGCTGGAAGCCGTCGTTGACGATATCCGTGCCGACCTGGATCAGCTGCCGCAGCACCGCCTTGTCACGCACGATCTCGGCATAGGCCACGATGTTGGCGGCTGACGGCGTGGTACTGGCCAGCTCGACCAGGTAGGCGCCATCACCCACCAGTTCCATCTTGCCCTGCGATTCGAACCACTCGCCCAAGGTCACCGCATCGAACGGCCGCTCGCGCTCGGACAGCTCACGGATTGCGCGATAGATCATCTGGTGGTCGCGGCGGTAGAAGTCGCCTTCGGTCAGCTGGTCATTGACCCGGTCGTAGGCCTCCGGGGCCAGCATCAGGCCACCCAGCACCGCCTGCTCGGCTTCCACCGAATGCGGCGGTACCCGCAGCTGGTCGATGCGCGACTCGTCGCGTTCGCGATCGAAGCCATCACCGCGCTCTCTGCGGTTGGAACGGAAGCCGGGGCGAGCGGACATGCTGCGATGTTTCCTGCAAAAGTGGGCGAGACGAGTGTAGGCATGTGCCGCCCCCGGCGGCGATGGACAAGCCTGTGGATAAACCGTGGGAAAACGGGGATATCCGCCGGTACCTGGCCAGACTGGCGTGGGAGCGTCGCACTGCCTGCGACGGGCGCCGTTGCGGCGCCCGAGCACGCATTATCGCAGATGGGGGTGTCGACCGCTGGCGTCAATCGCCCTTGACGTGCACCGCGATCAGCGCCAGGAACCGGTCCATATAGCCCTGCAGGAATTTCTGCGTGCCCTCGTTGTGGACCGTGCCGTCGGCATCGATCAGGCCGTCCTTGAAATGAATGAATGCCTCTGGCTGGCCGAGCACGTGCATGTCCAGGAAGGCCAGGCTGTTGCGCAGATGCTGCTGGGCCACGGCGGTGCCGATCTGGCCGATGGAGGCGCCGATCACCGCCGCCGGCTTGCCGGCAAACGCACTGTCACCATACGGGCGCGATCCGATATCGATGGCGTTCTTGAGCACGCCGGGCACCGACCGGTTGTACTCGGGTGTCACGAACAGCACCGCGTCGGCGGCGCGCACCTGGTCCTTCAGCCGGGTGCCCTGCGGCGGATAATCGGCGTCGAAATCCTGGTCGTACAACGGCAGATCGCCGATCTGCACGTACTGGAAGCGCGCGCGATCACCGGCGAGCTTCTCCAGCGCATGGGCCAGCTTGCGGTTGCAGGAATCCTTGCGCAGGCTGCCAACGAACACGGCGATGGTGGGGACGGACATCGGGACATACTCCTCACGGTGCGGGAGCACCAGCCTAGTCGCCGGGCCCTTGCAGGCCGGTGAAGATCAGCCGCCCGTCACGCCCGCACGCACCTGCCGCCAATGCGCCTGCCAGGCCTGGAACATCAGCACGTTCCACAGATGGGTATGCCACTTGCGCTGGCCGCCGAGGAACTGCTGCCACAGCGGCTGTATGGCGGCCGCCGACAGCACGCCCTCCCGCTCCAGCCGTGCCGGCTGCAACAGGTCTTCGGCCCACGGCCGCAGGTCGCCCTTCAGCCAGTCACTGACCGGTGCGCCGAAACCGCGCTTGGGACGGTGCACCATCGACTGCGGCACATAACGGCCCAGCACGCGCTTGAGCAGCACCTTGCTGGTGGTCTCACTGCGCTTGAAGCCCAGCGGCAGCGACCAGGCGAACTCGGCCACGCGTGAATCCAGCAACGGTGCGCGCGCTTCCAGGCTGACCGCCATCGAGGTCCGGTCGACCTTGCACAGCAGATCATCCGGCAGGTAGGTCAGGTAATCGGCCAGCATCATCGCGTCGGCCGGTGTGCCGGCGCCGTGCAACGGATCGGCCAGATCATAGAAGCTGCCGGCAGCCTGCGCGCCCGGCACTGCCGTTGTCGGGTCGCGCCAGCGCGAGATGCGGTTGCGGTACACGTCACCGATGCCACGCGCGCCGGACTCGGCCAACAGCGCGGCCAGGCCGCCGGTACGCGAGGCCTCGCCCTGCTGCTGGGAGCGCGCGCCCATCCAGCGCCGCAGCGGCCCAGGCACGCGCCCCAGCATCTGCCAGTTGCGCAGCGCGCGCACATAGCGGGTGTAGCCGAAGAACAGTTCGTCGCCACCATCGCCGGAAAGCGCCACGGTCACGCCCTGCCGCGCCAGCCGGGCGACCAGCGCGGTCGGTACCTGCGAGGCATCGGCGAAGGGTTCGTCAAACATCGCCGGCAACTGCGGCACCACCGCCAGTGCATCGGCGCCACTCACGTAGAGTTCGGTGTGGTCACAGCCCAGGTGCGCGGCCAGTTCCTTGGCCAGCGGCGCCTCGTCGTGGCTCGAATCGGTAAATCCGATGCTGAAACTGTGCACCGGCTGCCCGCTCTGCGCCTGCATCAGCGCCGCCACGAGCGACGAATCGGTACCCCCGGACAGGAACACGCCCACCGGCACGTCGGCCACCATGCGCAGCGCCACTGCGTCGCGCAGCAGCCCGTCCAGCTGCTCCTCGGCCTCCTCGATGCGGCCCTGGAACGGCGCAGCCAGCGCCGCCTGCATGCGTGCACGTGCATCCCAGTAGGGGCGCTGCGCCTGTTCCGGGCGATGCGCCGAAGCGCCCGCCGCCACGGCTTCGGCATCCAGGCGCAGCACGCGGCCCGGCATCAGCTTGTAGCAGCGCTGGTGGATGCTGTGCGGGGCTGGAATGTAGTCCAGCCGCAGCAGCAGGGTCAGTGCGTCACGGTCGATGTCGTTGTCGAAGGCCGGGTGCTGCCACAGCGCCTTCAGTTCGGAGCCGAACACCAGGGTGTCCCCGGCCCAGCCGTAGTACAACGGCTTCTTGCCAACGCGGTCGCGTGCCAGCCACAGGCACTGCGCCTGGCGATCCCACAGCGCGATGGCGAACATGCCGTTGCAACGCTGCAGGGTGTCTTCCATGCCCCACTGCAGGATCGCCGCGAGCAGCACTTCGGTGTCGGAATGGCCACGGAAAGCATGCCCCAGCGGCTCCAGTTCGGCACGCAGGGCGGCGAAGTTGTAGACCTCGCCGTTGTAGGCCATCACGTAGCGGCCATCGGACGAGGCCATCGGCTGGTGGCCCAGCGGCGACAGATCGAGAATGCTCAGCCGACGGTGCGCCAGCGCGATGCCTGCCCCGGCATCGACCCAGCTGCCGCCATCATCCGGCCCGCGGTGGTGCAGTGCCTCGCCCATGGCCAGGACCTGCGCCTGCAGCACCTCGGCCGACGCCACCGGCGCCGGCAACAACATTCCCGCCAATCCACACATGCATCAAGGTTCCTGCGCCAGTTCAAGGGCGGCGCCAATCACCGCATTGTCGCTTGGAAGCCCGAACATTGCTGCCCCTGCCAGCGGGGTATAGGTATCGGCGCCGCAGACCCGGCGCAGCGGCAGGTGGCCGAAACCGGCCTCGACCAGTGCGGTGACCACGCCCTCGCCCACCCCTCCACTGTGGCGGCCCTCGTCCAGCACCAGCACGCGCCGTGCGCTGGCGGCCTGGCTGGCGATGAAGCCGGCATCCAGCGGCACCAGCCAGCGCAGGTCGACCACCCGTACCTGCCAGCCCAGCTGCTGTTCGATGGCCCGCGCTGCGCGCAGCGCCATCGGCACGCCATTGCCGTAGGTGTAGACCACCAGGTCGCCAGCCTCCGGCCCGTAAACACGGCCTTCGCCCGGCACGAGTGCCTGGCCCTGGGCCGGGTAGTCGAACAGCCACTGGCCATCGCCCGGCTCATGCAGGTCCTTGCTCATGTACAGCGCGATCGGCTCCAGGAACACGGCCACGCGCCCATCCACCCGGGCCAGCGCCGCCAGCGTGCGCAGCATCATCACCGCATCGTCGCCGCGCGATGGGCAGCCGACCACCAGCCCGGGGATGTCGCGCAGGGCGGTGACCGAGTTGTCGTTGTGGAAATGGCCGCCGAAACCCTTCTGGTAGCCCAGCCCGGCCACCCGCACCAGCATCGGGTTGCGGTACTGGTCGTTGGAGAAGAACTGCAGCGAACAGGCTTCGCCACGCAGCTGGTCGATGGCGTTGTGCAGATAGGCCAGGTACTGGATTTCCGGGATCGGCAGCATGCCCATGTTGGCCAGGCCTTGCGCCATGCCCAGGATCATGGTCTCGTCCAGCAGGGTGTTGAACACCCGGCGCGGCCCGAAGCGGCGCAGCAGATCCTTGGTGACGGTGTAGACACCGCCCTTCTGCGCCACGTCCTCGCCGAACAGCAGGCTCTGCGGATACTTGGCCAGCAGCTCCTGCAGACCATGATTGATCTGGATCGCGAGATGCCGCGGCGCCTGTCGTTCCGGCAATGCCTCGGCACCGCCATAGAGTGCCTCGCGTGCTTCGGCAGCGACCTCGCGCTGCGCTTCGGCCTGCACCGCTGCAGGGGTGTACGGTGCCAGCGGCGCCATCACCTCCCGCAGCGACTGCAGCTTCGCACTGCCTTCGGCATCGGCGGCAGCGGCCATGCAGCGCGCGCGCATCGTTTCGTAGGCCACTTCGATGGCGGCCGCATCCATCCAGCCTGATTCCAGCGCGATCTGCGCCGAGCGCAGCAGCGGATCCTGCGCCTCGGCCGCGCACAGTTCCGGCAGCGCGCGCCATTCCACTTCAAAATCGGTGCCGGCATGGCCCATCAGGCGCGTGGTGCGCAGATGCAGGAAGGTCGGCCGCCGCGTGCGCCGGCAGTGTTCCACCGCCGCCTGCACCTGGGCGTGCCCGGTGGCCAGGTCGAGACCATCGGCAAAGAAATAGTCCAGCCCCGGCTGGTGGCTGAAGCGCTCGGCGATCCAGCCATCGGGGGTCTTCACCGAGATGCCCAGGCCGTTGTCCTCGCAGACGAACAGGATCGGCGCCGGTAGTTTCTGGTAGGCCGACCACATCGCGGTATTGAAGGCGGTCTGCGCGGTGGCGTGGTTGGCCGACGCATCGCCGAACGAGCACAGCACGATGCTGTCGGTGGGAATGGGCAGCGCCTGCCCCAGCCGCTTGCCACTCTCGATGGCCAGTGCGGTGCCCAGCGCTTTGGGCAGGTGCGACGCAATCGTCGAGGTCTGTGGCAGCACCCACAGCGGCTTGCTGCCCCACACCTTGTGGCGGCCACCGCTGGCCGGATCATCCGCGCTGGCGGCGAAGGACAGTGCCGCATCGCGCAGCGGGTCGATGCCCGGCACCTGCCGCGAACGCTCGGCCATGAAGGCGCCGGAACGATAGTGCAGGAAGGCAGGATCGGAGTGCCGGCAGGCCCGCGCCAGCAGCGCGTTGCCTTCATGACCGGACGAACCAATGGTGTAGAAGACCTTGTTCTGCACGCGCAGCACGCGCGCCATCAGGTCCAGCTGGCGGCTGGCCAGCTGCGAGTCGAACAGTTCATCGAAGGCGGCAGCGGTGAGCGTACTGCCGGGCAGGATCGGAGCATCTGCCGCGGGTCGCGGGCGCGGCGTCCCGCGCCACCCGCGCACCGCCTCAAGGAAATTGACGTCGCACACCTCGGCGCGGTTGAGCCCCCGCATGCGCGCGGGAATCGGATCCGGAACCACAGCGAACATCGAACACCCTCCGTGTCGTTGTTGCGTTCCGCCCGGCAATACCGGGCGCTACCCTGTGGGCATCAAGCCGCCTCGAAACGCGAGCGCACCTCGGCGGTCACCGCCGGCATCGGCAGGAAGCGCGGCTGCGCACGCACGCGCTGCAGCCAGGCGCGAACTTCCGGGAACGGCTCCAGGCTGATGCCGCCCTCGCCCGCCACATCGGTATAGGCAAACAGGGCGATATCGGCAATGCCGTATCCGCTGCCGGTGAACCACTGCGCTTCGCGCAGGTGCTGCTCCATCACCGCCAACGCGGTGGCGGCACGCTCGTGCAGGCGTGGCAGTTCGACACGGCGTGGCGAGTCGGGCGCCGTCCAGCCCCGGATGAAGCGCGCTACCGCCACGCACGGCTCGTGCGTGTACTGCTCGAAGAACATCCAGCTCAACGCCTGCGCACGCTCCCAGCCATCGCTGGGCAGGTAGGGCGTGCCTTCGGCCAGCCAGAACAGGATCGCGTTGGACTCGGTCAGCACGCGGCCGTCGTCGCGGACGATCAGCGGCACCTTGGCATTCGGGTTGAGCGCCAGGAATTCGGGCGTGTGGGTCTGGCCATGGGCACTGTCCACTTCCACCCAGCGGTAACGGCTGCCGAGCTGCTCAAGCAGCAGCCGGACCTTGTGGCAATTGCCCGAGACCGACATGCCATGCACCGTCAGCGGGACGCGCTCTTCCACCATTGCCTGCTCCATCGGATCCGGCCGGCGGCCGGCTGCGTGCAGTCTGGCAAGTGCGCCAGGGAATGCCAAGCGCGGATGCAGCATGGCACCCCGGTAGTGCCGGCCGCTGGCCGGCAATCGCACGAATCCTGCTGCAACGAGGTTGCCGGCCAGCGGCCGGCACTACCGGGCCACATTCAGCGTGCACGCTGCCGCCACTGTTCGCGCGACTGGCCCCAGATCTGCATCGGTTTGTCGTTGTACGGCGGCGGCAGTTCGCCCATCCGCAGCAACGTGCTGCCCAGCTTGCGCGCGACCGCCCGCGAGTTGTCGTTGTTCTCGGCGATGGTGTGGATCACCTCGTGCCAACCCAGCGTGTCGAAGGCCCAGTCGATCGCCGCGACCGCCGCTTCCGGCGCATAACCCCGGCCCCAGCTGGCGCGGCGGATGCCCCAGCCGACCTCGGTACCCGGCCAGTCCTGCGGTTGCCAGGGGCCCATCCGCCCGATCCAGTCCCCGCTGGATTTTTCGATCACGCTGAACATCGAGAAGCCGAACAGCTGCCAGGCGCCAGCCAGGCTGCAGAAGCCGCGCCAGGCTACCGAAGGCGGCTGCACGCCACCGAGGGTGCGCATCGTTTCCTCGTCGGCGCAGAACGCCAGATAGGGTTCGTAGTCCTCGCGCAGCAGCGGACGCAGGATCAGGCGCTCGGTTTCCAGGCGCAGGTCGAAGATGCTCATGCCGACTCCATGTCGAAGGGGCCACCATGATGGTGGATTCCGCCTCGACACGGATGAATGCCCGCGCTCACAACGAAACGGGCCGGCATGCGCCGGCCCGTCGGGTACAGCACGTATTCTGGATTACTGGCGCGTGGCCGCAGTGGCGCCGGCAGCAGCGGTCTGCGTGACCAGCTGGCCATCGACCACCGGCAGGCGATCGCTGGCCGGCTTGTTGTCCATGCGCACGGTCTTCTCGGCGCCGTCGTAGCGGTAGGTCACGTTGTAGCCCTTCACCACGTCATTGGTGCCCATGGCGATGCGGTTGCCCGGCTTGCTGGCCATGCGCATGGTGCCGGTGGTGCCGTCCTCGTTGCGGTAGGTCACGTTGTAGCCGGTAACACGGCTCGACTCGGAAGTGGCGGTCTCGGTGTGGCACTGGCGCTCGGTGCGGTTGACCACGCGGCCACCCACGTGGCGCTTGTCGATCTGGTTGCCGATGAAGCCACCGGCCACGGCACCGGCTGCGGTCGCGGCCTTCTTGCCGTTGCCACCGCCGACCTGGTTGCCGAGCAGGCCGCCGACCACGGCGCCGACCACGGTGCCACCGACGTTGCCATCACGCTCCGGCAGGCGTTCCTGCACGGTCACGTCCTGGCACACCTCGTGCGGGGTCTGGGTGGTGGAAGTCTCGCGCACCGGATCGGTGCCGATCACGGTGGCGTAGGCCTTCTGCTTCTCGGTGATCGGGTCGACCTTCAGCACGTCGGCGTATTCCAGCCCACGCGGCGCAGACGGGTCGAGCCTGTCACCACGTGCGCCATCGTCGGTGGCACTGCCGTCGACCAGGCGCGACTCGCCATTGGGGGTGGTGGCGCTGATGGAATCGGGCGATTTGTCGCCACTCTTCATGAAGGCGGCGGTGGCGATGCCACCGACCAGCAGCGCGCCCGCTGCGACCAGGACAGTTGTAGTTGTGCTTTTCATGACCTGCTCCTTGCGGACCATCCGCAACGTTCTCGGCCCAGATTGCAGCATGCGCTGCCTGAACGGAATCTCCACATTTCCTGCTCATTCCTGTAACCCATTCAGCATCGGGAAATGCTGGGCCCGTGGTAGCGTTTGCATATTCCCCACGAGGATTTCCGCCATGGCCAACCCGATGCTGCTGCCGGTACTGCAATGGGCCCGCCGGCTGCGCTACCCCACCCTGTTCAAGCTTACAGCGGGCCTGTTCGTGCTGACGCTGTTCATCCCGGACCCGATCCCGTTCGTCGATGAGCTGGTCCTCGGCTTCGGCACCCTGCTGCTGGCCAACTGGAAAAGCCGCCACGCTGCCACGGTTGCGCCGTCGCTGGAACAGCGTTGAGCCCGCTGGTCGACAGCCACTGCCACCTCGATGCCGGCGAGTTCGACAGTGACCGCAGCGCCGTGATCGCGCGCGCGCAGGCCGCTGGCGTGCGCCTGCAGGTGGTGCCGGCGGTGACCGCGGCCAGCTGGCCGAAGCTGCGCGAGGTCTGCCGGCAGGCACCGGGGCTGTACCCGGCCTACGGCCTGCATCCGATGTTCCTGGCCGAGCACCGGCCCGACCATCTGCCGCTGCTGCGCGAATGGATCGTTCGCGAACGCCCGTGCGCGATCGGCGAATGCGGGCTGGACTTCTTCGTCGAGGGACTGGATGCAGAGACGCAACTGGCGTACTTCATCGGCCAGCTGCAACTGGCCCGCGAGTTCGAGCTGCCGGTGATCGTGCATGCGCGACGCGCGGTGGATGCGGTCATTGCCGCGATCCGTCGCGTCGGCGGCCTGCGCGGCGTGGTGCACAGCTTTTCCGGCAGCCCGGAACAGGCCGCGCAACTGCATCGGCAAGGCTTCCTGCTCGGTCTCGGCGGTCCGCTGACCTACGAACGCGCGCAACGGCTGCAGCGCCTGGTGCGCGGGATGCCGCTGGAACAGCTGCTGCTGGAGACCGACGCGCCCGACCAGCCTGACGCCGGCATCCGCGGCCAGCGCAACGAACCAGCGCGACTGGCAGTCATCGCCCACCACGTGGCCGCACTGCGCGGGATGGAGCTGGACGCGGTGGCCCAGGCCACGACGGAGAATGCGCGGCGCCTGTTCGCGCTGCCGGCAATGTAACGGGTAAGTGCCGGCCGCTGGCCGGCACGATCCATCACACCTCGCTGGACTCGACCACTTCGGCCTTCACCTTCTTCGGCTCCAGCAGCATTTCAAGCGCCTTGCCGACCGCCGCGAAGGCGAACGCACCGGTGATGTGGGTCGCCGCCCCCAGGCCTGCACCACAATCGAGCTTCAATGCCGCATCGGCGCCCAGGTTCGGCCGGATGCCGCAGACACTGCCATCGGCCTGCGGGTACTTCACGTTCTCCAGCGAATACACCGCCGGCACGCCAAAGTAGCGCTTGGCATTCCTAGGGAAGTTGAACTCGCTGCGCAGCTTCTTGCGGATCAGCGCCAGCATGGCGTCGTGCTCGGTGCGCGAGACATCGCGGATGCGCACCAGGGTCGGATCGGTGCGACCACCGGCAGCCCCCACGGTCAGCAGCGGCAGCTTGCGGCGGCGGCACCAGGCGATCGTCTCGACCTTCACCCGGAAGCTGTCGCAGGCATCGATCACCAGGTCGAAGCCATGGTCCAGCAACTCGGCCATGTTCGACACGGTCAGGAATGCCTGCACGGCATCGACCTCGATGTCCGGGTTGATCGCACGGCAACGCTCGGCCATCGCCTCGGCCTTGTTGCGGCCGTAGTTGCCTTCCATCGCCGGCAGCTGCCGGTTGGTGTTGGACACGCAGATGTCATCGGCGTCGATCAGGGTCAGGTGGCCGACCGCCGAACGCGCCAGCGCTTCCACCACCCACGAGCCGACCCCGCCCATGCCCACCACCGCCACGCGGCTGCCCTGCAGGCGCTCGAGCGCACCTACGCCATACAGCCGTTCGATGCCGGCGAAGCGTTGTTTGACCTGTTCGTTCATGCGGCTATTTTAACGTGCAGGCGCCAGTGCCTACAGCGCGCCGGCATCGAACCCACCGTTGCACGCCCGCAGAGCCCGCCATGAACGCCAGCCCGCCCCGCCGCCCGTCCACTGCCTACCGTTACCTGTTCGTGCTCGGCCTGGGCCTGCTGATCGGGCTGGTCGCCACGGTGATGGTCGGCCGTGCCCTGCAGTCCCGCCGCGACCCGTTCCCCGACAGCCTGATGCAGGTGATGCAACGGCAGTCGCAGCTGCTGCTGCAGGCCCAGCAGCAAAACCGCTGCAGTCTGGCCGACAGCGTGCCGCGGCTGCAGGCCCTGCGCCTTCTGTCCAACGACCTCGACCTGGCCTTTCCCGGGCTGAAGGACAACGGCCGGTTCCAGCAGCACGCCAGCCAGCTGCGCGGCAACCTCAACGCCGCATTGGCGGCTCCGCCCAGTGACTGCACCGCCTTGGCCAAGGTCGTGGAAACCGTGCAGGCCGACTGCCGCGCCTGCCACCAGGACTTCCGCTGACGCGCATTCATCCTGTAGCCGGGCAAGGCACGCCTGGTTGGCACCTTGTTCACGTTCGAAAGGAGAGGATTCGTCCACCCTGCTGCATGACGCAGTACCACCCAACACACCCGCCTTCACGGCCAGGAGACGCTCCATGAAGATCCAGCTCATTGCCGCCAGCGCCATCGCTACCCTCGCCCTGGCTGGCTGTGCCACCTCGCCCGGCTACGGTGGCGGTGGTTACAACAACGGCTACAACAATGGTGGCTACGGCAACAACGGCGGTTACAACCAGGGCCGTTGTGCCGACTGTGGCATCGTCACCCGCATCAACACCGTGCCGTCTGGCCGCACCGCGCCCAGCGCGACCGGCGCCATCCTCGGCGGCATCGTCGGTGCCGTGGCCGGCCATGAGATCTCCGATCACACCGGTGGCAGCCGTGGCAACAAGAACATCGCTGCGGCCGCAGGCGCGGTCGGCGGCGCGCTGGCCGGCAACCAGATCCAGAAGAACGTGACCAGCGATACCTACGACATCAGCGTGCGCATGGATGATGGCCGCACCATCGTGGTCAATCAGCGCGACCTCGGTGGCATCCGCGAAAACACCTACGTGCGCGTGGTCAACGGCAAGGTCATCCTGCGCTGACCTGCGCCGGGCCGGCGGCAAAGAAAAAGGCCCGCTTGCGCGGGCCTTTTTCATGTGACGGCTTGCAGCGCGATCAGGTCGGCTGCACGGCGTCGGCCTGCAGGCCCTTCTGGCCCTGCACGACGGTGAAGGTGACCTTCTGGCCTTCCTTCAGGCTCTTGAAGCCCTGGGTCTGGATGGCACGGAAGTGCACGAACACGTCTTCGCCGTTTTCACGGCTGATGAAGCCGAAGCCCTTTGCATCGTTGAACCACTTGACGGTACCGGTCTCGCGATCAGACATCTCACTAACTCCCTGGTGACTCTCTCTTGTTGTTGGAAACGCCTGGTGGGCGGCTGACAAGCAAGGGGGAAGCGAGGTGCATCGATGCAGCGGATCGGGAAGATCTTGCTTCATCAGGCCACGATCCACGGTGACCTTGCCAAGCTCAGCGACTGCAACTTAACCCGCCCAAAACGAAAAAGCAACTGGCAAAATCTTTCACTGTCAACCCCAAAACGGCGACCATACGGTACAGCATGGGCCTCTCATTCATCTTATATCTGCTAGCGGTCATTTTTGTCCTTGTCGGCATCGCCGGAATCATCCTGCCGGCCCTGCCCGGCATCCCGCTGGTGTTCATCGGACTGCTGCTGGCGGCCTGGGCGGACGGCTTCACCCACGTCGGCTGGCCGACCCTGGTCGCGCTGGGCGTACTGACCGTCCTCTCGCTGCTGGTGGACGTGCTGGCCACGGTGGTGGGTGCGCAGCGGGTCGGTGCCAGCCGCAAGGCACTGTGGGGTACGTTCGTCGGCAGCATCGTCGGCCTGTTCTTCATGCCGATCGGCCTCTTTGCAGGCCCCCTGATCGGCGCCCTGGCCGGCGAGTACTGGCACACGCGCGAACTGGGGCGCTCGACCAAGGTAGGCCTGGCCACCTGGCTCGGTATCCTGCTCGGCCTGGCGCTGAAACTGGCCGTGGTGATCGCGATGCTCGGCCTGTTCGCCTTCGCTTGGTTCCTGTAACCCGCACTGCCTTCACGCCGCGCGCACGCGGTGCCCGTGCATAAACCGTGGGGGCTGGCCGTGAACCGGTGCAGCCGCCACACTGTGCGATTTCCGTATTCACCTAAGGGCCTGCTGCAATGACCCTCCCCCGCTGCTTCCCCGTCTCGCGCCGCTGGCGCTGGCCCTGGCCAGTGCGCCGCTGGCCGCGCAGGAGTTCGCGCCCAGCGCCGAAGCCTCGCCGGCCGCATGTGCGGCGATTACCACAGACGCTGCCCGCCTGGCCTGTTATGACCGGCAGTTCGGGCGCTCCGCGCAGTCCACCGCCGAGGCCGACGCTGCCGCCGAGGCAGCAGCACAGGCCCGTCGCGAAGAACGACAGACTGCACGCGTAAGCCAGGGCGAAGAGAAACTGCGCGAGCGGGTCAGTGATCTGCTCCGCCCAGCAGAGCCCGACAGCGCGCTGGCAAACGCTGGCCGGGGCTCACTGCTGGACAGCCGCTGGGAACTGGCCGAGGACTCCAAGCTCGGCCCGTTCCAGCTGCGCGCCTACAAGCCGGTGTACCTGCTGCCTGCGTTCTGGACCAGCGACCGCAACACCACACCGCATTCGCCGAATCCGGCCAACACGGTCACCACGCCGCAGGTGCTGGACAGTGCCGAGCTGAAGTTCCAGATCAGTTTCAAGACCAAGATCGCCGAGAACCTGTTCGGCGACAACGGCGACATCTGGGCCGGCTACACCCAGAGCTCGCGCTGGCAGGCCTACAACAGCGAGGATTCGCGCCCCTTCCGCGAAACCAATTACGAACCGGAAGTGATGATGGTCTTCCGCAACGGCTACTCGATCGGTGGCTGGCGCGGGCGGATGACCGGCATCGCGCTGAACCACCAGTCCAATGGCCGGGCCGACCCACTGTCGCGCAGCTGGAACCGGGTCATGCTCAACATCGGCCTGGACCGCGAGAACTGGGCGCTGGTGCTGCGCCCCTGGTACCGCATCCCGGAAACCCGCAGCGATGACAACAACCCGGACATCGAGGATTACATGGGCCGCGGTGACGCGACCCTGACCTGGAACCGCAACGGCCACGAAGTCTCGTTGATGGCACGCCATTCGCTGCGCACCGGCAGCCGCTCGCACGGCGCCCTGCAGCTGGATTACGGCTTCCCGATCAGCAACCTGCTGCGCGGCCATGTGCAGGTCTTCGACGGCTACGGCGAAAGCCTGATCGATTACAACCACAAGGCCACCTACGTGGGCGTGGGTGTGTCCCTGCTGGAGTGGTTCTGATGGACGTGACGATCTGGCACAACCCGGCCTGCAGCAACTCGCGCGGCGCACTGAAGCTGATCCGCGATGCAGGCTTCGATCCGGAGGTGATCGAATACCTGGGCAACCCACCCGATGCGGCCACGCTGCGCCAGGTGCTGGCCGAATCCGGACTGGACGCGCGGGCGCTGGTGCGCAACAAGGAGGCGCAGTTCACCGAACTTGGCCTGGAGGATGCGGACGAGGCCACGCTGCTGGCCGCGATGGCCGAACACCCGCGGCTGATCAACCGCCCCGTGGTGCGCACGCCCAAGGGCACACGGCTGTGCCGGCCGCCGGAAACGGTGCTGGAGATCCTTGTAACCCGCACTGCCAGAGCCGAGCCCTGCCCGGCTGCTGCCCGGCTGCTGCTCGCGTGCCACCCGTGAATGCAGCCGAGCGTGGCTCGGCGCTGCAGAACGGGCTACTGCCAGTCGGTGATGCCCTCGCGGCGATACACCTCGGCGAACGCCGGGCGCGCCTTCATCGACGTGGCATGCGCCTTCAGCGCCGGCCAGGTGTCGCTGGGCCTCGGCATGTTGCGCGACCAGCGCATCAGCATCACCAGCATGTAATCGGCCACGCAGGGCGTGGCGCCCAGCAGGTAGGGGCCATGTGCATGCAGGTGCGCGGCCACATGCTGCCAAGCCGCTTCCAGGCGCTGCCGTGCCATCCCGCGGCTGGCCTCGATATTCGCCTCGCCCGCCATTTCGTGTGGATAGAACCATGCTCGATAGGCCGGCTGCAGCGTATTGGCACACCAGAACATCCAACGGTAGGCATCGGCGCGCTGCGGTGTGCCCAGCGCGGGCAGCAGGTTGGCGTCCGGATGGCGATCAGCCAGGTACAGTGCAATGGCCGCCGCTTCGGTCAATACCAGGCCATCGATCAGCAACGTCGGCACCACGCCGGCCGGATTCAGTGCCAGGTACGCCGCCGACTTGTGCTCGCGTGCGTCGAAATCCAGCAGCACCAGTTCATGCTCGATGCCCAGCTCGATCAGCAGCCAGTGCACCACCAGGGCTGCGGTGCTGGTCGAACCATACAGCGTGGTGCTCATGCGCAAGTCCCGGGTGGATGAATCGGCCGATTATGCCCTGCACGGGCAATCGTTGCTCAGCCGCAGCGGCTCATGCAGGTATCGCGGCCTTCGCTACAGGACATGATCGGCGTGCGTATCGCGCAGTCGTGTGTCTTCAGTTCACAGGAACGGCGTAGTTCGGGATTGGCAACGTCCTTGCAGCGTTTGTCCGGCGCCGGCACCATCTGTTGTTCGCAGCTGAAGTCGTTGCTGCCGATACTCCCCCGCGCCATGCAGCTCCGATAATCGGCCTGGCATTGCACGCGGCACTGCGAGGAGGCGGAGAAATCCGCACCTTCATAGGAGGACGTTGTGCTGCAGCCGGCCAGGACCAGCAGGAACACAGTCGCGACGGATCGATGCAGGCGCATGGGCACATCCAGTGCAGGGATGTGCCGACCCTAGCAGACTACGGTTACTCGTGCAGGCCCGACGCGCACCCCGATCAGTACACGGGAACACCGGTGTCGGTGCGAACGTCATTCACGGTGCCGCCGCAGGAGAGCAGGCATTGGGCGTACGGAGCGCCGCATGAAGGAAGCACCGGGGGACCGCAGTAGTTGCCGGCACCGTTGCCCCCTTCGCAGTTGTGCCGCTGCTTGTCATCGGCGATATCACTGCAACGGCTGATGACCCGGCTCTTCTCGCTTTCGCAGCTGCGCTGATCCGACTCGGCAAGGGCGCGGTTGTGGAAGTCGCACGTTGCCTTCCGGCTCTCGCAGACCGACGCGCAGATCTTCCCCGCTTCGTGGGTGGGAGGCTCGACGAAGTAACGTGGCCCGCAGGCGCTGCACGCCAGCGCAGCGACCAGCAACACGAAAACACGCGGCCACTGCAGCACGATGGACTCCCTTCCAGAACGCCAGCCAGTACGTTAGCAGAGCAGGCCACGCGCAGGCAGGCTGCACACAACAACGGCGCCACACGGGCGCCGTTGTCTGAACACTGGGTGGAAGGATTACTCCACCACCACCGGAATCTTGCCAATACGGGCCTGCCATTCGCGCGGGCCGGTCTTGTGCACCGATTCGCCGGTGGAATCGACGGCCACGGTCACGGGCATGTCCTGCACGGTGAACTCGTAGATCGCTTCCATGCCCAGGTCGGCGAAACCGACCACCTTGGCCGCCTTGATCGCCTTGGACACCAGGTAGGCCGAACCACCAACGGCCATCAGGTAGGCCGACTTGTGCTTCTTGATCGCCTCGATCGCGGCCGGGCCGCGCTCGGCCTTGCCGACCATGCCCAGCAGGCCGGTCTGTGCCAGCACCTGCTCGGTGAACTTGTCCATGCGGGTGGCGGTGGTTGGGCCGGCCGGGCCCACCACTTCGTCGCGCACCGGATCGACCGGGCCGACGTAGTAGATGAAGCGGCCCTTCAGATCGACCGGCAGTTCCTCGCCCTTGTTGAGCATGTCGACCATGCGCTTGTGCGCGGCATCGCGGCCGGTCAGCAGCTTGCCGTTGAGCAGCAGGGTCTGGCCCGGCTTCCAGCTGGCCACGTCTTCCGGCGTGATCGTGTCCAGGTCCACGCGGGTGCCCTTGGACGCGTCGTAGGTCAGCTTCGGCCAGTCTTCCAGCGACGGCGGGTCCAGCATCACCGGGCCGCTGCCATCGAGGGTGAAGTGCGCATGGCGGGTGGCCGCGCAGTTCGGGATCATCGCCACCGGCAGGTTGGCCGCGTGGGTCGGGTAGTCGTTGATCTTGATGTCGAGCACGGTGGTCAGGCCACCCAGGCCCTGCGCACCGATGCCCAGCGCGTTGACCTTCTCGTACAGCTCCAGGCGCAGCTCTTCGATGCGGTTGGACGCACCACGGGCCTGCAGCTCGGTGATGTCGATCGGCTCCATCAGCGCTTCCTTGGCCAGCAGCATCGCCTTCTCGGCGGTGCCACCGATGCCGATGCCGAGCATGCCCGGCGGGCACCAGCCGGCGCCCATGGTCGGCACGGTCTTCAGCACCCAGTCGACGATCGAGTCGGACGGGTTGAGCATGGCGAACTTGGTCTTCGCTTCCGAACCACCGCCCTTGGCGGCGACGATCACGTCGACCTTGTTGCCCGGCACCACCTTGACGTTGACCACGCCCGGGGTGTTGTCCTTGGTGTTGATGCGCTTGCCGGCCGGATCAGCCAGCACCGAAGCGCGCAGCTTGTTGTCCGGGTGCATGTAGGCACGGCGGACGCCCTCATTGGCCATCTCTTCCACGCCCATGGTGGCGTCGTCCCAGCGCACGTCCATGCCGATTTCCAGGAACACGGTGACGATGCCGGTGTCCTGGCAGATCGGGCGGTGGCCCTCGGCGCACATGCGCGAATTGATCAGGATCTGG
Organism: Stenotrophomonas thermophila; assembly: GCF_001499715.1. Classification (NCBI taxonomy): domain Bacteria; kingdom Pseudomonadati; phylum Pseudomonadota; class Gammaproteobacteria; order Lysobacterales; family Lysobacteraceae; genus Stenotrophomonas; species Stenotrophomonas thermophila. Next base: position 59,138 of record NZ_CVIW01000023.1, on the reverse strand, counting down.
GCCATCGCTTCCTTCGCGGCCGGCGACTCCTCGCGCTCGTAGGCAGCGGCGAGGTTCTTGATGTAGTCGACCGGGTGGTAGTACGAGATGTACTGCAGCGCGTCGGCGATGGACTGGATGAGGTCTTCCTGCTTGATCGATGTCACGGCTTGCTCGCTTGCTCGAGGCTGGCGGGGGTAATCCGCCCATTTTACCCCCTCCCCCGGCCCCGGGGTGGTAGTGCCGGCCGCTGGCCGGCAAGATTCCCCCGAAGCTCTGTCACGCCACGCGCCACTGCGGCGTCCTTGCCCACATGAACGCCGAAACCGCTTTCCAGACCCACCGCCCGCGCCTGATGGCCCTGGCCTATCGCCTGCTCGGCAGCCGCGCCGACGCCGAAGACGTGGTCCAGGATGCCTGGCTGCGCTGGTCCGGCGCCGACCCGGCGGCCGTCCGCGACCCCGAAGCCTGGCTGGTCACCACCACCACCCGGCTCGGCCTGGACCGGCTGCGCGCGGCCAAGCGCGAGCGCGTGCACTACGTCGGCCCGTGGCTGGCCGAGCCGCTGGCGGTCACGCTGGAGCCCGATCCGGCACCCGGCCCGGCGCAGCTGCATGCGCTGGCCGACGACGTCTCGGTCGCCTTCCTGACCCTGCTCGAACAGCTCGGCCCCGAGGAACGCGCCGCGTTCCTGCTGAAGGAGGCCTTCGACCACGACTACCGCGAAATCGCCGACCTGATCGGCCACAGCGAAGCCAACTGCCGGCAGTTGGTACACCGTGCCCGGCAGCGCCTGCACGCCGGGCGGCCGCGCTTCAATGCCGACGCCAGCCAGCACCGGCAGCTGCTGGCGCGCTTCATGGATGCCTCGCAGCGCGGCGACAGCGACGCGATCCAGGCCCTGCTGCACGCCAACGCGCTGCTGGTCTCCGACGGTGGCGGCGTGGTCACCGCCGCGATCCGCCCGCTGCGGGGCGCCGAGCGCATCGGCCGCCTGTTCTGGGCCATCGCCCGCCGCGGCGCGGCGCATCCGGCGCAGCTCGGCTATGTCAACGGCGAGCCGGCGATCCTGCGTTTCCACGGCGAGCGCCTGCACTCGGTCACCACCATCGAAGTGGTCGACGGCCGCATCGCCAATGTCTACAGCGTGCTGAATCCGGAAAAGCTGCCGAGGGTTGTCACGCGCGATGGTGCTGCGGCGTCCTGGGAGTGAAAGGCGGCCATCGTGGCCGCCCTGGAGCCCACGATGTCCAACCACACCTCGCCCCGAGTTCCCTACACCCGCCTGGCCGCCCAGGCCTTCAAGGGCCTGCTGGCCGCCAGCCAGGCCGTGCATGACAGCTCGATCGATCCGACCCTGATGGAACTGGTGTTCCTGCGCGTGTCGCAGCTCAACGGCTGCGGCTACTGCATGGACATGCACGGCACGGCCCTGCGCAAGGGCGGCATCGAGCCGCGCAAGCTGGACACCCTGCCGGCCTGGCACGAAAGCCGCTTCTTCGATGCGCGAGAGGGCGCGGCACTGGGCTGGGCCGAGGCGCTGACCCGGCTGACCGACGGCGCACCGTCGCAGGCGGCGTTCGATGCACTGGCACCGCACTTCGATGAGAAGGGCATCAGTGACCTGAGCATGGGCATCGCGGTGATCAATGCCTGGAACCGCCTCGGTGCGGGGTTGCTGCCGCCGCTGCCGGCCTGACCCACCCCGCCTTCGACAGTTCATCGGTGCTGCTGGTAGGTGTCGACCTTGGTCGACACGGTAGATCCACGCTACGCGTGGATGCGGGAGAGTCGGATCCCTTCGCTTCGCGAAGGGATCCGACCCGCTGTGGGTCGCTGGGGTCAGAGCCCTTTGCCGCGCAAAGGGATCTGACCCCGGTGCCGGCCACACGCCTGCACTGACCCCCTCTGCACGTATCAGGCGCGCACAATACGCGCATGCCTGCTACCCCCACCGCTGGCGCTGCCGCCGCGAAGAAACCCAGCCTGCGCCAGCGCTTCAGGGCGATGCGCAACCTGCCGCCGTTCCTGAGCATGGTCTGGAAGACCAGTCCCGCGCTCACCCTGGCCAGCCTCGGGCTGCGCCTGATCCGCGCGCTGCTGCCGGTGGCGATGCTGTACGTCGGCAAGCTGATCATCGACAGCGCCCTGCACCTGAGCCAGCACGGTGCCGGCTTCCCGCCACTGGGCGAGGCGCTGCCCAGCGGACTGCTCAATCCACTGCTGGGCCTGCTGGCGCTGGAATTCGGCCTGGCCATCGCCTCGGACCTGCTCGGCCGGCTGGTCAGCTATGCCGATGCGCTGCTCTCGGAACTGTTCGCCAACGCCACCAGCATCCGCCTGATGGAACACGCCGCGACGCTGGATCTGGAGGACTTCGAGGACCCGGACCTGCAGGACAAGCTGGACCGTGCACGGCGCCAGACCATGGGCCGGATGAACCTGATGAGCCAGCTGTTCGGCCAGGTGCAGGATGCGATCACCGTGGCCAGCCTCGCCATCGGCCTGCTGGTCTATGCGCCGTGGCTGATCCTGCTGCTGGCGCTGGCACTGGTGCCGGCCTTCATCGGCGAATCGCACTTCAATGCGGCCGGCTACAGCCTCAACTTCCAGTGGACGCCCGAGCGCCGCCAGCTCGACTACCTGCGCCAGTTGGGTGCCAGCGTGGAAACGGCCAAGGAAGTGAAGATCTACAACCTGCACCGCTTCCTGGTGGAGCGCTACCGGCGCCTGTCGGTGGCGCTGTTCCTGGCCAACCGCGCACTGGCACGGCGCCGCGCGTTCTGGGGCACGCTGCTGGCCGCGCTCGGCACGCTGGGCTATTACACCGCCTACGCCTACATCGCCTGGCGCACGGTACGCGGCGACTTCACGATCGGCGACCTGACCTTCCTCGCCGGCAGCTTCCTGCGCCTGCGCCAACTCCTGGAGGGCCTGCTGATCGGATTCTCGCAGGTGGCCAGCCAGGCGCTGTACCTGGATGACCTGTTCTCGTTCTTCCAGATCCAGCCGGAGATCCACTCGCGCGAAGGGGCGGTGCGCGTGCCGCAGCCGATCCGCCAGGGCTTCGTGTTCGAGGACGTCGGCTTCCGCTATCCCGATGCCGAACAGTGGGCGGTGCGCCACCTCGATTTCCAGCTGCAGGCCGGCGAAGTGCTGGCCCTGGTCGGCGAGAACGGCGCGGGCAAGACCACGCTGGTGAAACTGCTGGCACGGCTGTACGAGCCGGACGAAGGCCGCATCCTGCTCGACGGCCGCGACCTGCGCGACTACGACCTGGACGACCTGCGTGCCAACCTCGGGGTGATCTTCCAGGATTTCGTGCGCTACAACCTCAGCGCGGGCGAGAACATCGGCGTCGGCCAGGTCGAGGCGATGGACGATCAGGCGCGCATCGCCGACGCGGCACGGCGTGGCATGGCCGAGGAAGTGATCGACGACCTGCCCGGCGGCTACGCGCAGCAGATCGGCCGTCGCTTCAAGCAGGGCGTGGACCTGTCCGGCGGCCAATGGCAGAAGATCGCCATCGCCCGCGCCTGGATGCGCAACGCGCAGGTGATGATCCTCGACGAGCCCACCGCCGCGCTCGATGCGCGCAGTGAGTTCGACGTGTTCCAGCGGTTCAGGGAACTGGCGGATAATCGCACCGCAGTGCTGATCTCCCACCGTTTTTCCTCGGTACGCATGGCCGACCGCATCCTGGTGCTGGCCGATGGCCGCATCGAGGCCAGCGGCACCCATGAGCAGCTGATGGCACAGGGCGGCCGCTACGCCGAATTGTTCGAACTGCAGGCGGCCGGTTACCGCTGAGAACGCCTCTCGTTCCGCCCAATGAGAACCTGTCTCATTTGAGATAGAATCACCTCCGACGACTTTCGATAGATACGCCCATGTCCTCCGCTTTTGGCGCCGAAACGGTGCTTGAGGTCCGCCACTGGACCGACGCCTACTTCAGTTTCACCACCACCCGCGACAGCGGCTTCCGCTTCGAGAACGGCCAGTTCGTGATGATCGGCCTGGAAACCGACGCGCGCCCGTTGCTGCGTGCGTACTCCATCGCCAGTGCCAACTGGGAAGAGCAGCTGGAGTTCTTCAGCATCAAGGTGCAGGACGGCCCGCTGACCTCGCGCCTGCAGCACATCAAGCCGGGTGACAAGGTGCTGGTCGGCAAGAAGCCCACCGGCACCCTGCTGATCAGCGACCTGCACCCCGGCAGGAATCTGTACCTGCTGGGCACCGGCACCGGCCTGGCGCCGTGGCTGTCGGTGATCAAGGACCCGGAAACCTATGAGCGCTTCGAGAAGGTGATCCTCTGCCACGGCGTGCGCTACGAAAAGGACCTGGCCTATCGCGATTACTTCGAGAAGGAACTGCGGGAGCACGAGTTCCTCGGCGACATGATCGGCGACAAGCTGCTGTACTACCCGGCCGTTACCCGCGAGCCGTTCGCCAACCAGGGCCGCCTGACCTCGCTGATGGAAAGCGGCCAGATGCAGCGCACCCTCGGCCTGCCGGAACTGAGCCCGGAAAACGACCGCGCGATGATCTGCGGCAGCCCGCAGATGCTGGCTGATCTGCGCAGCGTGCTCGATGCCCGCGGCTTCCAGGTATCGCCGCGCATCGGCCAGCCGGGCCACTACGTGTTCGAGCGCGCGTTCGTCGAGAAATGATGCTGCAACGGGAGTGCCGGCCAGCGGCCGGCGCTTCCTGGCCCACGAGGTTGCCGGCCAGCGGCCGGCACTACCTCACAGCAGCGCTTCAATCGCGCCGCGCAGCTGCTCCGGCCGGGTGGTGGGCGCATGCCGCGACACCACCTGCCCTTGGTGGTCGACCAGGAACTTGCTGAAATTCCACTTGATGCGGGCACTGCCGAGCAGACCGCGCTTCTCGCGTGACAGCCATGCCCACAACGGATCAGCCCCCTCGCCGTTGACCTCGATCTTCTCCGAAAGCGGGAAGCTGACCGGATAATCCAGCGAACAGAACTGGCGGATCTGCGCGGCGTCCCCCGGCTCCTGCGCGCCGAACTGGTTGCATGGGAAGCCGATCACCACCAGGCCACGCTCGCGATACTCCTGCCACAGCTGTTCCAGCCCGGTGTACTGCGGGGTGAAGCCACAGCGGCTGGCGACATTGACCAGCAACAGCGGGTGACCCCGGTACCCGGCGAGGGCCTGTGGCTGGCCGTCGAGGTCGCGGAAGCTGAAATCGTAGGCAGTGGTCATGGCGCTGAACCGTGGGCAGTGAATGCATGGTACCCGCGCCCGGCCGCGGCAACATGCCTTTTGACACAAGTGCGGGCGCCGCCGGCCGGGTTACCCTCGGGCCCTTGTTTGCCTTACCGGAGTTCCTGCCTTGACCACCCGCCTTGCCCTTGCCGTGGCCATGTCCCTCGGCCTTGCCCTGCCCGCCTTCTCGGCCAGCGCCGCCACCCCGGCCGCCAGCAGCACCGCCCAGCAGGCCAATCCGTTCTTCGCCGAAAGCCCGCTGCCGCTGCACTTCCCGCAGTTCGACAAGATCAAGGACAGCGACTTCGCCCCGGCCTTCGACGCCGGCATGGCGCAGCAGCTGAAGGAGGTGGAGGCCATCGCCAACAACAAGGCCAAGCCGACCTTCGACAACACCATCATCGCCCTGGAAAAGAGCGGTGATGTCCTCGACCGCGCGACCACCGTGTTCTTCAGCCTGGTCGGTGCCGACACCAACGACACCCGCAAGAAGCTGCAGGCCGACTACTCGGCGAAGTTCGCCGCGCACAGCGATGCGATCGCACTGAACGGCAAGCTGTTCGCCCGCATCCAGGCGCTGTATGACACCCGCAGCCAGCTGGGCCTGGACGCCGAAGGCGTGCGCCTGGTCGAGAAGTACTACGACAACTACGTGCGCGCCGGCGCCAAGCTGTCCGAGGCCGACAAGGCCAAGCTGAAGGAGATGAACGCCGAGCTGGCCAGCCTGGGCACCAGGTTCAGCCAGAACGTGCAGTCGGAGGTGAACGCCTCGGCGATCACCGTCGACGACGTCAAGGAACTGGACGGCCTGTCCAAGGAGCAGATCGCCGCCGCCGCCGAAGCCGCCAAGGCCCGGGGCCTGGAAGGCAAGTATGTAATCACCCTGCTCAACACCACCGGCCAGCCGCCGCTGACCAACCTGGCCAACCGCGCCCTGCGCCAGAAGATCTACGAAGCGTCGGTCAGCCGCGGCAGCCGCGGCGGTGAGTTCGACAACACCGCGCTGGTTTCGCGCATCATGCAGCTGCGTGCCGACAAGGCCAAGCTGATGGGCTTCCCGAACTTCGCCGCCTACAACCTGACCAACCAGACCGCCAAGACGCCGGAAGCGGTCAACGCGATGCTGGGCAAGCTGGCCCCGGCCGCAGTGGCCAACGCCAAGCGTGAGGCCGCCGACCTGCAGGCGATGATCGACCAGGAACAGAAGGCGGCCGGCAAGCCGACGTTCAAGCTGGAACCGTGGGACTGGGCCTTCTACAGCGAGAAGGTGCGCCAGGCCAAGTACAACTTCGACGAGTCACAGCTGAAGCCGTACTTCGAACTGAAGAACGTGCTGGAGAACGGCGTGTTCCATGCCGCCAACCTGGAATTCGGCCTGACCTTCAAGCAGCGCACCGACCTGCCGGTCTACCACGACGACGTCACCGTCTACGATGTGTTCGACGCCGATGGCAGCCAGCTGGCGATCTTCATCTTCGACCCGTATGCACGTGCGTCCAAGCGTGGCGGTGCGTGGATGAACTCGTACGTCTCGCAGTCGAAGCTGACCGGCTTCAAGCCGGTGGTGGCCAACCACCTGAACATCCCGAAGCCGCCGGCCGGCCAGCCGACCCTGCTGACCTGGGATGAAGTGAGCACCACGTTCCATGAGTTCGGCCACGCCCTGCACGGCATGTTCTCCAACGTGAAGTACCCGTACTTCTCGGGCACCTCGGTGCCGCGTGACTTCGTCGAGTTCCCCTCGCAGGTCAACGAGATGTGGGCCGACAACCCGGTCATCCTGAAGAACTACGCCAAGCACTACCAGAATGGTTCGGCGATGCCGCAGGCACTGCTGGACAAGGTGCTGGCGGCAGCCAAGTTCAACCAGGGCTTCGCTACCACCGAGTACCTGGGTGCGGCCATGCTGGACCAGCGCTGGCACCAGATCGGCGCCGACCAGGTGCCGGCCGCCAAGGACGTGATGGCCTTCGAGCGCGCCGCGCTGGAGAAGGACGGCATCTACTACGCGCCGGTGCCGCCGCGCTACAAGACGCCGTACTTCAGCCACATCATGGGCGGCTATTCGGCCGGCTACTACGCCTACATCTGGTCGGAAGTGCTCGACGCCAACACCCAGAAGTGGTTCAAGGACAACGGCGGCCTGAGCCGCAAGAACGGCGACCACTTCCGCGCCACGCTGCTGTCCAAGGGTGGCAGCGTCGACGCGATGCAGCTGTTCCGCGATTTCGCCGGCCACGAGCCGCAGATCGAACCGCTGCTGGAAAAGCGTGGCCTGACCGGCGCCGGCAACTGATCGCCTGCGCGGTAGCCTGAAACGAAAACCGCCCGGTAAACCGGGCGGTTTTTTTGTTGGGACATCCACGCATGGCGTGGATCTACTGGTGGGTGCCGACCGCCGGTCGGCACGATCCATTCGCGCCACGAACCCCGGCATCATCGATCCACACATGACGCACTCCAGTAGATCCACGCCATGCGTGGATGCGCTTCCAGATCAGCGCGGCGCCACGTACCCACCCGGCACGCCTTCCGGCGACAGCACCAGCTGCCACAGCTGCGCGTGCCGGCAGCGGAAGGTGGCCATCGACCCGGCCAGGTAGAAGCGCCACATGCGGCGGAAGTGCTCGTCATAGCGCGCATCCAGCCGTGGCCACGCTGCTTCCACGTTGCGCCGCCATGCCTGCAGGGTCAGGTCGTAGTCGGTGCCGAAGTTGTGCCAGTCTTCCAGCACGAAACGGCCTTCGAACGCCCGGGTGATCTGCGCCGCCGACGGCAGCATCGAGTTGGGAAAGATGTAGCGCGCGATCCACGGATCGGTGCGATGCCGGGAGATGTTGGTGCCGATGCTGTGCAACAGCAGCAGGCCGCGCGGCGACAGGCAACGCTTGGCCACCTCGAAGAAGCCCGCGTAGTTCTTGTCACCGACGTGCTCGAACATGCCGATCGAGAAAATCGCATCGAACGGTTCGTCCAGCTCGCGGTAGTCCTGCAATCGGATCTCGATCGGCAGGCCCGCGCACAGGTTCCGCGCGAACTCGGCCTGCTCCTGCGAAATCGTCACGCCGACGCCACTCACACCGTAGCGCTCAGCGGCGAACTTCAGAGCTTCGCCCCAACCGCAGCCAATGTCCAGCACGCGCTGGCCCGGGCGCAGGCCCAGCTTTCGGCAGACCAGATCAAGCTTTGCTTCCTGCGCGGCATCCAGGTCACCGGCATGGCGCCAGTAGCCGCAGCTGTAGACCAGCCGCTGGCCCAGCATGGCCTGGTAGAGATCGTTGCCGAGGTCGTAGTGGCGGCGGCCGACCTCGTAGCTGCCCTGCCCGGCCTGCAGGTTGAACAGGCGCGCCTTCAGCGCATCGGCCACTTCGCGCCAGCCGTGCACCCGTTCGTCCAGGTGCGCCTGCATCAGGTGGACCAGGAATTCATCCAGGACGTTGGCGTCCCACCAGCCGTCCATGTAGCTCTCGCCGAGGCCGAGCGAGCCCTGGCCCATGACCCGCGCGAAGAAACGCGGGTCATGCACCTGGATGTCCTGTGGCTGGGTGCCGCCGATGCGGACCCCGGCTTCCTGCAGCAGGCCGGCGACCCGCTCCTGCAACCCTGTATCCACGCCACCTCCTCGACTGCGGTCAACCGCGTGCGAACAGCTCCACGTAGTCCTTGGCCACGTGCGGCAACAGCACCGCCGCCGGTACGTCGGCGGTCTGGGTGCCGTCCGAGTATGGCCCCACCTGGTACGGCGGGAACACAAAGCGCAGCGCGGTGATCTGCCCCTTGTCGTTGGTCAACGGCTGGAACTGGCTGAAATTGTCGGCCTGCGGCCCGGTACCGTCGGCGATCATGCGTGACGCGTTGCGCAGCGATTCCTGCAGCTGGGCCGGATCCATGTCCTCGCCGCTGAGCCGGGTGGCCACGCGTTCGCGCAGCTGGTCGGCGACGAAATCGCTGATCGCCTTCCAGCCCTTGGCGTCGGCCACCAGCTTTTCGGCACTGAGCATCTGCTGCTGCTGCGGCAACCACACAAAGCGCGCCACCAGCGGCTCGCCGTGGGCGCCACCGGTATAGCGGCTGCCATCGGCACTGACCACCACCAACTGCGGCGTTTCCAGCAGCTTCTCGAAGCTCAGCGACAGTTCGTAGGGCATGGTCGGCTTGTCATTGCCGAGCCCGTCCAGTGCCTGCTGCAGGTCGCTGCGTGCGCTGGTTGCGTAGTTCTGCAGCGCGCGCGCCAGGCCCGGGTAGCGATCGATGCCGGCCGGGTAGCTGATGCCCACCACTTCGCGCTCGTTGTTCTCGATCACGTCGCGCAGGTCCAGCGGCGCTTCCGTGGCCGGCGTTTCACCTGCGGCAGTGGCCTCGGCGGCGGGGGCCGCGTCGGTCGCCGGTGCCGGCTCGCTTTCACGCTGGCAACCGGCCAGCAACAGCACGCCCACCACGCCGGCCAACGCGCTGCCGCGCAGTGGCCGGTTGTTTCCAATCTTCATCGGGATCCCCTGTTCATGTTTGTACATCATTGCCTGCCATGGCTGAAGCGTGGCCCGCCGGCGTTCAGCCAGCGAGCAGATCGTGATACTCCTCATGCCGCTGCAGGAACGCCTCGGCGTAGGAACAGGCCGGCACCACCTTGTACTTCTGCTCGCGGGCGAAACGCAGTGCCACGCGGGTCAGCTCACCGGCGATCCCACGGCCGGCGATCGGCTCAGGCACCTCGGTGTGGGTGATGACCATGCGTTTGCGCTTGATCTGGTAGTCCAGCACCGCCAGCTGTCCACGCACACGGGCGGTGAAGCGATGGTTGGCCAGGTCGTGTTCGACCTCATAGGCCAGACCGGGGGGCGTGACCGAAGCCATGGAACTGTCTCCTGCGGCGACTGCGTGGATGGTGCGCAGCCGGGCGCCATGATCGCGTGAAGCCTGAACAGGGGCAAGTCTGATCCATTCACGTCAGTTTGCGACCCTCAAGCTGGAGCGCTGACGGCCGCTATCGCCTGTGGAGGGGTACGGCCAGCTTGGCACGCCCCTTGCGTCCATTGACCATGCGCACCCCCGCGGAGGCTCCGATGCACCCCAGCGATTCCCATTCAGATACTGACCGCGCCCTGCTGGAGGGCCTGCTGCAACTTGCGGTGGAAGGGCAGACCGAAGACCAGGATTTCCAGCGCATCGGCGAGGAAGTGTTCGCCCGCCTGCTGGATACCTACGGCCAGCAGCACACGCTCTGAAAACCGGGGCGAATCGTCACCGATTCGCCCCGCTACCCGCTTCAACCGCCGCCGAGGCGGAAGGTCGGGTTGGACAGTTCGCGCAGGAAGTGGGTGAAGATGCTCGGCTGCATGGCCAGCATGAAGATCACGCCGAACGCCGCACCGGCCAGGTGTGCGCTGTGGTTGATGCGGTCGCCGCCGCGCTTGTCCATCCAGATGCTGTAGCCGACATAGAACGCGGCATAGATGATCGCCGGTGCCGGGATGAAGAACACCAGGATGATCGACCACGGCTTGATCAGGATGAAGGCGAACAGCACCGCCGACACCGCCCCGGATGCCCCGAGGCTGAGGTAGTTCGGGTTCTTCTGGTTCTTCAGGTAGCTGGGCAGGATCGAGACCAGCAGCGCACCGATGTAGAACGCCGGGTAGGTCAGGTAGCTGCCGGTCAGCTGCACCATCACGCTCTCGATGAATCCCCCGAAGAAGAACAGGGTGATCATGTTGAAGATCAGGTGCGACCAGTCGGCGTGGATGAAGCCATAGGTCACCAGCCGGTCGTACTGGCGATGGCGGTCGACGGCCGGCGGCCAGAGGATCAGGCGGTCGGCCAGCTTGCGGTTGTTGAACGCCATCCACGACAGGAGGGCGGTGATGGCGATCAACAGCAGATTGACGGGGGTCATGTCAGGCTCAGGCGCTACGGTAGTTGTCGACCATACGATAGCGTTTCGCGTACCAACCGAAGGCCAACGCCGCGACGAAGGCGAAACCGGCGAAGAAGAACATCAGGAATGCCGCCTCGCTCAGGCCCGTACTGGCGATCTTGTGGGTCACCGCATCGTTGCGCACGGCAGCGTTGGACAGCAGCACCCACAGGTTGCCGATGGTGGTGGTCAGGTTCCAGAAGCTCATCACCACGCCCTTCATCGCCTGCGGCGCCTGGCTGTAGGCGAACTCCAGGCCGGTGGCCGAGACCAGCACCTCACCGAAGGTCAGCAATGCATACGGCAGGATCTGCCAGAAGATCGACAAAGCGTTGCCGCCGTCCATCACCACTTGGATGCCGCCGACCACGATCCAGGCCAGGCCACTGAAGGCGATGCCGGCGGTCATGCGGCGCAGCGCGGTCGGCTCCAAGCCGAAGCGGCGCAGGGCCGGGTACAGCACCAGGTTGTTGAACGGAATCAGGATCATCACCAGCAGCGGGTTCAGCGCCTGCATCTGCGAGGCGCTGAACCAGCTCGGCATCTGCATCTGCTGGCCCTGCAGGACCCAGGTCGAGGCCTTCTGGTCGAACAGCGAGAAGAACGGCGTGGTCAGCGCGAAGATCACCAGCACGCGCAGCACCGAGCGCACGCCTTCCACGGCTTCGGCTGGATGCTGGCCACGGGCCCGGTCCAGCTGCAACCAGGTGCCGCCACCGATGCCGGCGAGAATGGCCACCAGCGCCAGGCACAGGCAGATCACGATGCCCAGCGAACCGACCAGGCCGAACGACGCCGCTGCCAGCACCAGGCCGAGCACGGCGATCACCAGGCCCGGGCGGCCCTGGCCGGCCGCGCGTGCGGTCAGCGCAGTGCGCACCACGTTGGCGAACGAGTGCGGGTCCTTCGGTGGCAGCGGCACCAGCACGTAACGCTTGCGGCCCAGCCAGAACACGAAGGTGGCGATGAACATCAGGATGCCCGGGATGCCGAACGCCCACTGCGGGCCCCAGTTCTTCAGCGCCAGCGGGATCAGCAGCGAGGCGAACAGCGAGCCGAAGTTGATGATCCAGTAGAAGGCGTCGAAGACGATCTTGGCCAGGTGCTTGTTGCTCTGGTCGAACTGGTCGCCCATGAAGGAGGCCACCAGCGGCTTGATGCCACCGGCACCCAGGGCGATCAGGCCCAGGCCGAGGAAGAAGCCCTCGCGGCTGTTCTCGAACAGCGCCAGGCACAGATGGCCGGCGCAGTAGACCAGGCTGAACCAGAGGATGGTGTGGTACTTGCCGAAGAACCTGTCGGCCAGCCAACCCCCGAGCAGCGGGAAGAAATACACGCCGATCATGAAGCTGTGCATGATGTCCTTGGCTTCACCGGCACGGCCTTCGGCCGTGATTTCCTGCAGCAGCAGCGAGGTGATCAGGAACTGCACCAGGATGTTGCGCATCCCGTAGAAACTGAACCGCTCGCAGGCCTCATTGCCGATGATGTACGGGATCTGGCGCGGCATCTTTCCCTGGCCGGCGATGGGGGCAACTGCGTCGTGGCTCATCCTGTAAGGCATTCCTGCAAAGCGAAAGGCGCAAGGTTACCGGAACCGGGCCTTGCGAAGCACGCTGCAGGGCTGCATGACAACGGTGCCCATCCATGGCAGGCAACCGCGCTCCGTGCCGGAAGTCACGGCACCTGCACGACAAAAGCGTAAACTTATCGTTATGCGCTCCCTCCCCCCCGCCCGTCTCCTGCTCAGTTGCCTGATGCTGCTGATGGCGTTGCAGGCACAGGCGCGGCCGCAGGCACCGGCCACGGCGGCCAGCGAAAGCGGCTCCCGCCAGCTGACGGTGGCCGCGCTGGAGCTGCCCAGCCACGATGATGCGCAATGGAAGTTGCGCCGCGAGCAGGTCGCGCAGTTGCTGACCGACCTGCAGCCGGACGTGATCTCGGTGCAGCAGGTGCTGCAGCAGCAGGGCCGCAACCCGGCCTGCTGGCTGGCCAGCCGGCTTCGTTACAGCTGCGACTTCGTTACCGCCGATCCACCCAGCCAGACATTGCGGCATGGCAACGCGATGCTGACCCGGCTGCCGGTCAGCGAGGACGGCGTGACCCTGCTGCATCCTCCCGGCACCTTCAGCGCGGCCGGCATGATGCGGCTGAAGCTGGGCGAGGCGCTGGTCAACATCTATGTGGCACGGCTCCGCCCCGACCCGGACGAGGCCGCCGCGCGCCAGCACCAGACCAGCGACCTGATGACCTGGATTGCTGCCACCGCCGAGGGCATGCCCAGCCTGATCGCCGGCGACTTCTCGGCCAACACGATGGAACTGGTGCGCAGCACGCCGGGCTTCCAGCCGGCGCGGCGCAATCCCGGCGGCCGCGCCGAGGCGCCTGCGGCCAGTGGCGGGGGCAGCACTGGCCATGGTCTGGATGTGCTCTTCCAGGTCAAGCATTTCGACGGCATCCGCCAGCAGCCGATCCTGCTGCCGGCCGACGGCGACCTGCCCGGCCTGCGCCTGGGCGTGATGGCCACGTTGCGCCTGCAAGGCAATACGGCCACCGCCGAATAGGGAGTACCGGCCGCTGGCCGGCTTCCCGGGGATCACACGATTGCCGGCCAGCGGCCGGCACTACCGAATGATTCCTGCAACAGAAAAGGCCGGGTTTTCCCCGGCCTTCTCCGTTCATCCCATCACCGCGATCAGGCGATCGCTTCCTGGTAACGGCGCTCGACTTCGTTCCAGTCGATGACGTTGAAGAACGCGCCGATGTATTCCGGGCGACGGTTCTGATACTTCAGGTAGTACGCGTGCTCCCACACGTCCAGGCCGAGGATGGGGGTGTTGCCTTCCATCAGCGGGCTGTCCTGGTTGCCGGTGCTTTCGACCACCACCTTCTTGTCCGGGGTCACGCTCAGCCACGCCCAGCCGCTGCCGAAACGGGTCAGCGCCGCCTTGGTGAAGGCGTCCTTGAACTTGTCGAAGCCGCCCAGGTCCTTGTCGATGGCCTTGGCCACGTCGCCCACCGGGTTGCCGCCAGCATTGGGAGCCATCACGGTCCAGAACAGCGAGTGGTTGGCATGGCCACCACCGTTGTTGCGCACCGGACCCTGCAGGTTCTCCGGCAGCGACTTGAGCTTCTTCACCAGTTCTTCGACCGGCAGGTCAGCGTACTCGGTGCCTTCCAGCGCCGCGTTGACGTTGTTGATGTAGGTCTGGTGATGCTTGGTGTGATGGATTTCCATCGTCGCCGCATCGATATGCGGTTCCAGCGCGTCGTAGGCGTAGGACAGCTTGGGCAGGGTATAGGCCATGGTGCATCTCCTGATTGCGAGGGCACCCGACGTTGTCGGGCGGTGCGCGGTGAATGATGGGGACAGAACGGCAGATTACCAAGGGGGATGTAAAGGAAATTGCGTCCCGCCGGTGAGCACGACGGCAATTGTTACGCGGCGGTGACGCAGCCCCCTCCTCATGCGCCGTGCAGCGCGCAGGCGCTACAGTGCGAGCACCACCCTCGCCCGCTCCCTTGCCCATGCGCAACCCCCGGCTGCTGATCACCGCCATCGCCCTGCTGCTGCTCGGCCTGGTAGTCAACCATTTCATGCAGCGCCCGCCGGCGCCGCAGTTCGCGCCGGACCTGCAGGGTGCGCCTGCCGCGCGCGCACCGGCCACGGCCACGCCCGGCAGGGACAACGGTCTGCCCACCTTCCTGCCCGCCGAAGCCCGGCAGACGATCGCGCTGATCCAGCGCGGCGGGCCGTTCCCGCACCGCCAGGATGGCAGCACGTTCGGCAACCGCGAACAGCAGTTACCGCAGCGTCCGCGCGGCTACTACCGCGAATACACCGTGGACACCCCCGGCGCGCGCACCCGTGGCACGCGCCGCATCGTCACCGGCGGCGATCCGCCGGAGGCGTGGTACTACACCGACGACCACTACGAATCATTCCGCAGCTTCACCGTACCGGCCCAGGGAGCGCAGTGATGAGCCATGACGATTTCGGCCTCGGCCTGCACGACATCAACAATGCCGGTGTCTACGCCATCGACAGCGACGACATCGGCGCCCTGGCCGCCGCAATGCGCGATGCCGGGCTGAAGGTGATCCGCATCGATCTGGAAGGGGTGGCCGACAAGCGCACCCTGCTCGCACGGCTGGCCGCGCAGCTGGATTTTCCGGCCGGTTTCGGCGGTAACTGGGATGCGCTGTCGGACAATCTACGCGACCTGCAATGGCTGCCAGCCAACGGCTATGCATTGTTCCTGTGCGACGTGGACGCGCTGCGCGCCACCGCGCAGAAGGACTTCGACACCCTGCTGGACGTGATGGACGAGACCAGCCGCGACTGGCTTGGCCGCGACGTCCCGTTCTGGGTGTTCCTGTCGCAGAGCGCGTAAGGTCACTGCCGTGGTGGATGCCGACCTTGGCCGGCGCTTCTGCGCCAACCAAGATTGACACCTACCCAAGCGAGCCTGCCAGGGCGTGGCGCGCTCTCTAGCCTACCGGCTCCCGTTATCTTCCTGCAGTTCTTTCTTGAACGGAATGTCCGGCGGTGGCCGCGCCACGGCCGGCTGGTCCTGCATGTTCGGATTGGTAAGGCCACAGCCACCACCGGCCTGCAGGATCGAGATCACGCAGGAAATCTTCGTATTGGTACCCGGCAACGGAATCTCCATTGCCTTTATTCCCTTGCGCACCCACTCGGCCAGCAGCGATTCCTGCGGGACCCAGTATTTGTCGAATGACGTGGGCGTGTAGTCGTAAGGCGGTCGCTTCAACCAGGTGCCCGATTGCGCGATGCGTTCCTTGCTCCAGCCGTCGTTGGCACCACCGGGCGCACCGCGCTCGGCACGTCCATCGCCTTCCTGGCCCGGCACGCGGACGCTGCCATCGGCGTTGAACAGGCCACTGCCCTTGCCGGTGGCGCTGGCCTGCCGGGCGCCATTGTCGGCGCCGTCATGGTTGCGGCTCGATGCACCCCAGTCGTCGCCCTTGGCGGGCGTGGCCCAGTTGCCCGGATCGGGGGCCGGGCGCGCTCCGACCTGGGCCGGTTTCGTGCTGGAGGCGGATGGCCGTGGCGTGCTGCTGTTGGCCTGGGTTGCAGTGCTACTGGCCGCAGGCGCCGGCGTTGCCGCTGGCGCGCTGCCACTGGACGTTGAAGGCGCCGCCGCGGGTGCCGACGCAACTTCGCGCTCGCGCACCTGCAGGTCACGGCCTGCCGGCGCTCGCACGGTCGGCTCGCGCCCGGCCACAGCAGCCATCCGTACCTGCGGATCGACCACGGCCTGCACTTCACGCTCGCGCACCTGCACATCGCGCTGCGGCACACGGACCTGTAGATCGGCCGTGCGCAGCGGCTGCGATATCGCCGGCGCATCGACCGTACTGATTTCACGCTCCTGCACCGGGATGTCACGCAGCTGCGGCGTCCGCACCGCGATCTCCGGCGCACGCAGTGCGGCCGGGGCCGCCGGCGCCTGCACCGGCTGCACGCTGCGCTCGCGCACCGTCGGTACCGTGTCGCGCGGCACGATGCTGATCTCCGTGCGCGGCACGCTGACAGGTGGCACCACGAAATCCGTACTGGCCTCGGCTACTTCGGTGGCCTGCACCGGAGACGGCGGCGGTGCCGCGACCGGCGCCGGCTCGGATTCGGCGGGCGGCGGCGGCACGCTGGCCACTGCAGCCGGAGCGGGTGCGGACGCAGCTGCCGACGCGGACGCCGGACGCGGCTCAGGCGCCGTTGCGGCCCCTGCGTTCTGGCCAGCTGCAACCTGGCCCGGCGGTGCAGCGGCCGCCGCTTCCGCACCTGGCTGATCGCCGCCGCCCTCCTGGGTAGCGCGACCGACGAACTCCACCTGCACGCGCTCGCCCTCGGCGCCTTGGTCTTCCGGTGCCGTGGCGCGGATCACCGCCACCCACAGCAGCAGCATGAAGAACAGCAGATGCAGCAGCGCACTGGCCAAGGCCGAGACCCAACGCATCCAGCGCTGGTCGCGCGGCGCAGCATCCCAGTCCTGCCAGAACAGACGGCGCATCGCTTGCCAGGGTGACAACCGGGGCAACTGCCCGGGTGGCCCTGGCAGCGGACGCGGCAGCAGCACCGCGATCAACTCGCTGGCGTGCAGCGGCCGCGGCAACGGACCGAGCGAGCGCAGCCACAGCGCCCAGCCATACGGCAGGCGCGTGGTTTTCTCGAGGACGGCCCTGGGCTGCTGGCGGGCCAGCAGCAGGTCGATGAACTGCTCGGCCCGGGTCAGAGGCACGCGTCAACGATCAGGCGGCGTTGCCGCGAGGGATATACGGCGCGTGGCCACTGTCGTGGTCGGTCGCATCGCGCACGGCGGTCACGCCCGGCACGCGGCCCATCAGGGTCTTTTCAATGCCCTGCTTGAGGGTCACGTCGGCCATGCCGCAGCCCTGGCAACCGCCACCGAAGCGCAGCAGCACCACGCCTTCGGCCGAAACTTCCTGCACGGCCACCTTGCCGCCATGCGAGGCCAGCTGCGGATTGATTTCGTTTTCCACCACCCAGTGCACGCGCTCGACCAGCGAGGCGGCATCACCGGGCGCTTCGCCCTTGATGCGCGGCGCCTTGATGGTCAGCTGCTGGGTACCGGCACTGCCGGCGACGATGTCGATCTCGGCGCCATCGAGCCAACCGACGCTGCCGGCATCAACGTAGAGCGTGAAACCATCGCAGTCCACCGCCCACTCGTCGCCGAGTAGGTCGGTCGGTTCGGCGAACTCCAGCCGGGCGTCGGCGCGCGGGGTGCCGGGGTCGACCGCGCTCAGGCGCACGCCCATGCCGGGCACGCCCTCGCGTTCGATCAGCTTGCGGAAGTGGGTCTGGGCAGTGTCGGAGATCTGGATCATCAGGCTATTCTAGCCAAGTACGCGTCAGCCGCTCATTCGGTTTATACACCGTCCGGCGCATTGTTCAGTCAACACGAGGTGGAGATTCCCATGGCCGACCTGATTCCACTGGCCCAGGCCCGTTGCGTGCCACGCAAAGGCAGCGACCACAAGCTCGGCGAGGCCCGCCTGGCCGAACTGATGCCGCAGGTTCCCGGCTGGGAGCTGAGCGAGGGCAGCCAGGCCCTGACACGCACCTTCCGCTTCAAGGATTACTACGCCACCATGGCCTTCGTGAACGCGCTGGCCTGGATTGCTCACCGCGAGGACCACCATCCGGACGTGGGCGTGCACTACGACCGCGCTGTGGTGCGCTTCTCCACCCACGATGTGGGCGGCCTGAGCGAGAACGACTTCATCTGCGCGGCAAAGACTTCGGCCCTGACGGAGCAACTGCCATGAACATTCGTTTGCTGAGCCTGTCCCTGATCGCTGCGACCGGCCTGGCCGGCTGTGGTGCCTCCGAGCCGCCGGCGCCGCCAGCGACCGCGCCGACCGAGGTGGCCGCGGTGAAGACGCCGCCGCCGCAGTACCCGCTTGAACTGGCCTGCATGGGCGTGGGTGGCACCAGCACGTTCAAGGTGACCATCGGCACCGACGGCAAGCCGAGCGAGGTCGCCCTGCTCACCGGCGCCGGCAATCCGCAGCTGGACGAGCTGGCCAGGACCGCCGTGCAGGGCTGGCAGTTCAAGGCCGCCACCCGCAACGGCCAGCCGGTGCCGGCCACCATCCAGGTGCCGGTCAGCTTCAACCCGCCGCAGCCGAAGCCGGACCAGTGTTTCGCGATCGAAGAGCGCCTGCGCCGCGGCGGCTGATCGCGCGCCCCGACAAGGCCCGCCTCGCCCTACCCGCCCCGGGCTCATCCGGGGCGGTTGTCTGTTGACCAGGACCGCGTCGGCAAATGCTGCAGATTCCCCCTGAAAACGTCTGGATCGCGCTGGCGGTCACCCTCGCGGCCGGCCTGGCCACCGCCATCGGCAGCCTGCTGGTGCTGTTCTCGCGCCGCCCCAACCCGCGCCTGCTGGCCTTTGGCCTAGCCTTCGCCGGCGGCGCGATGGTCTACGTGTCGCTATCGGAAATCCTCAACAAGTCCATCGCATCGTTCGCCCTGGCCTATGGCGAGCGCAGCGGCTTCACCTACGGCACCCTGGCGTTCCTGCTGGGCGTGATCGTCATCGTGCTGATCGATCACTTCATTCCGAATCCGCATGACAGCCTGGACAAGCAGGACCCCGCGTTCCGCGAAAACAGCCGCGAGTACCTGAAGCGGGTCGCACTGCTGACCTCGGTCGCGATCACAGCGCACAATTTCCCGGAAGGGCTGGCGACCTTCTTCGCCACGCTGGAAAGCCCGTCGGTGGGCATGCCACTGGCCTTTGCCATTGCCATCCACAACATCCCCGAGGGCATCGCGATCGCGGTGCCTGTGTACTTCGCCACCCAGAACAAGGCCTATGCATTCAGCGCCAGCCTGCTGTCCGGCCTGGCCGAGCCGGTGGGCGCGGCGCTGGGCTACTGGCTGTTGTCAGGATCGCTGTCGCACGCCACGTTTGGCTGGGTGTTCGGACTGATCGCCGGCGTGATGGTGTTCCTGGCGCTGGATGAGCTGCTGCCGGCGGCCAAGCGCTATGCCAAGGGCCACGAAACCGTGTATGGCCTGGTGGCCGGCATGGGCACCCTGGCGATCAGCCTGGTGCTGTTCAAGTGGTGAGGGGTTCCCGGCCAACGGGCTGAGCCCCCTCGCGGCTGGCGGAGCGACATTCCGGGTTGGGCCGGCCGAGGTGGGTTTGCGGGGGACGCCGTAAACCCATCCTTGGGGCTTGGGCGCGCCATCCATGGCGCTTACACCCCCCCAAACCCACCTCGCCCGGCCTCTGACAGGCTATAGGCGTGCCAGCCGCGCGATGAAAGAATGAAAAAGCGAAGCCCGCGCTGCGCGCGTGAGTCGAGCGTGGCTCGACTCTACAAGGGCTGCGTGCGGGTATGGGTCTACGCTGCGGCTGTCAGGTCCGCCTTGTAGCGAGCCGAGCACCGCAGGTCCGGCGAGGGCGAAGAGGCGCGGGTGTCTGAACGCAGCGAGTTCCGCGCCGCCCCTCGGCGGACCGAGGAGCGCAGGGTACCGGTGCGCAGCGCCGGCTCGCGGATGGCGGCGTGTTTCTTTGGTTACTTTCTTTGCACGAGCAAAGAAAGTGACGAGCCCACTCATCGCAGGGAAGCGACGGCGCCGACCAAGCACCCGGCGCCGCCGAACCGCCGTCAGCGCAGGCGGTCCAGCGCCTCAACCAGCTCATCCGCCAGCGGCGCGTTCAGCACGTATGGGCTCTTGCCGTCATCCAGCGCGAACTCCAGCGAAGCAGCGTGCAGAAACAGGCGCTTCAGCCCGATCTGCTCACGAAGCCGCTTGTTCACCGCCAGATCGCCGTACTTGTCGTCACCGGCCACCGGGTGGCCCAGATGCTGGGCGTGCACGCGGATCTGATGGGTGCGGCCAGTCTCGATGCGCACCTCGCAGTACGAATGGCCGCCGCGGCGCTCCAGCACCCGGAAGTGGCTGATCGATTCCTTGCCGATCGCGTTGACCTGCACATGGCGCTCGCCGCCCTGGCGCAGGCCCACGTGCAGCGGCGCGTCCACCGTCATCACGCCATCGGGCATGCGCCCGGCCAGCAGGGTCAGGTAGCGCTTGCGGATGCCGGCGCCATGGTCTTCACGCAGCAGGGCCTGCAGTTCACTCAGCGCCGAGCGCTTCTTGGCCACGATCAGCAGGCCGGAGGTGTCGCGATCCAGCCGATGGACCAGCTCCAGGGTCTGCCCCGAGCGCAGGGCACGCAGGGTCTCGATCGCCCCGAAGCTGATGCCGCTGCCGCCATGACTGGCCACGCCAGAGGGCTTGTTCAGGGCCAGCAGGCGGGCATCCTCGAACACGATGGCCTGCTCCAGGCGGCGCATGAACGCCTCAGGTGGACCGGCCTTGTCTCCCTCCTCGCTGAGACGCACGGGTGGTACACGCACCTCATCGCCCGCCTCCAGCTTGCGCTCGGCCTTGGCGCGACCGCCGTTGACCCGCACCTGGCCACTGCGCACCAGCTTGTAGACCAGGCTGCGCGGGGCCCCCTTCAGCTGGCCGAGCAGGAAGTTGTCCAGGCGCTGGCCGGCGCGGTCGGCGGGAACGGTGATCATGCGCACGGAAGGCTTGTCGCCTGCGGGCTTGGTGGGGTCTTGGGCGGTCATCAGGCTGTTTATTCTGTTACACTCGGGGGGCGAGATAAGGGATTGATTTCGTTGGAAGTTACTCAGGGCCAGAAGCCCAGCTTCCGACGAATCCGGCACAGTGCGCGACCACCGCCCGCGGGGCGGCCATGTTAGCGGCTCACCGGCCTTCCCGGCCATCGCCGGATGCCTGACACGCAACCGTGCTGAACATGTCCCGCGTGGCGCTCCAGCCTGGCTGACAGCTGCCTGCGGCCCTGCAACACCCAAAACCCATAAGAGTGAAGCGCTCCCGCGGCCTGCCGTGGTGTCGTAGCGCTGGAAACCCAAGCCGCCCTCCCCGCGCTTGCGCGAATGGGCGGCGAGCCGTGTCCAGAGGCGAAACCCCATGGCGTTCCGCGCGGTAGCCGCTTGCGAGGAACGCAACAATGAAGCGAATGCTGATCAACGCAACGCAGGCTGAAGAGCTGCGTGTTGCCATCGTGGATGGCCAGTCGTTGTATGACATCGACATCGAGCAGCCGTCGAAGGAACAGAAGAAGTCCAACATCTACAAGGGCCGGATCTTCCGCATCGAGCCCTCGCTGGAAGCGGCCTTCGTCGAATACGGCGGGGGCCGCCATGGCTTCCTGCCGTTGAAGGAAATCTCCCGCGACTACTTCCAGGCCGGCGTCGACCACAACAAGGCCGGCATCCGCGAACTGCTGAAGGAAGGCCAGGAGATCGTCGTCCAGGTCGACAAGGAAGAGCGTGGCAACAAGGGCGCCGCCCTGACCACGTTCATCTCGCTGGCCGGCCGCTACATGGTGCTGATGCCGAACTCGCCCAGCGCCGGTGGTGTGTCCCGCCGCATCGAGGGCGAAGACCGGGCCGCGCTGAAGGACGCGCTGGACAAGCTGAATATTCCCGACGACATGGGCGTGATCATCCGTACCGCCGGCGTCGGCCGCGATGCGGAAGAACTGCAGTGGGACCTGGACTACCTGCTCAACGTCTGGCGCGCCATTGCCGAAGCCGCGCTGAGCAAGCCCGCTCCGTTCCTGATCTACCAGGAGTCGCGCCTGATCGTGCGCGCCCTGCGTGACTACCTGCGCGCCGACATCGGCGAGATCCTGGTGGACACCGAGGAGATGTACGAGCACGCCCGCGAGTTCATGCAGCAGGTGATGCCGCAGACCCTGCGCAAGCTCAAGCACTACAAGGACGACATCCCGCTGTTCAACCGCTTCCAGATCGAGTCGCAGATCGAAGGTGCATACGAGCGCAACGTGCGCCTGCCGTCGGGCGGCTCGATCGTGGTCGACCAGACCGAAGCACTGACCGCGGTCGACGTGAACTCCTCGCGCGCCACCAAGGGCAGCGACATCGAGGACACCGCGTTCCAGACCAACCTGGAAGCGGCCGAGGAAGTGGCCCGCCAGCTGCGCCTGCGCGACCTGGGTGGCCTGGTGGTCATCGATTTCATCGACATGGCCTCCAACAAGCACCAGCGCGAGGTCGAGAACCGCTTGGCCAACGCGCTGAAGTACGACCGGGCCCGCGTCCAGGTCGGCCGCATCTCGCGCTTCGGCCTGCTGGAAATGAGCCGCCAGCGCCTGCGCCCGAGCCTGGGCGAGTCCAGCCAGATCGTCTGCCCGCGCTGTGACGGCCACGGCCGCATGCGCAGCGTCGAGTCGCTGTCGCTGTCGATCATCCGCGTCGCCGAAGAGCATGCGATGAAGGAGAACACCGGGCAGGTGCTGGTGCAGGCCCCCGTGGAGATCGCCAATTACCTGCTGAACGAGAAGCGCAGCGCCCTGCGCGAGATCGAGCAGCGCCACGAGGCGCCGATCGTGATCGTCGCCGACGAGCAGCTGCATACCCCGCACTACACCGTCACCCGCCTGCGCGAGAATGAGTTGGGTGAAGAAAGCAGCAAGCCCAGCTACCAGCGGGGCACCCCGCGCAAGCTGCCGGTGCACGCGCTGACCAAGGGCCAGCTGAACATCCCGCCGCCGGCGGTGACCCAGGTCAAGCACACCTCGCCCGCCCCGGTTCGCGAGGAAGTTGAGCCGGCCAAGGCAGCTCCGGCCCCGGTCGCGGTCGCACCGACGGCCCCGGCCCCCAGCGGCGGCGTGATCGGCTGGCTCAAGCGCGTGTTCGGTGGCGAGCCGGCCCCGGCGCCGGCGCCGGCCGCTCCGGCGGCGCGTCAGTCGCAGGACGGTAGCCGCAAGGACCGCAACAAGGATCGCAACAAGGACCGCAAGGACCGTCGCGACGACAGTCGTGGCAATGGCAACGCGCAGCAGCAGAAGGATGGCGGCAACCGCAAGGACCGCGGCGAGCAGCGCAAGGACGGCCGCAACGGCAACAGCGGCAATGCGCAACAGCAGCCGCAGCAGGGCAAGCAGAAGGAGCCGCAGCACAAGGATGGCCAGCAGCAGCCGCAGCAGCAGAACAAGCCGCGCAACGAGCAGCAGGGCCAGAACCAGAACCAGCAGCCGAAGCTGAAGCAGCCCAAGCAGCCGCGCCCGCAGCAGCAGGACGGTGACAAGCCGGCCGAGAAGCCGCAGCGCAATGCCGCCGAAGCACCTGCCGAAGCCGTGACCGCAGCGGCAGCCGTAGCCGCTACGGCCGTCGCCGCCAACGGGGTGAACGCGCTGGAAGCCACCGCGCCGGTGACGCCGGTTGCTCCGGCACCCGCCGCTCCGGTGGAAGCCGCTGCGTCGGCCGACACCGCTGCCAACGCTGGCAGCGCGGCCGA
The DNA here is from genome assembly GCF_001499715.1 of Stenotrophomonas thermophila. Taxonomy (NCBI): domain Bacteria; kingdom Pseudomonadati; phylum Pseudomonadota; class Gammaproteobacteria; order Lysobacterales; family Lysobacteraceae; genus Stenotrophomonas; species Stenotrophomonas thermophila. Next base: position 35,152 of record NZ_CVIW01000023.1, on the reverse strand, counting down.
GGTGACTGCGGTTGCCGGCGAGGAGGCTGCAACCGACACCAATGGCGAGCAGGCAGGCGAAGGGGCAACCCGCCGTCGTCGTGGCCGTCGTGGTGGCCGTCGCCGTCGTCGCGGTGGCACCGAGAATGCCGTCGGCAGCGACGCCCTGGGCGATGACCAGGACGATGGTGATGACGGTGAAGACACCGACGCCGCCGAGCCGAGCGTCAACAACACTGCCGGAACCGCTCCGGTTGCTGCGGTGCAGCCGGTCCGTTCGCAGCCGGAGTTCGACTTCGATGACGAAGTCGAGCCGATCGCCATCGAAGCCGGGAAGCCGGCCCGCGCTGCCGCCGCTGCGGTTTCCGCACCGGTTGCGGTGGTGAGCAGCGCCGTGGTCGAAGTCGCCGCCCCCGTCGCGGCTGAAGCGCAGGCGCCGGCCGAGGCTGCTGCGAAAACTGAAACGGTGTCCTCGCCGGTGCAGACCAGCATGCTCGATGCCATCGACGCTGCGACCCCGGTTCAGCCGGTCGCCGACGCCACTCCGGTGGTGGACGCTGCCGCGCCGGTGATCGAAGCAAAGCCGGTTGTGGCTGAAACGACCGCAGTGGCTGAAGCCGCTCCGGTGATCGAAACGAAGCCGGTCGCGGTCGAGGCCGCGCCGGTCGTGGAATTGAAGCCGCAGGTGGTTGAAGCAACCCCGGTGGTTGAAACCAAGCCGGTGGCCAGTGAGAGTGGCCCGGCGGTGGAGGCCGCCCCGGCCGTTGAAGCCACGCCGGTCGTCGAGACTGCGCCGATCGTGGAACAGCCGGTCGCGCCGGTGGCGGTGGAAGCCGCGCCGATCGAGGCCGCTGCCCCGGTCGCCGAAGCCGTGGTGACGCCGTCGATCGATCCGGTCGCCGATGGCCATGCCGACGCCGCAGCGCAGGCTGCAGAAGCCAGGGCCGATGAAGAAGACGAAGAGGCCGCCAAGCGCACGCCTCCGTCGAACTGATCGCGCCTTGATAGCGTGAAAACGAAACGGCGGGGGTCAATGATCCCCGCCGTTTTTGTTTGTGCGTCGGGCCGAACCGTGCCCACCAAGGTTGGCACCTACCCAAGCGTGCCTGCGTCAGGGTTTCGGCGCGAACTGCAGGCGGGTCCACACGCCGTAGTGGTCCGAGGCCCAGCGACCGCTGTCATCGGGCTGGTCGAACAGGATCTTCGCCTCGCGTGCGACCATCTCGTCCTGCTGGAAGAAGATGTGGTCGATCCGCGACGGCGCCTGGTAATAGTGACGGTTGAGCGTACTGACCGCGGACAGATCGGTGTTGACATGCACGCTGCCGTAGCTGTCGCCGTAGTGGCTGCGCAGCTCGCTCAGGTCGCCGGCATCCACCAGTGCATTGAAGTCGCCGGCGATCACCACCGGTGCACCGGCCGAGGTTGCAGTGATGAAGCGCAGCAGGTCTTCGACCTGGGTGCGACGGATGCGCTGCCCGTTCTCGTCGCTGCGCTCGTTCAGATGCGTGGCGTAGATGTTTACCGGCGTGCCGTCGACGTCGATGCGCAGGTGGGCCACGGTGCGGTAGTCGTCCAGCGGCTGCAGCAGATGATCGCCCTGAGCGAGGATCGGCCGCCGGGTCAGCAGCGCATTGCCGTAGCGCTTGGGTGCCGCGACCGGATCGGTGGACACGAACACATACCTGTAGCCGAGTTGGCCGGCCAGCCATTGCGCCTGGTTTCGCACGTTGCGGCGCTGGATCACTTCCTGCAGGGCAACCGCATCCGGCTGCAGGCGCTTGAGCTCGGCCAGGATGGTGCGGCGCCGGCTCGGCCAGTCTTCGCGGTCGTGGTGCAGGTTGAAGGTGACCATGCTCATGCCCGGCGCGCTGGCAACGTCGGGCGCCACAGTCGCGCCAGCCGGTTCAGCCGCCATCATCACGCCCGGCAATGCCATTGCAATGGCCAGCCCCAGGGCGCGCACCGACGTGCGCACCTTCGCCCGCTGCTGCTTCATCGTTACTGCCCCTTGCGTTCGGCGCGGCGCACTGCGCTCGGCACGTCGATCTCGATCCGCGCCGGCAGCTGGTGCACGTGCAGTTCTCTGTTGACCCACTGGGCCGCTTCACCGTTGATGCTCGCCTCGCCCGGGTCGCCGGCATACGGCCACGGCAGCACCACACCACCGACCGGTGGCACCAGGCCCGGTTGCACCTCCAGCACCAGCTGCTTGTCGCTGCGCTGCAGGCGGTAGTTCAACTGCCCCTGCGGCGTGCGCAGGCCCTGCACGGCAATGCCCTCGCCCTGCAGCCACGCGGTCGGCACGCCAGCGGCCAGTACCAGCGCATCGTCCAGATCACGGTTGTAAGCGAACATGTCCAGCGCAGAGCGCACGAAGTCCGAAGCCACCCAGGCGTGCGGCAGGTCACCGACGAAGAACGGCTTGCGCGGCGTGCGCGAGACCACTTCGGCCCACTGGTTCCAGGCCTGTGGCGCGCGGTCCCTGAAGAAGAACTCGGTGGCCTGCCAGGCGCGGTCGCGCCAGCCCAGGCGCACGAACGCTGCCACGTTGCGCCATTCGTACGGGGTGTAATCCTTCCACTCGCGCTTGCCATCGCGACGGGCAACGAACTCGCTCCAGTAGCGCTCGAAGGTCGCCTCCAGCGCCTGCTGCGGCAGCCGGCCCTGCTCGCCGCCGGGGGCAAGCGCGATCGTGGTGGAGGTCGCGTCGAAGTCGCCCAGCTCGGCCGAGCCCGGCAGGTAATCGATGTTGTGCTGCTGCATCGCCGACAGCAGCGAGGCCTGCAGGTCAGCACGGAACTGGTCGCGCGATTCGGCGATCTGCGTCGCCTCGACCTTGCCCAGCTGGGTCGCCAGCAGCGCCGCGTCCTTGTAGCCGCGCAGCGCCCAGAAGTTGTCCCAGTAGGAATGCATCGGCTTGGCCGAATAGCCTTCATGGCTGATCGAGGCCGGCATCATCCCGTAGAACGCCGGGTTGCGCGCGCGGTTTTCCTCGGTGCGCTCGCTGGCGCGCAGCTGCTCCATGTAGTTGTAGGCGCCCTGCACGTGCGGCCACATCAGCTCGGTGAACGTGCTGTCGCCGGTGTAGCGCCCATACTCGGCGATGCTGTAGATCAGCTCGCCATGGCTGTCGTTCTCCGGCACCGGGTCGCTGCCGCGCGCGTCGACGCAGCACGGCACCTTGCCGTTTTCGAACTGGTACGGCGCATACCAGTTGATGTAATCGCGCACCGCATCACTGCGCCCCATGCGCAGCAGGCCCTCGGAGATCATCGCGCCGTCGCGGATCCAGCTGCGCGCATACGACCGCGTGCCCGGCTGCAGGCGCGGTCCGACACGCGAGATCAGCATGTGCGCCACCGCCGTGCGCAGGGTATCGGCCAGTGGCTGGCCTGCAGCAGGCACCTGCAGCGAAACCACGCCCAGCTTCTTCCGCCATTGCTCGGCCACCTGCGCCTGCGCCTTGGCCACATCCAGCGCCTGCGGCGCCCAGCCACCGGTCTGTGGCAGCACCACCGCCACCTCACGGTTCTGCCCGGGCTCCAGCCTGATCGTGTACACCAGCGCACCCGACGCCATGCCGGTGCTGTCCTTCACCGCCGTGGTCGCCGGGTACGTGCCGCTTTCCAGATGCATCGCATCGAGCTTGCCATCGAACGTACTGGCAAAGCGCGCGTCCGGTATCTGCAGCGGATAGATCCGCGGCTCACCGTTGACCCGAACCAGCTGCTCACCTACATCCAGGGCATCAATCCGGCTGAAGCCTCCGATGGTATTAAGGAACTGGGTGGGCGGATTGACCTGCCACGGCCGTATCGCCAGTGCCAGGGTGTATTCGTGCGCGACCTTGTCCGGATTGCTCAGCCGGTAGCGGCCGATCAGCTGCGCACGCTCGGGCGTGCCCTGCACGAAACCGGTCACCGAGAGTCCGGCCTTCTCATGCACCCAGTCGACGGTGGCGATCGGCAGGTAGTGATCCTGCAGCGACTGAGTGATAGCCACTTTCGACCAGTCCAGCAGCTTGCCGTCCAGGCGGATGAACGGCTCGATGCTGAAGCTGCCCTTGGCCGGCTCCAGCGCGCCATCTTCGCTGATCAGCGCCTGCTCCTGGCCACCATCGAGGCCGAGCAGGGTCCAGTAGGGCTGTTCGCCCACATACGCGCGCGGCAACGAACCGCGCGGCAGATCGGCGGCTACCGAGGACAGGAAGGCATTGGGCGTGGCGGCGAACGCCAGCGGCTTGAGTGCGATGTCACGGATGCCATAGCGCCAGTTCGGGCCATCGCGCAGATCGAAACGCACGTAGCGCGCGTCGGTATCCGGCAGGGCAAGCCAGTCGCGGCCACCGGCACCGCTGGTCACTTCGCGCACGATGCGCCAATCCCGGCCATCCTCGGACGTCCGCACGGTGTAGCGATTGGCTTCCAGGTTCGGCAGCCAATCGATCACGACACCGCCGATCTCGCGGCTCTTGTACAGGTCCAGGCTGATGGTCTGCTGCTTGACGCCACCGCTGATCCAGAACGTGTCGCTCTTGCCGTCGATCATGCGGTCCTGCAGCGCGGTGGCGGTATCGGCAATCACCGACGGCACCAGCGCCGAATCATCCTGCGGTGGCAGCCCCTGCAGGGTCAGCCTGTCGAAGCATACGGTGCCGCGGCCGCCGACCTTGCTGTAGATCGTGAACTCGACTGCGGCGCTGCGCGCCATCTCCTTCTCGGGCGAGGGACCCCACGCCTTGTCGATCTGGCGGCGGCGGTACTCGACCGGCGTCCAGCCCTTGGGGAAACTGTAGCCGGGACGATTGACCCACCAGACGTTGTCACCGCTGGCATCGATCAACTTGAACTGCAGGTCGTTGCCCGGTGAATCACCGCGCAACTGGAAGCCGAAGCGGTAATTGACCGGGTATTCGATGTTCAGCGCGCGGCGGATGCCGACGTAGCCGGAGACATCGTGGAAGTCATAGTCCAGGCACAGCGCGCGGCCGCCGCCAGCGCCACTGACCGGGCGCAGCGAACCGCTGACCTGGTCGGACAACACCAGCTTCCAGGCCGCGACGTCGTCGAAGTCGTCCAGCACCTTCGGTGCCGGCAGCGCCGGTGGCGCGGCGATCGCCAGGGAGGTCCACAGCAGGCCCAGTCCAACGGCGATCGCTCGCTTCATCCCTTGACGCTCCCCAGCAACAGACCTTGGATGTAGTACCGCTGCAGCACCAGGAACAGCGCCAGCACCGGGACCACGGTGACCACCGCGCCGGCCATCATCATTTCCACGTCCATGATGTGCTCGCGCGAGAGGGTGGCCAGCGCCACCGGCAAAGTGTAGTGCTCCTGATCGGTCAACACGATCAGCGGCCACATGAAATCGTTCCATGCGCCCATGAAGGTGAAGATCGCCAGGGTCACCAGCACCGGCTTGAGCATCGGCAGCACGATCTGGAAGAAGATGCGCAGCTCCCCTGCCCCGTCGATACGCGCCGCTTCAAGCAGCTCGTCCGGGATCGAACGCGCGTACTGACGCACCAGGAAGATGCCGAACACGCTGGCCAGCGCCGGCACGATCACCCCACCAAAGCTGTTGACCAGGCCCAGCTGCTTCATCAGCAGGAACAGCGGCAGCATCGCCACCTGCGCTGGAATCACCAGCGCCGCCATCAGCACCTGGAACAGGCGCTCGCGGCCGACGAAGTTGAGCTTGGCGAACGCATAGCCGGCCATGGTGTTGAACAACAGCGAGCCAAAGGTGATCGCCAGCGAGACGAGCAGGCTGTTGGCGAAGTTGCCACCCATGCCGGTACGCGCGAACAACTCATGGTAGTTGTGCGTGGTGATGCTCGAAGGCAGCAGCGGCGGCGGGAAATGGCTGGCCTCGCCCTGCGGCATGAACGAGACCGAGAGCATCCACAGCAGCGGTGCCAGGCTGACCAGGGCCAGGACCAGCAACGCGCCATTGATCATCCACGGGTACCAGCGCGACTGGCCGATTTCACGACTCATACCAACTGCCTCTTGCGGCCGAAACGCAGCATCACGGTGGTCACCGCCAGGATGATCAGGAACAGCAGGAACGCCACCGCGGAGGCGCGTCCCAGGTTCCACCACTTGAAGCCTTCCTCGAACATGAAATACAGCACGCTGACGGTGCTCTGCAGCGGGTCGCCGCGGGTCATGACATACGGCTCGGCGAACAGCTGGAAGTAGCCGGACACGGTGATCACCCCGACCACCAGCAGCACCGGGCCGAGCATCGGCAGGGTGATGTGCAGGAACTGCTTCCAGCGCGAGGCGCCGTCGATGCGCGCGGCCTCGTACAGGTCATGCGGGATCGCCTGCAGGCCGGCCAGGAAGATCACCATGTTGTAGCCGAAGTTCTTCCACACTGCGAACAGCATGATGGTCGGCATCGCCCAGTTGGGATCGCCCAGCCAGTCGATCGGGCTGATGCCCAAATGGCCCAGGCCGTAGTTCACCAGGCCGTAGCTGGTATGGAACAGGTAGCGCCAGATCACCGCCACCGCCACCAGCGTGGTCACCACCGGCGCGAACAGCGCGGTGCGGAACAGCGCCTTGAAGCGCGTGGCCGGTGCATTCAGCAGCATCGCCGCGCCCAGCGACACGCTGATCGACAAGGGCACACCGATCAACACGAAGTAGGTGGTGTTCCACAGCGACTTCCAGAACATCGGTGTCTGCAGCAGGTCGATGTAGTTGCCGAGGCCGACAAACCGCAGGTTGCTGCTGTCAGCCAGGGCATACAGGTCGAAGTCGGTCACGCTCAGCGCCAGCGCCGAAGCCACCGGCAGGCCGAAGAACACGCCCAGCACGATCAACGAGGGCCCGGCGAAGATCCAGCCGGCAAGCGAAGTACGTTTCATTGCGCGCTCCCGGCGGCTACGGCACTGCTGGACTGCGACGACGGCGCGCGCTGCTGCAGGCGTTGTTGTTCATGCATCCAGCGGCGCTTGGCCAGCACCTTGTCCACGCGCTGGTCCAGTTCTTCCACGGCCTTGTCCTGCGGCAGGCCACCGCGCACCACCTTCTCGGTGACGATGCGCATTTCCTGCACGATGCGCTCCCATTCGAGCACCTTCGGCGTCGGCTTGACTCGCTCCAGCTGGTCACGGAATGCCGCTGCCAGCGGATCGTTGGCCAGCGACGGTGCGTTCCAGGTACTGCGGCGCGGCGGCAGGTCGCCGATGATCGAATGGAAACGCGCCTGGATCTGCGGCCGCGACAGGAACTCGATCAGCTTCCACGACGCTTCCTTCTGCTGCGACTTGCGGAAGATCACCAGGCTGGTACCACCGGCGATGCCGGCGCCGGGGCCGTCCGGACCCGGTAGCGCCGCGGTGCCCCACTGCCCTTCCAGTTCCTTCGGCTGCAGCTTCTTGAACTCGCGGATGTTCCAGGGGCCGGAGATGTAGAACACGTTGAAGCCGCGGAAGAACTCGTCCCAGACGTTGGAGATCTGCGTCTCGGACATTTTCGGCGCCCAGCCCTGCTCGAACATGTTGGCGTAGAAGGCCAGCGTGCGGCGGAACCCCGGGCTGGCGAAATTGCCGCGGGTGTCATCGTCGCGCAGCAGCGCATCGGGTTGCTGCAGTGCCAAGGACAACTGCTGCTCGAACTCATTGATCGGCATCAGCACCGCATAGCGGTTCGGACCCTGCATGCGCTTGATCGCCGCCATCTGCTCGTCCCACTCGGCCCAGGTACGCGGCGGGTGGTCGTAGCCGGCCTTGGCCAGCAGGTCCTTGCGGTAGTAGATCAGGCGTGTATCGACGTACCACGGCACGCCCACCAGCTCGCCGTGGATCACGTTGGTATCCCAGATGCCCTGGAAGTAGTCCTTTTCATCAACGACCGCCGAGTGATCGACGAACGGCTGCAGCGGTGTCAGCGCATCGAGCTCGGCGAACTCGGGCACCCAGGTGTTTCCGAGCTGGCAGACATCCGGCAGGCCATCGGCAGCGAACGCGGTCAGCAGTTTCTCGTGCGCTGCCGTCCACGGGATGTTCTGCACATCCACCTTGATGCCGGGGTTCTCGGCCTCGAACTCGTGGATCAGCTCGCTGACCACCTCGGCTTCGCGACCCATCGCCCAGAAGCGCACGGTGGTGGTTCCAGGCTCGGTGCGGGCGCAGCCGGCCACGGCCAAAGCGGCCAGGGCGGGCAGCGCCCAGCGGCGCAGGCGGTCGATCCAGTTCGGCACCGGGTTACTTCCCCTGCCCTGTGTTGCGGTTGGCATTGTTTTTCTGTTCCTGCGCGGCAGCCGCGCGTGATTCGGCGATACCCACCGCGCGTGCCGCCGCGGCCTTTTCGTCCTTCTGCAGCTCCAGCGGCTGGAACGCGCCTTCCGGCGCCAGCCAGCCACCGCTGAACCCTGCCCGCTCCAGTCCCTTGCGGATGTAGGGGTTCTTCTTCATCACCTCCCACACGAAATCGTTGCGGTAGTTGGCGATCATGGTCAGGATCGGTCCCTGGTCGATGGCGATGTAATCGCTGGCGACCCAGCCGCGATCCGGCACCAGGCGGCCGGTCTTGATCGGGATGTCGTAGTTGAAGCTGGGGTTGAATGAATCCAGGAAGCCATAGCTGGAATAGATGTAGTCGCCGTAGCGCTTGTGCATTTCCAGCGTGGCCGGGATCACCTGCTCCGGCGCAAACACCACCGAGGCGATCGCAGCAGTCGGGGCGATGGTGCCGTCATCGAAATTCTCGCGCAGCCCAGCGCCGCGCGAGGAGTAATGGCGGAACTGGCGCTGCTCGCCGCGGTACTCCTGCGTGGTGTTCTGCGGGCCATCGCTGGCGGTCAGGCCCCACACATTCTCGCCATACTCCTTCCACTGCATCGGGTTGGCGATGGCGTATTCGCGCTGGGCCAGCGCAGCCGAGCGGCTGTTGAGGAAATAGGTGCTGCCGCGCTCGCGCATGTATGCGTCCTGGATATCGCGGAAGTCGATCCAGACGTGGCTGTACTGGTGGCCGAACAGCGGGCCGAAGGACAGGTATTCCTGGCCCTGGTAAACACCCCAGTCGTTGTCGTAGGTGCGCGTCCACACCGTCCACGCATCCGGGCTGACCGGGTGCGTGGGCGACCCCAGGGCAAGGATGTAGACCATCATCGCCTCGTTGTAGCCCATCCAGTCGTGGTCGATGAAGCCGCTCTCGGGGAACCAGCCCATCGAGATCAGCGGCGCACGCTGCTGCAGCCACGGCCAGTCCACCTTCTTGTACAAGGTGTCGGCGATCTGGCGGATCTCCTTCTCGCGCGGATCATCGCCGTCGTAGTACGACTGCGCGAACAGCACGCCCATCATCAGCAGTGCGGTATCCACCGAGGACAGTTCGACCCAGCTGTCGTAGCGACGGCCTTCCTGCATGTCCAGGAAGTGGTAGTAGAAGCCCTTGTAGCCGGCCTTGCCGGTGCGCTGCGGGCCCATCGGCACATCGCGGAAGAACTTCAGCGTGGTCAGCGTGCGGTCGATGGCCTGGTTGCGGCTGACCCAGCCGTTTTCTATGCCGATCGGATAGGCAGTCAACGCGAAACCGACCGAGGCGATGCTGGCGAACGGCCGTGACGGGTAGCGGTCCGGGGTCAGGCCGTTCACTTCGTTGGTGGTGTCCCAGAAGAACTGGAAGGTGCGGCGTTCGATGTCATCGAACAGCGGCGGAAGCTCCGGCTTCATCGGCCGCGGCGGTGCGTCGGCCTCGATCAGGATCACCGGCGGGCGGGGCTTGGCAGGTTCCTGCTGGGCCGGCTGGCAGGCGGCCACGGCCAGGCTCAGCGCTGCGGCGGACAACAGATGGCGTGCCTGCATGGCGCGGTTCCTCCGGTGGTCTGATCGATGGGAAAGCATAACGTCCAATGATCTGAAATCGTTTACAAGGTGCGTTCTTAAAAAACCACGAAAAACGTGGCTTGACACCGCGATCATTGCCCACGCCGCTGCCCCCTGGCCGGCAGCGGCGTGGGCAATGGACCGGCACAGGGCCGGCCATTGCCGTTTTGACCGATGCCGCCAGCGAGCCGGCGGCATCGGGTCATGCATCACCGCCCGGGCTTAGAAGCGGAAGCCCACTTCGGCCTTGACCTGGCGCGGAGTACCGATGATGTCGCCGGTCTCGTTGTAGCTGGCCTGCAGCTTGCCGTTGGTCTTGACGTAGTTGTAGGTGGAGAAGTTGTCGAAGTTGAACACGTTGATGATGTCCAGGCGGGCGTACAGCTCGGTGTTGCCCGCCAGCTTGAACGTCTTCGTCGCCTGCAGGTCGACCGAACGGTAGCCGAAGATCTTGCCACCCACCAGGAACTTGCCGGTGGCGTTGGGCACGGCCGCCTGCGGGGTCGGCAGGGTGTAGCCGCTGGCCTGCATCACCGGGTACCAGTCGTTGACGGCGGTCGGGGTGGCCAGGGTGATCTTGCCGCCGAAAGTGATGCCCCAGAAGCCCGCGTAGGAACCGGTCACCACCAGGCGGTGGCGCGGCGCGCCGTTGGAGCGGATGGTCGGGTAGTCACCGATCAGGCCGCGATCGAACGCATACTTCTCGTTGATGTCGCGGTTATGGCGCGCAGTGGTCCAGGTATAGGCGATCGAGGTGCCCCAGCCGCTTTCCTTGGTGAACGGCTTCTGTGCCGACAACAGGACCTGGGTGGCGCGGGTCTTGATGCCCTGCTGGCCGATGATCAGGCTGCCGAAGCCCGGCACGTTGCAGCTCCAGGCCTGGCTCAGGCCTGCGGAGGTGCCGCCGCACAGGCGCGGATCATCGAAGAACTGGCCGGTCGGGTAGCGGTTGCCCAGGGTGAAGGCGAAGCCGTCGTAGCTCAGGGTACGAGCGATGGTGGCATCGGTCAGCCAGTCGCCGATCTGGTTGCTCATGCCCAGGCTGAACTGATCGGAGTACGGCGCCTTCAGCTTGTTGTTCAGCAGGTCAACCTCCAGCCCGGCATTGCTGGTCGCGCCGACCAGTGCCTGCAGGTTGCCGATGCCGTTGAGCAGGTTCGGGTTCCAGTCATAGCAGGCGGCCTGGCCGTTGATGCAGGCGCCAGTGGCCGGGTTGCGGAAGTAGATGGTTGGCTGCGGCAGGGCCAGCTTGGTGGTTTCCAGCTGCAGGTTGTCGAACAGGTCACGGTCGTAGGAACGGCCGGCACCACCGTGGATCACGTGCTGCTCGTCGGCATTGATGTCATACGAGAAGCCCAGGCGCGGCTGCCAGGCATCCTTGAATGCCTTGCGGTTGTGGCCGTTGCTGATGTAGTCGCTGATGTCCAGGCCGCCCAGTGCCAGCGAATCGGCATAGGTCTGGCCGGCGGGGGCGCGCGGATCCTGCGAATAGATGGCGTCGACCACCTGCTGCGGGGTCACGAAGTCCAGGTAGGACGGGGTCTTCTCGTAGTCCCAGCGCAGGCCGATGTTCAGCTGCAGGTGGTCGTTGACCTGCCAGTCGTCCTGGATGAACACGCCGTACTGCTTGGACTTCGAACGCACTTCGCCGGACACGCCGGTCACGCCGGTCACCGGCTTGACGAACTGCGCCTTGTACGGAATGGAATCGGGGAAGTCCGGATCGCCCAGCGAGTAGGTGAAGGTCGGGTTGATCTGCGCCGCATCGGATGCGTACAGATCGATCGCCTTGTACTTCACGCCCATCTTGATGGTGTGGTCACCGGCCCACTGGATGCCATCCAGGGTCAGGTTGTCTTCGATCGACCAGCCCTTCTGGCCCTTCACCTGCGAATCCAGTGCCGAGGCGCCACCGATCTTCACGATGGTGCGGTCTTCGGGGCCGTCCGGTGCGGTGTAGGTGATGCCGTTGGCCAGCGTCAGCGGGGTCGGGTTGTTGAACGAGTCTTCGTGGGTGACCATCAACTCGTTGTAGTAGCGCTCACCGCTGTGGTTCCAGCGCAGGGCGTAACGACGGTCGGTGTTGACCACTTCACGGCCGGCTTCCGGCGAGGTCTGGCCACTGAACTGCGACTGGGTTTCGTCGCGGTCCTGGAAGGTCAGCTCGATGCGATCGTTGTCGGTCGGCTCGAAGTCGATCTTGCCGAAGATCAGGTCCTGCTGGAACGGCTGGCTGGCCGGGCCAAGGCCGGCGGCGCCGGCCGGCGGCAGCAGGCCGGCAGCGCCGGTGACCGCGCCATCCGGCGCGATGGTGACCGGCAGGTCGAAGCGCTTGGCTTCGTAGGTCACGAAGAAGTGCGCCTTGTCCTGGATGATCGGGCCGCCCAGGGCGAAGCCGTATTCCTTCTCGGCCGAGACCATCTTCTCCTTGCCACCCTGGCGCTCGGCCGGGGTCTTGGCACGCATGTCTTCATCGGTGTAGCGGTAGAACGCCTCACCCTTGAACTCATTGGTGCCGGACTTGGTTGCAGCCGTCACCGCGGCGCTCGACACCTGGCCATACTCGGCCTTGTAGTTGCCGCTGATGACCTTGTATTCGCCGATGGCCAGCTGCGGGAACGGGTTGCCGGCGCTGCCGGACTGGCCGGCCACGCCGCCGCCCTTGACGTAGCTCTTCTGGCCCACACCGTCGATGTACACATTGGTGCCGTCGGCATTGGTGGCGCCGCCGCGCAGCGAGGTGTTGCCCTTGGCGTCGCGGGTGAAGATCAGGCCCGGCACCGCGTCGGCGAACTCCAGGAAGTTGCGCGACACCTGCGGGGTGGTCTGGATCTGCTGCAGGCTGACGGTCTTGCCGACTTCGGAGGTACGCACTTCCTGCAGCAGGGTCGGCGCAACAACATTGACGGTATCCAGGTTGGTGGCCGCGGTCGAGCCCGGGGTGCTGCTGGCTGCGCCGGCGAAGTTCAGCGTCGCGGTCGACGCCACGGTGACGGTGACCTTCTGGGTCTGGCCGTTGGCGACCACGTTGTAGGTGCCCGGATCCAGGCCCATCAGCGAGTAGCTGCCGTCGGCGCGGATGGTGCCACGGCGGACGGTACCGGTGGCCACGTTGGTGGCGGTCACTTCGGTGCCTGCCTGGGCGCCGGCAACCTGGCCGCGCAGGCTGGCGTTGGCCGACTGCGCCATGACGTTGGGGGCGGCAGCCAGCATCAGGCAGCTGACCAGTGCGGTGCTCAGCAGCCGGCGCGCCGGCATGCGGAAGGTGGTATGCATCATCAACTCAATCTCCGGGTGGCGGTAACCGCTTGCGCGGTCCCTGCGATCAATCAAAAAAGAAGGAACGCCTCTGGCTTCAACGGCCGGATGGCGGAGTGGTGGAATCGCGAACAATCAAGCGGGGAACCAGGGTCTGCTTGTCCCCTGCCCCATCCGTGGAGGTGCCGTCCATCAACTGCATCAGACGCGTCATGGCCCGGTCGCCGAGCTCGGCGATGCTGACCTGCATGGTGGTCAGCGACGGGTGGACGAAACGCGCCAGTGGAATGTCATCGAAACCCGCCAGGGCAACATCGGCGGGCACACGGACGCCGGCCTGGGTGAATGCATACAGGCACCCCAGGGCCATCATGTCGTTGGCGGCGAATACGGCATCGGGCAGCGCTCCGGCTGCCAGCAACTCCTGACCGGCACGATGGCCGGAAGCTTCGTCGAAATCACCGGGCAACTCGATGCCTTCGGCGCCACCGCCAAAAGCCACCAGCGCGTCACGGAAGCCGCGCAGGCGCTCGCGCGCGTCGAAGTTGAGATCCGGGCCAGAAATGAAAGCGATGCGACGGTGGCCGGCGTCCAGCAGGTGGCGGGTCATCGCCATCGCACCTGCGTGGTCATCGATGCTCAGCACCGGGTGGTCCTGCCCGGGCAGATAGGTATTGATCAACACCGTCGGCAGCGACTGCGGCAGGTTGTCGGTCAGGAAGCCCGGGCTCTCGGCGTACGGCGAGAGCACAAGCAGGCCGTCGACGCGGCCGCGCATGGCACGCAGGGCGGCGCCCTGCTGTTCCTGGTCGCCGTGGTAGCTGGACACCAGCAGGTGCTGGCGGCGGTTGCGGGCCACGCCATCGATGCCGCGCATCAACTCGGAGAAGAATTCGCCGTACAGGTCAGGCAGCACCACGCCCACCGTGTTGGTGCGGCGGCTGCTCAGGCTGCGGGCGGCGGCGTGCGGGGTGTAACGCAACCGTGCGGCCACCTCCAGCACAAGCTGGCGGACCGGTTCGGCGACATTTTCATGCCCGTTGAGCGCGCGGGAAACCGTGGCCACGGAGACCCGGGCTTCGCGAGCGACGTCTTTGATTGTGATAGCTGCCTTGTTCACGAAGCCGCCCTCCACGGCTTGGACCTACCAGCATTGGCGCGGAATGTAAGCGTTTCCATCTGGGCTTGTAAACAGTCCGTTAGGCGAATGTCCTGAAATGGACATGGAAATCTGTCTGTGGCGGGCCCGCTGACGGACCCGCCAGGACAGTGTGGGACAAGGGCTCAGCCCTGTTCTGACGGGGTCAATGCGCGAATGGACAGCGCGTGGATGTCGGTCTCCATCATCGCGCCCAGCGCGGCATAGACCGCGCGATGCCGGGCCAGTGGACCCAGTCCGGCGAAGCGTTCACTGACCACATGCACGTTGAAATGGCCGCGGCCATCGCGCGCACCGGCATGGCCGGCATGACGATGACTGTCGTCTTCGATTTCCAGCACGCTGGGGGCCAGCGCCTGCTGCAGTGCGTCACGCATCCGCTCGATCCGCTCCGCGTTCACGGCAGGACCTTGCGGAACGGACGCACCTGTACATGGGTGTAGACGCCCGCGGCTACGTAAGGGTCGGCATCAGCCCAGGCCTGGGCCTGCACGAGCGACTCGAACTGCGCGATCACCACCGAACCACTGAAGCCGGCCGGGCCCGGGTCCTCGCTGTCTACTGCCGGGCACGGTCCGGCCAGCAGCAGGCGGCCTTCGTCGCGCAGCGCGTGCAGGCGCGCCAGGTGTTCCGGACGTGCCTGCAGTCGCTGTGCCAGCACGTCCTGGCCGTCATAGCCTTCAATCACATACCACACGGCATTTCCTCGCTTGCGTTGTCGGGTGCGCAGATTCTAGCCAATGCCGCCCTGGCCCCAGCCCGGCTGGACACTGGCGCGACAAAGGCTTACCCTAGACACCATTGCACGTGGCTGGATGCAGCAGCCCGTCGGTTTCTGCGGCCAATGCAGCCCCCGACGACCGTCCCGCTGCTTCGAACCGGACCACCTGGCCGGGCCACGTAGACGACCTCCCCGTAGTTCTGTCGCTGCCGTCTCCTGCGGCGCGTCCTGCTGTTTGATATGTGTGGAATCGCGCCGATCCCGGCGTGTCTGGTGCCCTGGGGCGCCGTGGCGTTGGCCCGGCGAACCCGGTGCCGCGACTGGTCCGTTGCAATCCTGATGTCCATTAGATGACTTCCGAACTCGCGCTTGACGCGAACCCGCCAACCCGGCCGCCCGCCCCCCAGCAGCAGGAAATGCCGCTGGCCGTGGTGCATGGGCAACCGGTCCTGCAGATCCCGCAGGACCTGTACATCCCGCCGGACGCGCTGGAAGTCATCCTGGACGCCTTCGAAGGCCCGCTGGACCTGCTGCTGTACCTGATCCGCCGCCAGAACCTGGATGTGCTGGACATTCCCGTGGCCGAAATCACCCGGCAGTACGTGGAATACATCACCGTGATGCGCGAGCTGCGCTTCGAGCTGGCGGCCGAGTACCTGGTGATGGCCGCGATCCTGGCCGAGGTGAAGTCGCGGATGCTGCTGCCGCGCCCGGTCAGCGAGGAAGGCGATGAGGCCGACCCGCGCGCCGAGCTGGTGCGCCGGCTGCAGGAGTACGAACGTTTCAAGCAGGCCGCCGAGGACATCGACGCCCTGCCCCGCCAGGACCGCGACACCACGGTGGCGCATGCCTTCATGCCCGAGCGCGCCACGGTGAAGCTGCCGCCGCCGGTGGACCTGAAGGAAATGCTGCTGGCGCTGCACGACGTGCTCAAGCGCGCCGAGCTGTTCAGCGGCCACGCCATCAAGCGCGAGGCACTGAGCGTGCGGCAACGCATGGGCGAGGTACTCGGCCGCCTGGAAGACGGCAGGTTCTATCGCTTCGAAGGGCTGTTCACGGCCGAAGAAGGCAAGCTGGGCGTGCTGGTCACGTTCCTGGCGGTGCTGGAGCTGGCCAAGGAACAGCTGCTGGACATCGTCCAGGAAGAACCGCTGGCGCCGATCTACGTCAAGTCGCTGGCGGCCGGCAACACCAACGCCCCGCTGCAGTTCAGCAGCGAGTTTGACGACAACGACGCCGCCAATGCCAATGAGTGAGCGCTGAGTGCCGATGGACCAATCGCTGATCGACCGCATTGTCGAGGGTGCCCTGCTGGCCTCCAGCCAGCCGCTCACCCTGGCCCAGCTGAAGGACCTGTTCCCGGAAGATGAGCCCGCACCGCCGGGCAGCATCGAACGTGCGCTGGAACGGCTGCGCGAGGCCTGCGAAGGACGCGGCGTGGAACTGGTCGAGGTCGCTTCGGGCTTCCGCTACCAGGTCACCAGCGAAGTGCATGGCTGGATCAGCCGGCTGTGGACCGAACGCAAGACCCGCTACACCCGTGCCACCCTGGAAACCCTGGCGCTGATCGCCTACCGGCAGCCGATCACCCGCGGCGAGATCGAACAGGTGCGCGGCGTGGCGGTCAGCAGCAACATCATCCAGGCACTGGAAGAACGCGAATGGATCCGCGTGGTCGGCCACCGCGACGTGCCCGGCAAGCCGGCACTGTTCGGCACCACCAAGGGCTTCCTGGACTACTTCGGGCTGAAGCGGCTGGACGAACTGCCGCCGCTGTCGGAACTGAAGGACCTGGGCGAGCTGGAACCGCAGCTGGCGCTGGACCGCGATGCTCCGGCCGTTGCCGGCGCCGACGGACCGGACGTCTCGGCCGACGGCGCTGCCGCCAACGACGACGCCGGCCTGGCCGGCAGTGACACCCCCGATTCCGCCGATGCAGCGCCTGCGTCGGCCACCGATGAGCAAGCACCTTCGCCCCTCGATGATGGGCACCCCGATTCCGCGCCGGGCGAGCGCGCGGTGCCCCTGAACGAACGCGAAGACAACGCCGTCGCGATGACGACCGTGGCTGTTGACCAAGCCGATTCCGAACCAGAGGCCGACCTCGAAACCGTCGGCCGGAGCAAAACTGATGAGTGACACCCCCCGTAACAAGCTCTCGCTGAAGCGCGAAGCCACCTCCGAACAGTTCAAGCTGGAAGAGCGCCTGCACAAGGTGCTGGCCCAGGCCGGCCTCGGCTCGCGCCGTGCGCTGGAACAGCGCATTGCCGAGGGCCTGGTCAAGGTCAACGGTGAAGTCGCGCAGACCGGCATGTCGGTCAAGAGCGGCGACAGGATCGAACTGGACGGTCGCGGCTTCGTCGCCACCGCCCTGTCCGAACCGTCGCGCGTGCTGGTCTACAACAAGCCTGAAGGCGAAGTGACCACCCGCGAAGATCCCGAAGGCCGCCCGACCGTGTTCGAATCGCTGCCGCCGCTGAAGGGCGCGCGCTGGATCGCCATCGGCCGCCTGGACATCAACACCACCGGCCTGCTGCTGGCCACCACCGACGGTGAACTGGCCAACGCCATGATGCACCCGTCGTTCGAGGTCGAGCGCGAGTACGTGGTGCGCGTGCGTGCGCCGGAAGGCGAGGAAAAGGTCTCCGACGCCATCGTCGACCGCCTCAGCCGTGGCGTCGCGCTGGAGGACGGTCCGGCCAAGTTCGATGAGATCGAACGCATCGGTGGCACCGATTCGCACGACTGGTTCCGCGTCGTGGTGAAGGAAGGCCGCAACCGCGAAGTGCGCCGCCTGTGGGAATCGCAGGGCTGCCAGGTCAGCCGCCTGAAGCGCACCCGCTACGGCAAGGTTAGCCTGCCGCGCGAACTGGCCCGTGGCCATTCGGTGGAACTGGGTACCGCCCAGGTGGAAGCGCTGCGTGCGCAGCTGAAGCTGGAAGAAGGCGCACCGTCGGCGCTGACGCTGCAGCCGGTGATCGGCCAGCGCCGCGCCGCCAAGACCACCGTGCGCGTGCGCGAAGGTGGCCGC
This sequence comes from Stenotrophomonas thermophila, assembly GCF_001499715.1. NCBI lineage: Bacteria > Pseudomonadati > Pseudomonadota > Gammaproteobacteria > Lysobacterales > Lysobacteraceae > Stenotrophomonas > Stenotrophomonas thermophila. The sequence continues at coordinate 17,157 of NZ_CVIW01000023.1, read as the reverse complement.
GGCAATGCCTACGTCAATGGCCACAACACCGCTGACGAAGGTCGCGAGCTGCGCCGTTTCGACAACGTCCGCGAAGACCGCGGCCGTGGTCGCGGCGGCAAGGGTGGCGGCTTCAAGGGCGGCCTGACGGTCAGCGGTGAAGCGGCAGCCAAGCAGTCGCAGAAGCCGTTCAAGCAGCGCGCCCCGAAGAATGATCGCTCGCTGCCGGAAGGCAATCCGGCGGCATTCCGCACCTGGTACGTTCCGGATGGCGTGAGCACCGGCCCGAGCGGCCATCGCAACGCCGGTCCGGGCGCGCGCGGCCCCGGTGCCCGTGGTCCGGGTGCAGGCGGCCAGGGCCGTCCGTACGGCAAGCCGAAGGGTCCGGGTGCAGGCGCCGGTGGCGGGCAGGGCCGTGGCGGTTTCGGCGGTGAAGGCCGTGGCGGCGCAGGCGGCCAGGGTCGTCCGGCCGGTGCCGGCAACCGCTCGCAGGGCCAGGGCAACAGGCACCCGTACGGCCATCCGGGCAATGCCCCAAGCTTCCCGTCCGACCACGCCACGCCGGGCTTCAACCCCTACGGCAGCCCGAAGCCGGCGCACGGTGCGCGTCCGGGCGGTCGTGGTCCGGGCGGCGGCAACCGTGGCCCGGGCGGCAATCGCGGCCCTGGCGGCCCGGGTGGGAACCGTGGTCCGGGCGGCCCCGGTGGCAACCGCGGACCGGGCGGCCCGCGCCGCAGCGGCCCGCGCGGCGGCTGATCACCGGCACGACTGAAATGAAAACCCCGGCTCCGGCCGGGGTTTTTCTTTAAAAAGGGGACGGAGGGGATTAAGTCGTTTTTGCCACGGCCTGTGTCGAAAGGGCGAAAGCGACTTAATCCCCTCCGTCCCCTTTTGCGTGGCGCTGGAACGCGGCGGGCGTGGTGCCGGTCATGCCGCGGAAGAAGGCGATGAACGGGCTCTCGGCGGAGAAGCCGGTGTCCTGGGTCACATGCGCGACGCGATGACCGAGCAACAGCAGCTCCATGGCCCGCATCAGGCGCCATTGCTGGCGCCAGGCCTGATAGCCCATGCCTGTATCGCGTTGCATCAACCGGCCAACCGTACGCGCGCTCAGGCCGGTACGCGTGGCCAGTTCGTGCAGTTCGGGCGGCAGCTGTTCGGCCAACGGCAGGCAACGTGCAATGCGCGGATCACGCGGCAAAGGCAGGTCCATCGGCGCCACCGGTGCAGCAGCGATTTCCAGCACGCACAACGCCAGTTTGTGGTGCGCGCGCGGCGACTGCCAGTCATGGTCGAACGGCGCCTGCGCAATCGGCTCCAGCAAGGCCTGCAGCAGCGGCCCCACGCCGATGATCGCTGGTTGCCGGGGCAGCTGGGCCGACAGCGTGGCGTCGAAGTACAACGAACGGTAGTCGACCGCCTGGCGCATCTGCGCGCGATGGCGTAGCCCACCCGGAATCCACGCGGCGCGCGCGGGCGGCAGCAGGCTGATGCGATCACCGTAGGTGAGGCGCGTGCAGCCCTGCCGGGTGTAGAGCAGTTGCGCGCGTGCATGCTGGTGCCAACCCGAGTCGTGATCCGCCAGTGAGGCTGCGATCCCCAGCACCGGAGCGCTCCAGGCATCGGCGTCGAAGTGCGTGTGCGGCTGCAACCACGCCATGTCTGATTTCATACATTCGATGACAGGATAGACAGGGTGCGTCATTGCAGTCGCGATCACAATGCGCAGCCCCGTTTCTGGAGCGCCCGCATGTCGCGCCGCCTGTTGTTGCTCACCATTGCACTGCTGATGTTTCCGCAGTTGGCACAGACCCTGTACAGCCCGGCCCTGGCCGATCTGGCCAAACGCTTCGCCCTGCCGCCGGGTACCGCCAGCCAGGCCATGAGCCTGTATCTGTTCGGCTTCGCTGCAGGCGTGCTGCTGTGGGGGCGCCTGGCCGATCGTATCGGTCGTCGCCCGGCCCTTCTATGTGGCTTGGGCGTCTTTGCCGTGGCTGCACTGGGCGGCCTGCTCGCTGGTAGCTTCGGCCAGGTGTTGCTGGCCCAAGCGCTGGCCGCGGTTGGCGCCGCCGCCGCTTCGGTGGTCACCCAGACCGTGCTGCGCGACCACCTGCAGGGACCCGCGTTGGCGCAGGCATTCTCCTGGATCGGCATGGCCCTGGCCCTGAGCCCGGCCATCGGCCTTGCACTGGGCACGCTGCTGGTCGCCGTCCATGGCTATGTCGGCGTACAGTCCGGCCTGCTGCTGACCGCTGCCGTGCTGGCAGTCGCATGCCTGGCTGGCCTGCGCGAAAGCCGCCCTGCACATATCCCGCACACGCCCATGCTGCCGCTGCTGCGGCAACTGCTGTGCGATCGCTGGATCTGGTCACACGCATTGCTGGTGATGGCTTTCAACGTAGCGATGTACAGCTGGTACGCGCTCGGTCCTTTCGTATTTGCTCGCCTGCACTGGCCCGCCGCCTGGTTCGGCGCCAGCGGCGCGTTGCTGGCACTGGGCTCGGCACTGGGTGCATGGGGCAATGGCCGCCTGTTGCGTGCCGGCGTTGCCGCGGCCACGCGCATCCGCACCGCCGCAGGCCTGGTTCTGACGGGAGGCCTGCTGGCTGCGCTGCTGCATGATCACCCTGCCCTGGTCGCGGCGATGGTGCCGGTGGTGACGGGCTTCGGCCTTGCCATTCCCAATGTGCTGGGCCAGGCCCTGCACGGCTACCCACATTGTCTTGGCAGCGCAGGCGCACTGTTCGGCCTGCTCTACTACCTGTTGATCGGTGCGGCAATGGCGTTGGTCGGTGCAGTGCAGCTGCTGGCCCCGACGCTCATCGTGTGTGGCCTGCTGGCCTTCTGGCTGCAGCGGCGGCGTCCCGCTGCGACCTAGGAATTGCTGCAAAAACAGCGCACTGTGCGCGGCTTCCGGGAACGGCTTTGATTCGCTGGCTATCGTGCGCGCTGCCCCACACAAGACCGATGCCCATGATCACCATCACCGCCGAACAGGCCCGCGCCAACGCTGACGCCGCCAAGCGCCCGATCGAACTGTTCTACCGCGACCTCGACAACGCCATCCAGGCCGGCTCGGAAAATGGCCGCCGCTACATCGTGTTCGGCTTCAGCCAGGTAATGGCCAGCGAGCAGCTCGTCGAAGACGCGGTCGCACAATTGCTGAAAAATGGTTTCGATGTCGAACGGCTGTTGAGCGATTCCGAACAGCACTACATCCGCATCAGCTGGGGAACTGCCCAGCCGACGCGCCTCAGCGCCGGCTGATGGTGAAGGCGGCGCCGTCCACGCCCAGGTCCCAGCCCTTGCCGGTACCGGACAGGGCCAGCGAGATGTCGCCCTTGGTCATCACCTGCGCGTTGCTGGATTTCACCGCACCCGCATGCGCGCCAACCGAGGCGTAGGTGCCCAGCAGCTCGTTGACGCTGACGGCGCCGGTGAAGCTGCCACGGCCATTGGTGATCTTCGACTTGCCCACGGTCAGGCCTCCGCCCTTCACTTCGATACGCACCGGCATGCTGGCGCCATTGCTGCAGGTGACCGTGCCGGTGCCGGAAGCGGTCTTGTAGATCAGCGACCAACCGGACAGGTTGTAGCGCAGCTGGCAATCGAGATTGCCGGCGGCGTGTGCAGCTGGGGCCAGCGTTGCAGCAGACAGGGCCAGCAGCAGGGCGAGAGGCTTGTTCATGGCGGCACTTCCAGTTCGGTCGGACTGCCGGCGAATCTAGCAGCGCGCGCGTGCAGATTGGATGCAGGCGCGCGCGCTGGTGCGGCGGTGTTCAGGCCGTGGCTCAGGCCTGTTCGTCCAGGTGAAAGGCATCGGCATCGAGCATCGCCGGGAAGCGCGCACGATGTGCGGCCAGTGCTTCGGCCGAAATGGTGGTGGTCACCACCTGTTCGCGTTCGCGGATCTCCACCTGCGGCTGGCCGAGGAAGTCGATCACCGCGCTGTCGCCGGCGTAGTGCAGCTGGTTGCCGTCCACGCCGACGCGGTTTACCGCCGCCACGAAGCAGAGGTTCTCGATCGCGCGCGCACGCAGCAGGGTCTTCCACGCATAGGCGCGCGCCGACGGCCAGTTGGCCACGAAGATCTGCAGGTCGAAATCCAGCTGCTGCGGGCGTTCGACGTTGTAGCGGTTGCGGCAGAACACCGGGAAGCGCAGGTCGTAGCAGACCTGCGGATTGATCCGCCAGCCCTTCCATTCCACGCTCAGGCGCTCACGGCCAGCGGCATAGCGCTCGTGCTCGCCGCCGTAACGGAACAGGTGGCGCTTGTCGTAGTACTGCAGGTTGCCATCGGGGGTGGCGAACAGCAGGCGGTTGTACACGCCCTCGCCGTCGCGCAGCTGCACGCTGCCGATCACCGCCGCACCCAGGGCCCGGGCCTGTTCGCGCGCCCAGGCCACGGTCGGGCCGTCCATGCCTTCGGCCTGGGCAATGGCGTCATTGGAGAAGCCACTGGTGAAGGTCTCCGGCAGGATCACCAGGTCGGTGGTGCCGGCCAGCGGTGCGAGCAGCGCGCCGTAGTAGGCGCGGTTGCCGGCCGGATCGTGCCAGCGGGTTTCACCCTGGACGAGGGAAATGCGCAGGTCCTGCATGTTCACGCCTCCGCTCAGAGCAGGCGCAGGCGTTCGATCGCCGCGTCCATCGTTGCTTCATTCTTCGCAAAGCACAGGCGCACCAGGCGCTGGCCGGCCGGCGGGGTCTCGTAGAACGGCGACAGCGGGATCGCAGTCACGCCCTTCTCGATGGTCAACCACTTCACGAACTCATGGTCCGGCAGGTCGCTGATGGCCGAGTAGTCGACCAGCTGGAAGTAGCCGCCCGGGACCGGCAGCGCCTTCAGGCGGGTACCGGCCAGCTGCTCGCGGAAACGGTCGCGCTTGGCCTGGTAGAACGCGCCCAGTTCCAGGTGGTGTTCGGGTTCGTCGCGGATCATCGCGGCGAAGCCATACTGAGCCGGGCCGAAGCTGGTGAACGTGTTGTACTGGTGCACCTTGCGGAATTCAGCGGTCAGCAATGGCGGCGCCACGGCGTAGCCGATCTTCCAGCCGGTGCAGTGGTAGGTCTTGCCGAAGCTGGAGATGACGAAGGTGCGCTCGCGCAGTTCGGGATAGCGCAGCGCCGACTCATGGCGGCGACCGTCGTAGATGATGTGCTCGTACACCTCATCGGAGACCAGGTAGATCTGCGTGCCGCGCAGCAGCGCGGCCAGCGCCTGCATGTCAGCCTCGTCCAGCATCGCACCGGACGGATTGTGCGGGGTGTTGACCATCAGCATGCGGGTGCGCGGGGTGATCGCCGCGCGCACGCGGTCCCAGTCCACAGCGAAGGTCTGCGGGTCCAGCGGCACGTGCACGGCCTTGGCACCGGCAAGCTCGATCGCCGGCTCGTAGCAGTCATAGGCCGGGTCGAGCACGATGACTTCCTCGCCGGCGCGCACCACCGCGTGGATGGCATTGAAGATGGCCTCGGTGGCGCCACTGGTGACGGTGATTTCGGTGTCCGGATCAATGGTGGCGCCGTACAGGTCCAGCGACTTCTGTGCGATGGCCTGGCGCAGCGGCGCCACGCCGGTCATCGGCGGATACTGGTTGAGGCCGGCCGCCATCGCCCTGGCGGTCTCATCGATCAGGCGCTGCGGCGCGGAAAAGTCCGGGAACCCCTGGCCCAGGTTGACCGCGCCATGTTCGGCAGCGAGCTGGGACATCACGGTGAAGATCGTGGTACCGACCTTGGGCAGCTTGGTGGTGGGTTGCATCGGCCTGGACTGTGGAGAACAAGGGCCCCCGAGTTTACGCAATCCGCGCGTCGGTAGTGCCGGCCGCTGACCGGCAACCTCGGCTGGCAGATGGCGAAATTGCCGGCCAGCGGCCGGCACTACCATGTGAATTCACCGCTACAATTGCCATCGCACTCCGGCATGAAGACCTTTGCCCCTTGAACACCCCTGCATTGCTGGCCGCCAGCGGCCTGAGCTTCTCCCGCAATGACGAGCCGGTGTTCGGCCCGCTGGACTTCCATGTGGACGCCGGCGAGGCACTGCTGGTGCAGGGTGGCAATGGCGCCGGCAAGACCACCCTGCTGCGCGTGCTGGCCGGCCTGGCCCGGCCCGGCGCCGGCCAGGTGCGGATCGACGGCAAGCCCGCCAGCAACGCCGAGCGTGCGCGCTATGTCGCCTATCTCAGCCACCTGCCGGCGCTGAAGCCGGACCTCGGCACGCTGGAGAACCTGCACTTCCTGTGCGGCCTGCATGGCCGGCGTGCCCGGCAGATGCCCGGCAACGCACTGGCGATCGTCGGCCTGGCCGGCTACGAGGACACCCTGGTGCGGCATCTGTCGGCCGGGCAGAAGCGGCGGCTGGCACTGGCGCGCATCTGGCTGTCGCCGGCGCCGCTGTGGCTGCTGGACGAGCCCTATGCCAACCTCGACCTGGAGGGCATCACCCTGGTCAACCGGATGATTTCGGCGCACCTGCGCGCCGGTGGCGCTGCGCTGGTCACCACCCACGGCGCCTATGCCGCACCGCCGGTGCGTACCCGCCAGCTCGACCTCGGCGGTGCCGCATGATCGCGCCGGGTACCGAACCGGGCCTGTGGCAGACCGCAGGCGCCCTGCTCAAGCGCGACCTGCGCCTGCTCTGGCGCCGCCGTGGCGATGCACTGCAGCCGCTGCTGTTTGCGGTGCTGGTGGTGGTGCTGTTCGCGCTGGCGCAGGGCCGGGAGCCACAGCTGTTGGCCGCCACCGCCGGCGCGGTGCTGTGGCTGGCCGTGCTGCTGGCGGGACAGCTGTCGCTGGATTCGCTGTTCCGTTCCGATGCCGAAGACGGCTCGTTGGAACAATGGCTGCTGGCGCCGGTGCCGCTGGCCTGGCTGGTGCTGGTACGCGTGCTGCTGCACTGGGCCACCACCGCCCTGCCGTTGATCGTGGTCAGCCCGCTGCTGGCCGAAATGCTGCATCTGCCGCATGACCAGCTGCCGATGTTGCTGGCATCGTTGCTGCTGGGAACGCCGTTGCTGAGCCTGATCGGTGGCGTGGTCGCTGCACTGACCGTCGGCATCCGGCGCTCTGGTATTCTCGTGGCGTTGCTGTCGTTGCCGCTGTACGTGCCGGTGCTGGTGTTCGGCGCAGGCAGCCTGGCGGCAGCCGGGCGCGGACAGGATCCGGTCGGTGCGCTGCTGATGCTGGGCGCTGGCCTGCTGGTCGCGCTGGTGCTGGCTCCGCTGGCCACTGCTGCTGCAATACGTATTTCTCTGAGTTGACCGAGCTGAGAGCCAATCCACCCCTGCTGGATAGCCGCCACGCATGAATCCGATTGTCCGCTGGTTCCACCAACTCGGTTCGCCTCCCACGTTCGACCGTTTCGCCGCCCGCTGGTCGCGGGTGTTCTACCTCGCCGCAGTGCCGGTGCTGCTGGTCGGCATGTGGCAGGCGCTGCTGGTGGTTCCGCCGGAAGCCAAGCAGCTGGACAGTTTCCGCATCCTCTACATCCACGTCCCCAGTGCCTGGATGAGCCTGTTCGTGTTCGCACTGATGGCGCTGTACGCGGCCATCGCGCTGATCTGGCGGATCAAGGTCTGCGAGATCCTGGCCATGGCCTGCGCGCCGATGGGCGCCGGTTTCACCCTGATCACCCTGCTGACCGGCAGCATCTGGGGCAAGGGCACCTGGGGCACCTGGTGGGACTGGGACCCGCGCATGACCAGCGAGCTGGTGCTGCTGTTCCTGTACCTGGGCGTGATCGGCCTGTACCACGCCATCGAGGACCGCCGCAGCGCCGCACGCGCGGCCGGCCTGCTGGCCATCGTCGGTGTCAGCCTGCTGCCAGTGATCCGCTATTCGGTGGACTGGTGGGGCGGCCTGCACCAGCGCCAGTCCATCAACGTGTTCGGTGAATCGGCGATCAGCAGCGCGATGATCGCGCCGCTGTGGTGGATGGTGATCGGCACCAAGTTCTGGTTTGCCGGTTCGGTGCTGGCCAAGGCGCGCTCTGACAATCTCGACCGCGAGGCCGGCAAGGCCTGGGTCGGTGGACGTGTCGGTGCCGAACGCCCTGTCCCGGAGGCCCAGCCATGACCCACCTTCCCTATGTGATCGGCGCCTACGCCGTGTTCGTACTGGTGCTCGGCGCCGATGCCATCGGTTCGTGGCTGCGACTGCGCGTGGCACGCCGGCTGGCACTGGCCCGCCAGCAACGCCAGCGGACCCGGGCGGGCAGGCAGGACGCAGCGACGCCGCTGTCGACGGAGCTGGAACGATGACGCCGGTACAACGCCGCCGCCTGGCCTGGGTACTGCTGGCACTGCTCGCCTCCGGCCTGGCCACCGCGCTGGTGGCGATGGCACTGGAGCGCAACATCGCCTACCTGTACACCCCTTCGGAAGTGCTGCGCGGCGATGTCGATGCGCAGTCGCGCTTCCGCTTGGGCGGCATGGTGGTGAAGGGCTCCTTCAACCGCCCGGTCGGCTCGCTGGAGGCGCGCTTCGAAGTGACCGACGGCGATGCACAGCTGGCGGTTACCACCTCGCGGATCCTGCCGGACATGTTCGCCGAAGGCACCGCGGTGGTCGCCAGTGGCCGCCTGCAGGACGGTGTCTTCGTCGCCGACGAAGTGCTGGCCAAGCACGATGAGAAGTACGTGCCGAAGGAAGTGGCCGACAAGATGGGCGATGCCCATCGCAGGCACGACGTGCCGGTGACGGCCCCCGAGGTGCGCTGAGTGCTGCCCGAACTGGGTCAGATCCTGCTGTTGTGTGCGTTGCTGGCCTCGCTGCTGCAGGCCGGCCTGCCGCTGGTCGGCGCGCATCGCAGCAACGCGGCATGGATGGCGGTGGCACGGCCGGCCGCCTTCGCACAGCTGCTGCTGCTCGCCGGCGCGTTCGCGGTGCTGACCGCCGCGTTCGTGCAGCAGGATTTCTCGGTGCGCTACGTGGCCGAGAACTCCAATTCGCTGCTGCCGATGATCTACCGCTACTCGGCGGTGTGGGGGGCCCACGAGGGCTCGCTGCTGATGTGGGCGCTGGTGCTGGCGCTGTGGACCGGCGCGGTGGCGCTGTTCTCGCGGCACCTGCCAGCACCGGTGCAGGCGCGCGTACTGGCGGTGATGGGCATTGTCAGCGTCGGCTTTCTCGCCTTCCTGATCTTCACCTCCAATCCGTTCCTGCGCCTGAACCCGGCACCGCTGGAAGGCCGCGACCTCAACCCGCTGCTGCAGGACCCGGGGCTGATCATCCATCCGCCGATGCTGTACATCGGTTACGTGGGTTTCGCCGTTCCGTTCGCGTTCGCGGTGGCCGCGCTTCTGGAAGGCCGCGTCGACGCCCGCTGGCTGCGCTGGACGCGGCCTTGGACCAACGTCGCCTGGGGCTTCCTGACTCTTGGCATAGCGCTGGGCAGCTGGTGGGCCTACTACGAGCTGGGCTGGGGTGGCTGGTGGTTCTGGGACCCGGTGGAGAACGCCAGCTTCATGCCATGGCTGGTCGGTGCGGCACTGATCCATTCGCAGGCCGTCACTGAAAAGCGCGGCACGTTCAGCAGTTGGACCCTGCTGCTGGCGATCGCGGCCTTCGCGCTTTCGCTGCTGGGCACCTTCCTGGTGCGCTCCGGTGTGCTGACCAGCGTGCATTCGTTCGCCGCCGATCCGTCGCGTGGCCTGTTCATCCTGGTGTTCCTGTCGGTGCTGGTCGGCGGCAGCCTGCTGCTGTACGCGCTGCGCGCCAGCCAGCTGAGCGTGGACGCCGACGATCCGCGCCGTGGCTTTACCGCCACCTCGCGCGAGACCCTGCTGCTGGCCAACAACCTGCTGCTGGCCACGGCCTGCGCGATGGTCCTGCTCGGCACGCTGTACCCGCTGCTGGCCGATGCGCTGTCGCTGGGCAAGATCTCGGTCGGCCCGCCCTACTTCGGCAGTCTGTTCCTGCTGCTGATGGCGCCGATGATCCTGCTGCTGCCGTTCGGCCCGCTGGTGAAGTGGCAGCGCGACCAAACTTCGCGTGCATTCGCGCTGCTGGCGCCATGGCTGGGGCTGGCCGTGCTGCTGGGCGCGCTGGCCTGGTGGCAGGCGCCGCAGAACGGCTGGAAGGCCGGCATCGGCGTCGCCGCTGCGGCCTGGGTCGCACTCGGCACCGCACGCTTCGTCTGGCAGCGCCTGCGCGGCAATGGCCGCTTCACCGCCGAGATGCTCGGCATGATCGTCGCCCACGCCGGCATCGCCGTGTTCCTGGCTGGCGCGCTGCTGGTCGAAGCGCTGAACGTGCAGCGTGAAGTGGCGCTGGCACCGGGCCAGCATCTGGTGGTCGGTCGCTACGAAGTGCGCTTCGAGGGCGTGGACCATCGCGAAGGCCCCAATTTCATCGCCGACCGCGGTCACCTGCGGGTGTCCCGCGACGGCCGCGAACTGGCCCTGCTGCACCCGGAGAAGCGCCAGTACGCCAGCGGCGGCCAGGTGATGACCGAGGCCGGCATCGATGCACGCTTCGACGGCGATGTCTACGTGGCATTGGGGGAGCCGCTGGGCAACAATGCATGGGCGGTACGGGTGCACATCAAGCCGTTCGTGCGCTGGATCTGGCTGGGCGCGCTGCTGATGGCCCTGGGCGGATTCATCGCCGCCGCCGACCGCCGTTTCCGTCGCCCGTAGGAGTTTCCATGTCCGAGTCCCCCGCCCCGCGCCCCTCCCGCCCGCTGCCGCCGGTAGCCATCGTGATCGGCGTGCTGTTTTTCTTCGGCCTGCTCGGGCTGATGATCTACGGGGTGATGAAATCGGGTGATCCGCAGCGCGACGTGCTGCCATCGGCGCTGATCGACAAGCCGGCGCCAGCGTTCGCGCTCCCGGTGCTGCACGACCCGGAAATGATCGTGCACAGCGACGAACTGCGTGGCGCGCCGTACCTGTTGAACGTGTGGGGCAGCTGGTGCGCGGCCTGCCGCGAGGAACACCCGGTGCTGACCCGTTTTGCCGAAAGCAAGCGCGTGCGCGTGATCGGCTACAACTGGAAGGATGATCCGAAGGACGCGCTGCACTGGCTGGAGCAGCTGGGCAACCCGTTCATGGTGGTGCTCAGCGATGTTGAGGGCCGCACCGCGATCGACTGGGGCGTGACCGCTGCGCCAGAAACCTTCCTGGTTGATGGCAGTGGCATCGTGCGCTGGAAGTACAGCGGAGCGATGACCCAGCGCGTGGTCGACGAGAAGCTGATCCCGGCACTGGAGAAGATCGAGAAGGCCCAGGGCAGTGCCGGCAACACCCTGCATACGGCGCCCTGAGCCGATGCGCTGGCTGCTGGCGCTGCTGCTCCTGATGCTGCCGCTGGCCGCGCTGGCCCAGCAGCCGCTGCACGATCCGCAGCCGCTGCAGTTCCGCGATGGTGCCGAGGAACGCCGCTTCCATGACCTGGCCGCGCAGCTGCGCTGCGTGCAGTGCCAGAACCAGTCGCTGGCCGACTCCAACGCGCAGATCGCCCAGGACCTGCGCCGGGAGGTGCTGCAGTTGATGCAGCAGGGCCACGACGACGCACAGATCAAGCAGTTCCTGGTCGCCCGCTACGGTGAGTTCGTGCTCTATCAACCACCGTTGCAGCCGGGCACCTGGCTGCTGTGGGGTGGGCCTCTGCTGATGCTCTGCGCCGGTGCACTGGTGGTGCTGGCCATTGTCCGCCGCCGTGGACGCGCGGTCGGTGCAACGCCGGCCGGCAAGGCCGATGAAGGAGACGGATGGTGAGCCACTGGCTGCCGACGTTGGCCGGCCTGGTGGCCGCATTGATGGCAGCGCTGGTGCTGTGGCCATTGCACCACCACGGTCGCCGCAGTTTCGCGGTGGGTGTGCTTGCGCTCGGCGTGGCCGGCGCCTGCCTGTATCTGCTGGTTGGTGACCCGCGTGCAGCACAGCTGCAGCCGGCGCCCTCGGTGGCGACATTGCGCGATGGCGTGCAGGCCCTGCAGGACGCGTTGAAGCGCGACCCGCAGCGCGCCGATGGCTGGGTGCTGCTGGGCCGTTCGCAGGCCGAACTCGGCAACTTGGCCGCCGCAGCGGATGCCTTCGCGCGTGCTGCGGCATTGGCACCCGATGATCCGGGCGTGCTGGTGGAAGCCGCACAGGCGCGCGCGCAGGCCGATGCCGGCAAGCAGTTCGATGACACTGCAATGGCCTGGTTGCAGCAGGCGCGCACGCTGGCACCCGACGCAGAGCGCGCAAGTTGGCTGCTGGGCATCGCCCTGCGCCAACGCGGAAAGAATGCCGAGGCCGCGGATGTGTGGAGCGGCCTGCTGCCGCGACTGGAACCGGGTGCCGCGCAGGCGCTGCAGGCGCAGATCGCGATTGCCCGCGAGGCCGCCGGCCATGCGCCCGATGCTGGCGTTGCGGCGCCACCCGCGCTGCTGCAGGTGCGCGTGCAGCTGCCGGCACTGAACAACGACGAGTGGCCCGCCAGCACCCAGGTGTTCGTGCTGGCCCGTGCCGTCGGCGGCCCGCCGATGCCGGTGGCCGCTCGCAAGCTGCCGCTGAGCGGATTCCCGGACACGGTCGGGCTGGGCGACGGTGACAGTCCGATGCCAACCGCACCGCTGTCGGCCCATCGCGAAGTGGAAGTGCTGGCACGCATCTCACGCACCGGCAGCGCCAACCGCAGCGAGGGCGACCTGCAAAGCGACGTGGTGCGGGTGACGCTGCCGCATGACGGCGTGGTTGAGCTGCGGTTTCCCTGACTTGTAGAGCCGAGCCCACGCTCGGCTGCGATTGGCTTGCCGGCGCCCGCCAGCCGAGCATCGGCTCGGCTCTACAGCAGATCCACGCCATGCGTGGATACGACGGTCCGGTCCGCGTCCACCCGCTGCTGGAATCCAGCGTGTCGCCAGCTGCACATGCGGCCCCGCTAGAATGGCTGCATGACCGAATTCATCCCGCCCGGCACCCGCTTCCACGCCCTGCCTTCGCCCTTCCCGTTCAAGCGCGGTGGCGCCCTGCACGGCGCGCGCGTGGCCTACGAGACCTGGGGAACGCTAGCGGCCGATGCCAGCAATGCGATCCTGATCGTGACCGGCCTGTCCCCAGACGCGCATGCAGCGGCCAACGAGGCCAACCCGGCACCGGGCTGGTGGGAAGCGATGGTTGGCCCCGACAAACCCATCGATACCAACCGCTGGTTCGTGGTGTGCGTGAATTCGCTGGGCAGCTGCAAGGGCTCGACCGGTCCTGCCTCGCTCAACCCGGCCACCGGCCAGCCGTATCGTCTCGACTTCCCCGAGCTGTCGATCGAAGACGGCGCGCGCGCCGCCATCGAAGTCGTGCGTGCGCTGGGCATCGAGCAGCTGGCCTGCGTGGTCGGCAACTCGATGGGCGGCATGACCGCGTTGGCCGTGCTGATGCTGCACCCGGGCATTGCGCGCAGCCACGTCAACATTTCCGGCAGCGCGCAGGCGCTGCCGTTCTCCATCGCGATCCGCTCGCTGCAGCGCGAAGCGATCCGCCTTGATCCACGCTGGAATGGCGGCCACTACGACGACGACGCGTATCCCGAGTCCGGCATGCGCATGGCGCGCAAGCTGGGCGTAATCACCTACCGTTCGGCACTGGAATGGGATGGCCGCTTTGGCCGCGTGCGGCTGGATTCGGACCAGACCGACGACGATCCGTTCGGCCTCGAATTCCAGGTGGAAAGCTACCTGGAAGGCCATGCACGACGCTTCGTGCGTTTCTTCGATCCCAACTGCTACCTGTACCTGAGCCGCTCGATGGACTGGTTCGACCTGGCCGAGTATGCCGACGGCGACGTGCTGGCCGGGCTCGCGAAGATCCGGGTGGAGAAGGCGCTGGCGATCGGCGCCAACACCGATATCCTGTTCCCCGTGCAGCAGCAGCAACAGGTTGCCGATGGCCTGCGAGCCGGCGGTGCCGATGCGCACTTCATCGGCCTGGAATCGCCGCAGGGCCACGACGCCTTCCTGGTCGATTTCGAGCGTTTCGGCCCGGCCGTGCGCGGCTTCCTCGACGCGCTGTAGTGGCTTGGCAGCGCAACCTGGCGCTCGCCGCGTTCGGTGCGTTGATCGCGCTGATGGTCAGCGGTGTGCTGCCGCTGTGGCTGGGTGGCTGGTGCATGCTGGCCAGCGCGGTGTCGTTCGCGCTGTACGGCCAGGACAAGCGCGCGGCGCAGCGAAAGCAGTGGCGCACTCCCGAACGCACCCTGCAGCTGCTGGCCTTTGCCGGTGGCTGGCCGGGCGCGCTGCTGGGGCAGGCGCTGTTCCGCCACAAGCACCGCAAGGCCGCGTTCCAGTGGGTGTTCTGGTTGTGCGTGCTGGCCAACGTGGCCTCGATCGCGGTGATGCTGCGCGAGTTCTCGCGGTAACCCTCGCAATCGGTAGTGCCGGCCGCTGGCCGGCATCCTCGGACGCTCCAATTGCCGGCCAGCGGCCGGCACTACCGGACCATCGTCACGCTTCGCGGACCAACACCCTGTCGCGCAATCTGTACTGCGTATCGACCACGCCTTGAGGCAGATCATCGTGGGTGATCATCAGCAGGCTGCGCCCGTCCAGCAACCCGGAAAGGTCCTGCAACAGCGCGCGTGCGGTATCCACGTCGAGGCCTTCGGTCGGTTCGTCCAGCAGCAGGATCGGCGCATTGCGCAGCAGCGCGCGCGCCAGTGCCAACCGCCGCGCCTGGCCGGCGGACATCGTCGCGCCGTTCTCGCCCACCCAGGCCTGCAGGCCGCCGTTGCGCTCGGCCCATTCGCCCAGACGCACGCGGCGCAGCACCGCCCACAACGCGGCGTCGCTGGCATCGGGATCACCAAGGCGCAGGTTCTCGGCCACGCTGCCGGCAAACACCGGCGCGTTCTGCGGCAGCCACGCCAGTTGCCGGTGCCAGTCAGCCTGGGCGAAATCACGCAGATCGCGGCCACCGTAGGTCAGCCGTCCCTGCTGCGGATCCCACAGCCGCAGCAGCAGGCTGGACAGCGTGGTCTTGCCGCTGCCGCTGTCGCCGCGAATCGCGATGCGCTCGCCCGGCGCCAGGGTCAGATGCAGGCCGGACAGCACCGGCCGCGCCGCACCGGGCCACTGGAAATGCACGTCATCCCACTGTACGCGCGCGGCCTGCGGTACCGGCTGCGGCGCCTGCGGATCGTCCACCGTCGGCGGTTGCTCGACGATGGCCTGCAACCGATCGGCGGCAATGCGCCCGGACTGCAGCGACTGCCAGGCCAGGCCCATGCCGGCCCACAGCTCGATCAACGCCACGGTCAGGAACACCAGGCCCGCGGCCATCTCCGGCGCGATGCGCTGCTGTTCGGCCGCATGCAGGGCCAATGCCAGCATCGCCACCAGCCCCAGCCCGGCGACCAGACCGTGCAGCGTCGAGGCCGCGATCAGGCGCCAGCGGCGGCGGCGATCACGCGAGGCCAGCTGCTTGGCAGCTACGCGTACCTTGAGCTGCCAGGCCGCATCGGCGTGCAGCGCGGCCAGGTCACCCGCACCTTCCAGCCCTTCGAATGCAGCGGTACGCAATGCGGCGCGATGCGCGGCACGGTCGGCCTCCTCGTCGTCATGGCCGCGCACGCCCAGCCACGGCACGCCGAAGGCGATCAGCAGCGCCAGCACCGCCATCAGCACCGCAGCCGACGGCAGGATCAGTGCCGCCGAAACGATCGCGACCAGCGACAATCCGCCCAACGCCACCAGCGGCCCGATCGCACGCACCAGCAGGCCGTCCACTTCACCGATATCGCCGAGCAGGCGCGCCAGAAGGTCGCCGGTGCGCGTAGCCCCCAACCGTGCAGGTGCCAGCGGCAACGCGCGGCGGAAGAACCACACGCGCAGGTCGCGGGCGATGCGCAGCGTGGCGTCGTGGCCGACCAGCTTCTCGAAATAGCGCGACACGATGCGCGCCATCGTCAGCCCGCGTATGCCCGCGGACGGTGAAAAGAAGTTGAACCCTTGGCCGAGGCCGGCCGCGCCAGCCAACGCGGCGGCGGTGAGGAAGCCACCGGACAGACCTAGCAATGCGGTGCCGGCCAGCATGGTGGTCCACAGCAGCAGCACGGTCAGCAGCAGGCGCGGCCGATGGCGCAGGAACACCGCGCGCAGCGAATCAGGCGAACGGCTCATGCGCGCACCGCCTGTGCCGGCTCGACCAGGCGGCCTTCCGGCAACAGCAGGCAACGGTCGGCCCAGGCGATCACCGCCGGGCTGTGGGTGGCGACCACCACGCTGCGGCCACGTGCATAGGCGGCCAGGCTGCGCAAAAGCGCCGCTTCGGTATCGGCATCGAGGAACGCGGTGGGTTCGTCCAGCAGCAGCACCTGCGGATCGCGCAGCAACAACCGGGCCAGGCCGATACGACGGGCTTCGCCGCCGGACAGGCCGAAGCCACGTTCGCCGATCACCGTGTCCAGGCCCAGTGGCAGGCGCTGTGCGAACTGCAGCACCTGCGCGGCCTCGGCCACCGCACGAAGACGCGCATCGCTGGCACCCGGATCGGCCAGGCGCAGGTTGTCGGCAATGCTGCCGTGGAACAGGTAGGGGCGCTGGCTGGCATAGGCCACCTGCACACCGGGACGCAGCTGCAGCTTGCCGGCGCGCGGCGGCAGCCAGCCGGCCAGCGCTTCCAGCAGGGTGCTTTTACCGGAGCCGCTGGGACCAACCAGGGACAGGCGCTGGCCCGGCTCCAGCCGCAGGTCCAGATCCTGCAGCACATCCTGCGGCGCGCCCAGCGGGCGCAGCACCAGCCCTTGTGCGTGCAGCGGCGGCAAGGCGGCCTCGGCCGGCTCCACCGCCAGCGGTGCAACCTCGTTCTCGATCAGGCCCTGCTCATCGGGCAGCGACTGCAGCAGGCGCTCCACTTCGGCGGCGGCGGCCAGTGCATTGGCGCGATCATGGTAGTGCGCGGCCAGCCGTCGCAGCGGCGCATAGAATTCCGGTGCCAGCAGCAGGCAGAACAGCCCCGCACCCAGCGTCGGCACCGCTGCATGCAGCGACATCATGCCCAGATAGCTCAGGCCCAGGTACAGCGCCACCATCGCCACGCTCACCGAGGCGAAGAATTCCAGCACCGTGGACGACAGGAAGGCAATCCGCAGCACCTTCAGCGTGCGCACGCGCACGCCTTCGGCAGCCGCCTCGATCCCCTCCAGCTCAGCGTCGCCGCGGCCATACAGGCGCAGCAGGCCCAGGCCCTTGATGCGGTCG
>NZ_CVIW01000022.1:0-51815 GCF_001499715.1 Stenotrophomonas thermophila | reverse complement strand
AGGGCCGGCACTACCGATCGCCCTAGCCCGGCAGATACAGGTCCACGTAGTCGGTCACCGGCATTGCCGCCAGGGCCACCGGGTTCAGCGATGCGGCCAGGATGCGCTGCTGCTGGCTGGGCGGGGAGCGGCGGGCCAAGTGCCGGCGGAACTTGTCCATCAGCAACGGAATGCCTTCCTCGCGACGGCGCGCGTGGCCCAGCGGGCACTCCACCAGCACCTCCGGCAGCGCGGTGCCATCGGTGAAGCGCACGCTCAGGCCATTGGCGATGCTGCGCTTTTCCGGGTCCAGGTAATCGGCGCTGAGCTGCGGGTCTTCATGGCAGGTCATCTTCGCGCGCAGCGCATCGATGCGCGGATCCGCCGCCACATCGTCCTCGTAGTCCTCGGCCGTCAACCGCCCGTGCAGCAGCGCGATCGCGACCATGTACTGCACGCAGTGGTCACGGTCAGCGGGATTGTGCAACGGGCCCTGCTTGTCGATGATGCGGATGCAGGCTTCTTGGGTCCGGATCGCGATGTGCGCGATGTCCTCGACCCGCCGCCCCATCGCACGCAACTGCTGGTGCAGCATGACCGCGGCCTCCACTGCGGTCTGGCCGTGGAACTCGGCCGGGTAGCTGATCTTGAACAGCACGTTCTCCATCACATAGCTGCCCAGCGGTCGCCCCAGCGTCAGTGCCTGACCGCGCATGGACACGGCCTCGAAGCCCCAGGTTGGCGCGCTCAGCACGCTGGGATAGCCCATCTCACCGCTGGCTGCCATCAAGGCCAGGCGCACGCCACGGCTGGTCGCATCGCCGGCCGCCCAGCTCTTGCGCGAGCCGGTGTTGGGTGCGTGCCGGTAGGTGCGCAGCGCTTGGCCATCGACCCAGGCCAGCGACAGCGCATTGAGCATGCGCTCGCGGTCCAGCCCGAGCAGTTGGGCGACCACGGCCGTGGTGGCCACCTTGACCAGCACCACGTGGTCGAGCCCCACCCGGTTGAAGGAGTTCTGCAGCGCCAGCACGCCCTGGATCTCGTGCGCCTTGATCATCGCCAGCAGCACGTCGTGCACCGTGGGCGCCGGGCGGCGCAGGGCCTGCGCGTTGCGCCCCAGCCAATCGCAGACGGCAAGGATGCCCCCCAGGTTGTCCGACGGGTGCCCCCATTCGGCCGCCAGCCAGGTATCGTTGAAATCCAACCAGCGCACCATCGCGCCGATGTTGAAGGCGGCCTGCACCGGGTCCAGCACGTAGTGCGTACCCGGAACGCGCGCGCCGTTGACCACGCTGATGCCCGGCACCAGTGGACCAAGCAGTTTGCTGCAGGCCGGGAAGGACAGCGCTTCCAGGCCGCAGCCCAGCGTGTCGAGCAGGCAGTGGTGCGCGGTCTGGAACGCCAGGGGTGAGTCGATGCGCGCGTCGCGCACGTAGTCGACGATGCCCACCAGCAGCGCATCCCACGCTGCACGCTCATTGGATGGGGTGTGGTTGTCGGACATCGTCGATCTCCTCGTTCCGGTGCACGGTTGCCCGTGCACCATGCCAACCAAGGTTGGCATCTACCAGAGCACTATTCGGCCGGCACCCGCACCTTGCCTTCCATCAGCACGCGGGCGCTGCGGCTCATGATGGCCTTGGTCACCGTCCACTGTCCGTCAACGAGACCGGCCTGCGCGCCCACGCGCAACGTGCCCGAGGGATGACCGAAGGTCACCGCTTCACGTTCGCCACCGCCGGCCGCGCGATTGACCAGCGTGCCCGGAATCGCTGCTGCGGTGCCGATCGCCACGGCAGCGGTACCCATCATCGCGTGGTGCAGCTTTCCCATCGACAACGCACGTGCATGCAGGTCGATCGCCGAGGCCGGAATGGCCTTGCCACTGGACGACACGTAATCCTGCGCCGGTGCCACGAAGGCCACCTTCGGCGTGTGCTGGCGCGTGGCCGCATCTTCCAGGTTCTTGATCAGCCCCATGCGCAAGGCGCCGTAGGCGCGGATCTTCTCGAAGCGCTCCAGCGCCCCCTTGTCCTCGTTGATCGCAGGCTGCAGTTCGGTGCCGGTGTAGCCCAGGTCGGTCGCATTGAGGAAGATGGTCGGAATGCCGGCGGTGATCATGGTCACCTCGAAACTGCCCACGCCCGGCACGTCCAGGGTGTCGACCAGGTTGCCGGTCGGGAACATCGCGCCCGCATCGCCGTCATCGGACGGATCGATGAACTCCAGCTGGATCTCGGCGGCCGGGAAGGTCACGCCATCCAGCTCGAAATCACCGGTCTCCTGCACTTCGCCGTCGCGCATCGGCACGTGGGCGATGATGGTCTTGCCGATGTTGGCCTGCCAGATGCGCACGGTGCACAGGCCATCGCGCGGCACGCGGGACGGATCGATCAGGCCGTTGGCGATCGCGAACGGACCTACCGCAGTGCTGAGGTTGCCGCAGTTGCCGCTCCAGTCGACGAAGGCGGTGTCGATCGAGACCTGGCCGTACAGGTAGTCCACATCGTGGTCCGGCACCGAGGCGGTGGAGATGATCACGCACTTGCTGGTGCTGGAGGTGGCGCCACCCATGCCGTCAGTCTGCTTGCCATACGGATCGGGCGAGCCGATCACGCGCATCAGCAGCGCATCGCGTGCGGCGCCCGGCACCTGCGCGGCTTCGGGCAGGTCCTGCAGGCGGAAGAACACGCCCTTGCTGGTGCCGCCGCGCATGTAGGTGGCGGGAATACGGAGTTGCGGGAGGAAGGTCATGGATGTGTTCCTTGCAAAGAAAGACGGCCCGTTGCCGGGCCGTCGGATGTCTTACGCCACCTTGGCGCCTTCCAGGAAGTCCTGGGCGAAGCGCTGCAGCACGCCACCGGCTTCGTAGATCGCCACTTCCTCGTCGCTGTCCAGGCGGCAGGTCACTGGCACGATCACGTCCTGGCCGTCGCGGCGGTGGATGACCAGCGTCAGGTCGGCGCGCGGGGTGCGCTCGCCGATCACGTCGAAGGTCTCGGTGCCGTCGATGCCCAGGGTCAGGCGGGTGGTGCCCGGCTTGAACTCCAGCGGCAGCACACCCATGCCGATCAGGTTGGTGCGGTGGATGCGTTCAAAGCCTTCGGCCACGATCGCTTCCACACCTGCCAGGCGCACGCCCTTGGCGGCCCAGTCACGCGAGCTGCCCTGGCCGTAGTCGGCACCGGCGATGATGATCAGCGGCTGCTTGCGCGCCATGTAGGTCTCGATCGCTTCCCACATGCGCATCACCTTGCCTTCCGGCTCCACGCGCGCCAGCGAACCCTGCTTCACGCTGCCATCGTCGTTGCGCACCATTTCGTTGAACAGCTTCGGGTTGGCGAAGGTGGCGCGCTGTGCGGTCAGGTGGTCACCGCGGTGGGTAGCGTAGGAATTGAAGTCCTCTTCCGGCAGGCCCATCTTCGCCAGGTATTCGCCGGCGGCACTGGACGCCAGGATCGCGTTGGACGGCGACAGGTGATCGGTGGTGATGTTGTCCGGCAGCACCGCCAGCGCGCGCATGCCTGCCAGCGTGCGCTCGCCGGCCAGTGCGCCCTCCCAGTACGGAGGACGACGGATGTAGGTGCTCTGCGGGCGCCAGTCGTACAGCGGGCTGACTGCGGCACCGTTCTCCACGCGCACGTTGAACATCGGGTTGTAGACCTTGCGGAACTGCTCGGGCTTCACCGAGGCCTTCACCACCGCGTCGATCTCGGCATCGCTCGGCCAGATATCCTTCAGGCGCACCTCGTTGCCATCGGCGTCCACGCCCAGCACGTCCTTCTCGATATCGAAGCGCACGGTGCC
Organism: Stenotrophomonas thermophila; assembly: GCF_001499715.1. NCBI lineage: Bacteria > Pseudomonadati > Pseudomonadota > Gammaproteobacteria > Lysobacterales > Lysobacteraceae > Stenotrophomonas > Stenotrophomonas thermophila. The sequence goes on along the minus strand of NZ_CVIW01000022.1, from coordinate 48,029 downwards.
GGCGATGGCATAGGCGATCACCAGCGGCGGCGAGGCCAGGAAGGCCTGCTTGGCGTACGGGTGGATGCGGCCATCGAAGTTGCGGTTACCCGACAGCACAGCCGTTGCGTACAGGTCACGGTCGATGATTTCCTGCTGGATCTTCGGGTCCAGCGCACCACTCATGCCATTGCAGGTAGTGCACGCGAAGGCGACGATGCCGAAGCCGAGCTGTTCCAGGTCCGGCAGCAGACCGGATTCTTCCAGGTACAGCTGCACGGCCTTGGAACCCGGCGCCAGCGAGGACTTCACCCACGGCTTGCGCAGCAGGCCACGTTCGTTGGCCTTGCGCGCCAACAGTGCTGCGGCGATCACGTTGCGCGGGTTGGAGGTGTTGGTGCAGCTGGTGATGGCGGCGATGATCACCGCGCCATCGGGCATCAGGCCCTGCGCCTGCTCGGCCTTGCCCGCTGCCAGCTTGGCCTCGTCGGCGATGCCGCGCTCGGCCAGCTCGGCGGTCGCCACGCGCTTGTGCGGGTTGGACGGGCCGGCCATGTTGCGCACTACGCTGGACAGGTCGAAGCGCAGCACGCGCTCGTACTGCGCGGTGGCCAGGTCGTCAGCCCACAGGCCAGTGGTGCGGGCGTAGTTCTCCACCAGCGCCACCTGCGATTCCTCGCGGCCGGTCAGGCGCAGGTAATCGATGGTCTGCCCGTCGATGTAGAACATCGCGGCGGTCGCGCCGTATTCGGGGCACATGTTGGAGATGGTGGCGCGGTCACCGATGGTCAGTGCCGCCGCCCCCTCGCCGAAGAATTCAAGATACGCGCCGACCACGCGCTCCCTGCGCAGGAATTCGGTCAGCGCCAGCACCACGTCGGTGGCGGTGATGCCCGGCTGCGGCCTGCCGGTCAGCTCGACGCCGATGATGTCCGGCAGCCGCATCCACGAGGCACGACCGAGCATCACGTTCTCCGCTTCCAGGCCGCCCACACCGATGGCGATCACACCCAGCGCATCCACGTGCGGGGTGTGGCTGTCGGTGCCCACGCAGGTGTCGGGGAAGGCCACGCCGTCCTGCACGTAGATCACCGGCGACATCTTCTCCAGGTTGATCTGGTGCATGATGCCGTTGCCCGGCGGAATCACGTCCACGTTCTGGAACGCCTGCTTGGTCCAGTCGATGAAGTGGAAACGGTCTTCGTTGCGGCGATCCTCGATGGCGCGGTTCTTCTCGAAGGCCTGCGGATCGTAGCCACCGCATTCCACCGCCAGCGAGTGATCGACGATCAACTGCACCGGCACCACCGGATTGACCTTGGCCGGGTCACCGCCCTTGTCAGCAATCGCATCACGCAGGCCGGCCAGGTCCACCAGAGCAGTCTGGCCGAGGATGTCGTGGCAGACCACGCGTGCGGGGAACCATGGGAAATCGAGGTCGCGGCGGCGCTCGATCAGCTGCTTCAGCGAATCGCCGAGCGTGGCCGGATCGCAGCGGCGCACCAGGTTCTCGGCCAGCACGCGCGAGGTGTACGGCAGAGTGGCGTAGGCGCCGGGCTGGATCGCATCGACGGCGGCACGCGCGTCGAAATAGTCCAGCGCGCTGCCGGGGAGGTTCTTGCGGTAATCGGTATTCATGGGCTGGCGGAATGCTTGGGGCGGGCCGGGTGCCGGCGGTGCGGCGGCGAAAGCATCCGGCCGGCACGCGGCCGGCCGGATGAGTACAGCAGGTGGATCAGACGCGCTTGTCGATGGCGACGAAGTCGCGGTCTTCCGGACCGATGTAATTGGCGCTCGGGCGGATGATCTTACCGTCGATGCGCTGCTCGATGATGTGCGCGCTCCAGCCGGCGGTGCGGGCGATCACGAACAGCGGAGTGAACATCGCGGTCGGCACGCCCATCATGTGGTAGCTGACGGCGCTGAACCAGTCCAGGTTCGGGAACATCTTCTTGATGTCCCACATCACCGATTCCAGGCGCTCGGCGATGTCGTACATCTTCATGCTCGACTGCTCTTCAGACAGCTCGCGGGCCACGTCCTTGATCACCTTGTTGCGCGGGTCGGACACGGTATAGACCGGGTGGCCGAAGCCGATCACCACTTCCTTGCGCTCGACGCGGGCCTTGATGTCTTCCTCGGCTTCATCCGGGTTGTCGTAGCGCTTCTGCACTTCGAACGCCACTTCGTTGGCACCGCCATGCTTGGGACCGCGCAGCGCGCCGATGCCACCGCAAATCGCGCTGTACATGTCGCTGCCGGTGCCGGCGATGACCCGGCAGGTGAACGTCGAGGCGTTGAACTCGTGCTCGGCGTACAGGATCAGCGAGGTGTGCATCGCCTTCACCCACGAGTCCTGCGGCTTCTCGCCGTGCAGCAGGTGCAGGAAGTGGCCACCGATCGAGTCATCGTCGGTTTCCACGTCGATGGCACGGCCGTTGTGGCTCCAGTGGTACCAGTACAGCAGCATCGAGCCGAGGCAGGCCATCAGCTTGTCGGCAATGTCGCGCGCGCCCGGGTGGTTGTGGTCGTCCTTCTCCGGCGCCACGCAGCCGAGCACGGAGACACCAGTGCGCATCACGTCCATCGGGTGTGCCGACGGCGGCAGTTCTTCCAGCGCGGCCTTCACCGCCGCCGGGATGCCACGCAGCGACTTCAGCTTGGCCTTGTACGAAACCAGCTCGGCGCGGGTCGGCAGCTTGCCGTGCACCAGCAGGTAGGCGATCTCCTCGAATTCGCTGGTGTTGGCCAGGTCCAGGATGTCATAGCCACGGTAGTGCAGGTCGTTGCCGCTGCGGCCCACGCTGCACAGCGCGGTGTTGCCGGCAGCGGTGCCGGACAGGGCGACGGACTTCTTCGGCTTGAAGGTGGGGGTTGCGGTCGTATCGTTCATGTTTCCCTCCGAAACTTGATGGTGCAGGGTACTGCTTATTTCTTGGCGGCGAACAGCGCATCGAGCTGCTGCTCGAAGGCGTGATAGCCGATGCGGTCGTACAGCTCTTCGCGGGTCTGCATGGTCTCCACCACGTTGCGCTGATGGCCATCGCGGCGCACCGCCTGGTACACGTTCTCGGCCGCCTTGTTGGCCGCGCGGAACGCCGACAGCGGGAACAGCTGGATGGCGACGCCGGCCGAGGCCAGTTCATCGCGACTGAACAGCGGGGTGGCACCGAATTCGGTGATGTTGGCGAGCACCGGCACCTTCACCGCGTCCACGAAGCGGCGGTAGGTGTCCAGATCGTAGGCGGCCTCGGCGAAGATGCCGTCGGCACCGGCCTCGACGCAGGCGATGGCGCGCTCGATCGCCTTGTCCACGCCGTCCACCTGGATGGCATCGGTACGCGCGATCAGGAAGAAGTCCGGGTCGGTCTTGGCATCGGCAGCGGCCTTCACACGGTCCACCATTTCGCCCTGAGAGACGATTTCCTTGCCCGGACGGTGACCGCAGCGCTTGGCGCCAACCTGGTCTTCGATGTGGCAGGCGGCCGCGCCTGCCTTGATCAGCGACTTCACGGTGCGCGCGATGTTGAACGCGCTCGGGCCGAAGCCGGTGTCGATGTCGACCATCAACGGCAGGTCGCAGACATCGGTGATGCGGCGCACGTCCACCAGCACGTCTTCCAGGGTGTTGATGCCCAGGTCCGGCAGGCCCAGCGAGCCGGCGGCAACACCGCCACCAGACAGGTAGATGGCGCGGAAGCCGGCGCGCTTGGCCAGCAGGGCGTGGTTGGCGTTGATCGCGCCGATCACCTGCAACGGCGATTCGGCAGCCAGCGCCTCACGGAAGCGAGCACCGGCGGAGAAAGGAGCGGAAGCGGTCATGCGGCGATCCAGGTTGAAGTACGGGACAGAGGGCGCAAGCCCCGTGCCAAGCTGCAAGCCTTTGATTTCACAGACATGACCACCCCGCAACAGTGAAACATATGAAACATTGAAACGGATGTATCATGAAACATTCCGACCAATTGCTGCCGTCATGTACCTGCCCCGCACCCCGCTGCGCCACGCCGATGCCGACCCCGGCCGTCCGGTGATCTGGACCGTCAGCGTTTCGCGCCTGACCGGCCTGCTCGGCGACGTCATCCCCGAGTTCGACCGCCGTGCGCGCATCGAGCAGATCAACCTCGGCTTCGAGGAAGCCGTGGACGTGATCGGCAAACGCCTGCGCCGTGAGCATTGCGACGTAGTGATCGCCGGCGGCTCCAATGCCGCCTGGCTACGCGGGCGGCTGGAGCTGCCACTGGTGCCGATCCAGGCCAACGGCTTCGACCTGATGGAAGCGCTGGCCCGTGCCCGCCGCATAGCCAGCCGCATCGGCCTGGTCACCCACGCCAGCGACGTGCCGGTGTTCAGCAACTTCCAGCAGAGTTTCGGCCTGGATATCGAGCATCGCCGCTTCGTCACCCGCGAGGACGCGCGCGACTGCATCGCCGACCTGCGCGCCAATGGCATCGAGGTGATCGTCGGCACCGGCATGGCCATCGACCATGCCGAGCAGGCCGGCCTGCCCGGCGTGCTGCTGTACTCCGCCGATTCGGTACGGCAGGCGTTCGAACACGCCCTCGAACTGACCCAGACCCTGGCACGTTCCGGCAGCAACCGCGCTGCACCGCGCCGGCGCCCGGCAGTGCGCAGCGACGCGCACGAACTGCTCGGCGACAGCGACTTGATGGCGCAGGTACGCGCTCAAATCGCGCTCTACGCACCGCATGACAGCACCGTGCTGGTCACCGGCGAAACCGGCACCGGCAAGGAACTGGTGGCGCGCCAACTGCACGCCGCCAGCGGCCGTCGCGGGCGCTTCGTGGCGCTGAACTGCGGCGCCATCAGCGAATCGCTACTGGAAGCGGAGCTGTTCGGCTACAGCGATGGCGCCTTCACCGGCGCACGTCGTGGCGGCCGCGTTGGCCTGGTCGAGGCCGCTGACGGCGGCACCCTGTTCCTGGATGAAATCGGCGAACTTCCGCTGCCACTGCAGACCCGCCTGCTGCGGGTGCTGGAAGAACGCGAGGTACTGCGTGTCGGCGCCACCGAACCGACCCCGGTCGACCTTCGCGTGGTGGCCGCGACCCTGCAGTCGCTCGAGCAGCGCGTGGCGGCCGGCAGCTTCCGCCGCGACCTGTATTACCGCCTGGCCGCGCTGCGCATCGCCCTGCCCGCACTGCGTGCCCGGCGCGGTGACATCCCGCTGCTGGCGCAGCATTTCTTCCGCCAGCTGCGTGGTATCGACGCGCCACTGGATGCGGAGGCGCTGGCGGTGCTGACCACCGCAGAGTGGCCCGGAAATGTGCGCGAATTGCGCAATCTGGTGGATCGGCTGCGCATCCATTGGCAACCTGGTGAAGGGCTGATTGATGCGGCGCGACTGCTGCAGCTGGCACCCGAGCTGGTGAATGAGGGCGCCGCTGCGCTACCAGTGGAAAGCAACGGCAAGCGCCCGCCGCGTGCGCAGTTGGAAACGCTGTTGCAGGAACACCGCAATGACCGCGAGGGGATGGCGCAGGCGCTGGGCGTGTCACGCACCACACTCTGGCGCTGGCTGCGCGCGGAGGGATTGTAACGTCCTGCCATCTGGCTGGTGCACACCGATCTCTGGCCGGGGCGAACCGATGCCGATGTCTGTTGAGGGCAACCCGATGCCTGGGCGGTGCGAAGCGATCCCCAGTGGGTGCGAACCTTGGTTCGCACCGCTTTTCCCAATCACCCCATCCACGCATGGCGTGGATCTACTGGAGCGTCCAGGCGCTACAGCACGCTCGTCGGTCGGGCGCGGAATAAAGTGCAACAGCGTGCCCAACGCGCTTCTATCGCGAACCGTCCACTCCCAACTGCGGCAATCCACAACAGCAACACACCCAGCGGCACCTCGCTCAGGTAGAAGAACCAGCTCAACCAATTCGGTACGCTCAGTCCCGCAGGAATGCGCGCGATGCCATCGGTCAGCGCCGCCACCGCACAGATCCCCGCCAGCAGCAGGGCCGAATGCCGGCTGAGCAGGCCCAGCACCAGCAGGCCGCCCGCAATCCATTCAGTGCCGCCGAGCACCGGCGCACTGAACACCGGGAACGGAATCCCCGCATCGACCAGCGTATGCACCATGCGTTCGCGGCCCGCATCGGTGAACACCTTGTTCAGCCGGACACGCAGAACATCATCCCGGCCACGACGCGGGCGATCAACAGCAGGAACGCTTCCACGCCGCGACGCGGCGGCGGCACCGCAAACAGGTAACGCCAGGAGGGCATGGCAACTCCGGAAGTCGAGAACACCCGTCGGAGTGTGCCGGCTAAGGGCCTGCTCGCAGATGAAGCAAGCCGGTCCATTTGCGACGGCCTGCTCTTGTGGAGTCGAGCCCTGCTCGACTGCCTCATGCGTCGGAGCAGCAGCCGAGCATGGCACGGCTCTACAACCGCCGTGCGTCGGCCAGCAGAAGCTCGATTTCCTCCACCTGCACCACCGGCACCTGCCACGGGTGATGCGGCGCGATGCCCTGTTCGAAGATGCGCTGCAGTCGCTGCGGATCGCGCGGCAGGCAGAATTCCAGGCGTACGCTGTCGACCACTTCGGTGCGCCCCGCCTCACCCTGTACGGGCGACGCACCCACGCGCGGGCGGAACTGTTCGAAGCCCGGCGCCGACCACCACATGCCGTGCTCGTAGTCGCCGGCCACCAGCGCATCCACCGCGAGGATGCCCTGCTTCACCGCGTCCAGGGCTGCCGGCGGCACGAACACCACCACGCGGTACAGCGGCAGGCGTTGCACCGGCCATCCTTACGGATACAGCAGGCGCTTGCTCCAGCGCCCTTCGGCACCGGCTTCATAGCACCAGCGCTCGTGCAGGCGGAACTGCGCGCCGTACCAGAATTCGATACGGTCAGGCACTACCCGCAGACCACTCCAGCCGTCCGGACGCGGCACGTCCTTGCCGTCGAAACGTGCCTCGACCTCCGCCACGCGGGCATCGAACTCCTCACGCGTCGCCAGCGTCTTCGACTGCTGCGAGGCCCACGCGCCGATCTGGCTCATGCGCGGGCGGCTGGCGAAATAGGCGTCGGCCTCAGCATCGGCGACCTGCTCGACACGGCCCTCGATGCGTACCTGGATGCCGGCCTCGCGCAGGCTGCGCCACAGGAACAACAGCGCGGCCTGCGGATTGGCGTGCAGCTCACGGCCCTTGTGGCTGTCCAGGTGCGTGTAGAAGACGAAGCCGCGCTCGTCGAAGGCCTTCAGCAGCACGGTGCGCGCCGACGGGCGCCCCTGCGCATCTGCAGTCGCCACGGTCATCGCGTTGGGCTCGACCTCGCGGCTCTGTTTGGCCTCCTCGAACAGGCGGGCAAACGTGGACAGGGCTTCGGCGTACAGGTCGCTCATGATGGCGTTGTTCTCACACGGTTTGGGCTATTGTGGCTGCATGGCCGCTGCTGCGTATATGCCCCAGGTGAAAGGATTCCCCGAAACATTGGCCGAACAGGTGCTGGATGATGCACTGGGCAACGCTGCAGCGGTTCCAGTATTGGCGATCAGCGGCCTGCAGGGGAGCGGCAAATCGACGCTGGCCGCGCAGGTGGTGGCGCGCGCCCAGTCGCGCGGCCTGAACGCCGCCACGCTGTCCATCGATGATGTCTACCTGACCCGCGCACAGCGGCAGCGGCTGGCCCGCCAGGTGCATCCGCTGCTGATCACGCGCGGCCCGCCGGGCACCCACGACCTGACGCTGGCCCACGCGGTGCTCGACGCCGTAACCGCACGCCAGCCTTTGGCGATGCCCCGCTTCGACAAGCTGGCCGACGAACGCGTGCACGAAGCGCAATGGCCGCGTATCGAGCAGCCCCTCGATCTGCTGGTGTTCGAAGGCTGGTTCCTGGGCACGCCGGCGCAGGATGACGCCGCGCTGGACAGCCCGTTGAACGCACTGGAGCGCGAAGCCGACGCCGATGGTCGCTGGCGGCGCTGGTGCAACCAGGCGCTCGCCCGCGACTACCCGGCGCTGTGGCAGCGCTGCGACCGCCTGTGGTTCCTGCAGCCGCCGGATTTCTCGGTGGTACCGCGCTGGCGCTGGCAGCAGGAGCAGAATCTGCAGGCCGCGCAGCCGGGCCGGCACGGCATGAGCCGGCCACAGCTGGAGCGCTTCGTGCAGTACTACGAGCGGGTCAGCCGCCAGGCGCTGCATGCCCTGCCCGCCCTGGCCGACCACGTGGTGGTGCTGGGCGGCCAGCGACAGGTGCAGGACGTGCGCTGAGCGCGCCTATTCCACCAGGAAGGTCACCCGCAGGTTGACCCGCCATTCGGTGATTTCGCCGCTGCCATTGGTCACCACCTTGGTCTCGTTCACCCAGGCGCCCTGGATGCCCTTGACCGTCTCGGAGACCTTCTTCAGACCGCTGCGCACGGCGTCCTCCACGCTCTTCGGCGAGGAGGCGGTGATTTCGATGACCTTGGCGACCGTCATGGCCTGTACTCCGGTTGGCGCGGGAAACCCCGCAGAAACGCCTACCCTGACGTGAAGGACGTAAAGGCCAGGGCACGGAGGTGTTAGCATCAGAGGGCATGAATCCTGCTCCGAACCTGATCCTGATCGGCCCGATGGGCGCCGGCAAAACCTGCATCGGCCGCCGCCTGGCCGAGCGTTTCACGCTGGACTTCGTCGATGTCGACCAGGCCATCGTCGACGCCGCCGGCGCCAGCATCCCGACCATTTTCGAGCACGCCGGCGAAGCCGGCTTCCGCAGCCATGAGCGGCAGGCCTTGGCCCGCGTGCTGGAAGGCCGAGGCCAACTGGTCTCCACCGGCGGCGGAGCGGTGCTGGATCCGGGCAACCGCGCATTGATTGCCCGGCGCGGCTTCGTGGTCTACCTGCGGGTCGGCGTGGCCGCGCAGCTGGAACGCCTGGCCCGCGACAAGGGCCGGCCGCTGCTGCAGCGCCCGGACCGCGAGCAGGTGCTGCATGATCTGGCCGCACAGCGCGATCCGCTGTACCGAGAACTGGCCGACCTCACGCTCGATACCGACCCGTATACCGCTGCCGACGCGACTGCCCAACTGGTAGTCAAGCTGGCCACGCAATGGCAGCGCCAGGACATGACCACATGATTTCCCCCGCCTTGCTGCAGGTCGCCGTTGGCGGCGATCGCCCCTACTCCATCACCATCGGCGCCGGTGCCCTGGCCGATGGCGCTGCACTGGTTTCACACGTGCGCGGCCGCCATGTGCTGCTGCTCAGCGACAGCGAAGTGGCTCCGCGCTATCTGGCGTCGGCCAAGCAGACGCTGTTGGCCGCACGCCCCGACCTGATCGTCGGCGAGCACGTGCTGGCCGCCGGCGAAGCCTCCAAGACGCTGGCCGAATTCGGCCGTGCCATCGAAGCGCTGGCTGCGCTCGGCGCCACCCGCGATGCCTGCGTGTTCGCGCTGGGCGGCGGCGTGGTCGGTGATCTCGCCGGCTTCGCCGCGGCCTGCTGGATGCGGGGCGTGGACTGCGTGCAGCTGCCCACCACCCTGCTGGCGATGGTCGATTCGTCTGTCGGTGGCAAGACCGCGGTCGACATTCCCGCCGGCAAGAACCTGGTCGGCGCCTTCCATCCACCGCGCGCGGTCATCGCCGATACCCGCGTGCTGGCCAGCCTGCCAGCGCGCGAGCTGCGTGCCGGCCTGGCCGAAGTGGTGAAGTACGGCGCGCTGGGCGATGCCGTGTTCTTCGAATGGCTGCAGCAGCATGCCGATGCGCTGCTGGCCGGCGAGGATGCCACGCTGGCCGAAGCCATCGCGCGCAGCTGCCGGCACAAGGCCGCCATCGTCGAGCGCGATCCATTCGAGAAGGGCGAGCGTGCCCTGCTCAACCTCGGCCACACCTTCGGCCATGCCATCGAAACCGAGCAGGGCTACTCCGCGCCCGGCCGCGATGCGCTGAACCATGGCGAGGCGGTGGCGGTGGGCATGGTGCTGGCGGCGAAGCTGTCCACCGACCTGGGCCTGGCCGACGATGCCGACCGCGCGCGCCTGCAGGCACTGCTGGAACGCCTGGGCCTGCCGGTGGCAATCCCGGCCGGGCTCGACCCGCAGGCCCTGCTCGGCCGCATGCGCCTGGACAAGAAGAACGTGGCCGGCCGCCTGCGCCTGGTGCTGTGGCGCGGCATGGGGCGTGCCGAAGTGGTGCCGGACGTGGATGAGGCGGCGGTGCTGAAGGTGCTGTCGGGCCGGTAGAGCCGAGATGCGCGAGGGGATTGCCGGCCAGCGGCCGGCACTACCGGGATGCGCGGGAGGATTGCCAGCCAGCGGCCGGCACGACCGGGCTGCGCGGCAGGATTGCCGGCCAGCGACCGGCACGGCCGCGTTGCGGCCGGGGTCACTCTGGCCCCGCTACAATCGTCGGCATGCACGTCTACCTGCAACATCCCGACGCCGGCGCGCAGGCACCGCGCTTCCTGCGCCTGAGCCTGCTGCCGGACCTGTTCGGCGGCTGGGAGCTGCTGCGCGAGAGCGGTCGCGTCGGCAGCCGCTCGCAGTTGCGGCGCGAGCTGTTCCTGCAGGCTGACGAAGCCCGCCACGCCTTTGAGAAGGCCCGCGATGCCGAACTGCATCGCGGTTTCCAGATCCTCTCGCACGGCGACTGACGCCGCTGCCAACTTTCGTCCAAGGAATGCCCATCGTGACCAGCCCTCTCCGCAACGATCGCCTGCTGCGCGCCCTGCGCCGCGAACCGGTGGACTGCACCCCTGTCTGGCTGATGCGCCAGGCCGGCCGCTATCTGCCGGAGTACCGCGCGACCCGGGCCAAGGCCGGCAGCTTCCTGGCCATGGCCAAGACCCCGGAGATTGCCTGCGAAGTCACCCTGCAGCCGCTGCGCCGCTTCCCGCTGGATGCGGCCATTCTGTTCTCGGACATCCTCACCATTCCCGATGCGATGGGCCTGGAGCTGTACTTCGTCGAAGGCGAAGGCCCGAAGTTCCGCCACCCGGTGCGTGACGAAGCCGCCATCGCCCGGCTGGCGGTGCCGGACATGGAACAGGACCTGGGCTACGTGATGGATGCGGTGCGCCTGATCCGCCGCGAACTGGACGGCCAGGTGCCGCTGATCGGCTTCTCCGGCAGCCCGTGGACACTGGCCTGCTACATGGTGGAAGGCGGTGGCAGCAAGGACTTTGCGCGCATCAAGGCCATGGCACTGAACCACCCGCAGGCCCTGCACCGCCTGCTGGAGGTCACCACCGACGCCGTGATCGCCTACCTCGGCGCGCAGCGCGCCGCCGGTGCGCAGGCGCTGCAGGTGTTCGACACCTGGGGCGGCGTGCTGTCGCCGGCAATGTACCGCGAGTTCTCGCTGCGCTACCTGCAGCGCATCGCCGAAGGCCTGGACCGTGGCCAAGGCAGCGAACGCACGCCGCTGATCCTGTTCGGCAAGGGCACCGGCCTGCACCTGGAAGCACTGTCGCAGACTGGCGCCGACGCGCTGGGCCTGGACTGGACGCTGGACCTGGATGAGGCCATGCGCCGCACCGGCGGCCGCGTCGCCCTGCAGGGCAACCTCGACCCGACCACGCTGTACGCCTCGCCGGATGCGATCGCCGCCGCTGCCGCGCGCGTGCTCGACACCTATGCCGCCGGCAACGGCGGCTCGCGCGAGGGCCATGTGTTCAACCTCGGCCATGGCATGTCGCCAGACATGGACCCGGCGCATGTACAGGTGCTGGTCGACGCAGTGCACGCGCACAGCCAACGCTGAGCATTCCGCATGCAGGTACGGCGCGACCTTGATCGCGCCGTGACCCGCAGTGCGCGATCATGGCGGCCCCCACGCTGCACCGACCGCACCCCATGTCCACATCGCCATCGACCTACAACCGCCAGCGTCCCCTGCTGTGGCTGGTGTCCTTGGCGATCTTCATGCAGATGCTGGACTCGACCATCGTCAACACGGCGTTGCCGGCGATGGCGGCCAGCCTGGGCGAGAGCCCGCTGCAGATGCAGTCGGTGGTGTTCAGCTATGCGCTGGCGGTGGCCACCTTCATTCCCGCCTCGGGCTGGATCGCCGACCGCTATGGCACCCGGCGCACCTTCCTGGTGGCGATCATCCTGTTCACCCTCGGCTCGCTGGCCTGCGCGTTGGCCCAGCACCTGCACCAGCTGGTCGGTGCGCGCGTGCTGCAGGGCATCGGCGGTGCGATGCTGCTGCCGGTCGGCCGGCTGGCGGTGATGCGCTCGGTGCCACGCGAGGATTTCCTGCGCGCGATGAGCTTCATCGCCATCCCCGCGCTGGTCGGCCCGCTGATCGGCCCCACGCTGGGCGGCTGGCTGGTCGAGATCGCCTCATGGCACTGGGTGTTCCTGATCAACCTGCCGATCGGCGTGATCGGTTTCATCGTCGCGATGAAGATCATGCCCGACCATTACGCCAGCCATCGCACCCGCTTCGACCTGCGCGGCTACGTCATGCTGGCCTTTGCGATGGTGGTGCTGTCGCTGGCACTGGACGGCATCTCCGGGCTCGGCACGCCACACGCACTGGTGATGCTGATGACCGTGGCCGGCCTGGCGGCGCTGGTGGGCTACTGGCTGCACGCCGCCAACTCCACCGCGCCGTTGTTCTCGCTGGCGCTGTTCCGCGTGCCCAGCTACCGCATCGGCATCCTCGGCAACCTGTTCTCGCGCATCGGCAGCAGCGCCATGCCGATGCTGATCCCGTTGCTGTTGCAGGTCGGCCTGGGCCTGGGCCCGATGAACGCCGGCCTGATGATGGTGCCGGTGGCGGCGGCCGGCATGGTGTCGAAGAAGCTGGCGGTAAAGCTGGTCGAGCGCTACGGCTACCGCCGCGTACTGATGGTCAACACCGTGCTGGTGGGCCTGGCGATGGCCAGCTTCATCCTGATGACACCGGGCCAGCACCTGGCCTGGCGCCTGCTGCAGCTGGCGTTCTTCGGTGCGGTCAATTCGCTGCAGTTCACCGTGATGAACACCGTAACCCTGCGCGACCTGGACCGCGAATTCGCCAGTTCCGGCAACAGCCTGCTGTCGATGGTGATGATGCTCGCCGCTGGTTTCGGTGCCGCCGCTGCGGGCAGCCTGCTGGCCGCGTTCGGCAACCACTTGGACAGCAACAGCGCGACCGCCGCGCTGCATGCCACGTTCCTGTGCGTAGGCGCGATCACGCTGACTTCGACGATGATCTTCTGGCAGCTACCCGATACCAAGCCGGAGCCACGGCAGGTCGAGCACGTGGCGGAGTGAGGGTGGTTCGGCAGGGCCTGCGGCCCTGCACCTGCAGAGGCTTCAAGCCAAGGCAACAGCAACAGCAACAGCTGGCGTCCTGCGGGATGGCGGGGTGGATCCGTTTGCGGGAGACGCCGTAAACCCATCCCTGGGGGCTTGGCCGCGGCATCCATGCCGCAGACACTCCCGCAACCGGACCCACCCCGCCTTCGACAGAATTCTGCGATCTGCAGTAGATCCACGCCATGCGTGGATGCTTTTCGATCTCAATTCGACATATTCGATCTCGATAGAGATTCATCCACGCATGGCGTGGATCTACCCGATCGCGAAAATCTGTCAGAGGTGGGGCGGTGTGGGCTTGCAGGACCGTTGGCGCCATGGATGGCGCCATCGAGCCCCCATGGACGGGTTTACGGCGTGTCCTGCAAGCCCACACCGCCCCACCACCCACGGAATGCCTGCTTTTGCCGTTGCTGTTGCCTTGGCTTGAAGCCTCTGCAGGTGCAGGGCTGCAAGCCCTGCAATAAACCCTACCTGCCCATCGCCCTGGCGATCGCTTCCAGCAGCAGTTCACCGGTCACCGGCTTGCGCAGGAAACCGCCGATGCCGGCCGCTTCCACCTGCTGCTGCAGGTCCGGATCGGTCCGCGCGGTCACGGCAAGCAGCGGCAGCATGTAGCCCTGGTTGCGCAGGTGCTGGGCCAGTTCGAAACCGCTCAGGCCCGGCAGGTCCAGGTCCAGCAGGCCGACGTCGAAATCGCCGGCACTGATCTCGCGCAGCGCCGCCAGCGCATGGCCTGCATGCACCACCTCATGCCCACGCGCACTCAGCAGCCCGCGTATCACATCGGCCACGGTCGCGTCGTCTTCCACCAGCAGTACCCGCAATGGCGGCATGTTGGCCGCTTCCTGGCGGTGCGTATCACCCTCTGCCTCGGCATGGGCATCGACCACCATCGGCAACGGCAACGTCACGCCGAAGCAGGTGCCACGACCGAGCTGGCTCTCCACCTGGATCCGCCCTTGCATGGCATGCGCCAGTTCGCGGCAGATTGCCAGGCCCAGGCCACTGCCACCGTACTGTGCAGCGGTGCGTGCGCCATCGGCCTGCTCGAAGCGGCGGAAAAGGCGCTGCTGTTGTTCCTGGCTGATGCCCGGGCCGGTGTCGCGCACTTCGAAATGCAGCGATCGCAGTTCGGCGTCGCTGCGGGCGTGCAGGGTGATGGTGCCGCGGCTGGTGAACTTGACCGCATTCGAGAGCAGGTTCAACAGGATCTGCCGTACCCGCATTGCATCGCCGTTGGCCTGCAGGCCGGCGGGCAGCTGGTTGTCGAGCGTGAAACGCAGACCCTTCTGCGCCGCCAACGGCCCCATCAGCGCGGCCAGGTCCTGCAGCAGGCTGCCCAGTGCGAACGGCTTGTGCTGCAGCTCCAGGCGGCCCGATTCGATCCGCGCCAGGTCCAGCGCATCGTTGACCAGATGCAGCAGGTGCTCGCCGGCATGGCGGATCGATTGTGTATAGCCACGCTGCTGCGGATCCAGCGGCGAGGCCAGCAGCAGCTCGCTCATACCCAGCACACCGGTCATCGGTGTACGTATCTCGTGGCCAAGATTGGCCAGGAAGCGGGTCTTGGCCGCCGACGCCTGTTCGGCCAGTTCCTGCTTGTGCAGCGCAAGCTGGTAGGCGTGGCGACGTTGCAGGCGCCGACGGTAAAGCCAGGCAAACCAGCTGGTCAGCAGCAGCGCGAACGAGGCAAGCATCAACAGGCCGGACAAGCTGCGCCACCACGGTGGCTGCACGCGGAATTCCAGGCTCTGCACACGTGACCAGACATGGTCAGCCGACCGCGCCTGCACTTCCAGCCGATAGCTGCCCGGTGCCAGCCGCGAGAACAAGCGCTCACCGGCCGGCCCCACTTCCACCCAGTCCGGGTCATAGCCGGCCAAGCGGTAACGATAGGTGTTGGACGCCGAATCGGCGAACGACAACAGGCGCGCGACGATGCGCAGATCGCGGTCGCCGTCGGCGATCTGCAACGGCGCGTCGTGGGTGAGGTCCAGCACCTGCTCGTTGCGGCGCACCTCCACCCGCTCGATCACCAGCGGCGCACGCCGCATCGACGGACGTACCTGCTTCGGGTCGAACACCACCACACCGGCCGGTGTACCTGCCACCAGATGACCGTCTGCCGACATCACCAGCGTGTGTTCGCGGAATTCCTGGCTCGGCAGGCCATCGTGCACGCCATACAGGCGCACACTCTGGCCGTCGGCCCCGATGCGCACCAGGCCACGCGCACTGGTTGCCCACGCCACCCCCTGCGCATCGACCACCAGCCCCGAGGCGGAGATCGCCGGGTAGCCCTGCTCTGCACCGATCACGGCCTGCCGCTCCAGCCGGCCCTGGCTCCAGCGGTAGCGCGACAGGCGGCCATCTTCGGACAGCCAGACCTGGCCATCGGTGCCCACGTGCAGTGCATGGATCGCGGTCGCCGGCGCACCCGGCACCGGCTGGAAACGCTCGCTTTCCGGCAGCCACTGCAGCAGGCCACGGCTGCTTGCCAGCCAGATATGGTCCTGTGGCCCGCATTCCACGTCCAGATTGAGCTGGCCCTGCTGCAATCCACGCTGGCCATTATCCAGTTGGCGCCGCAGGCGCCCATCAAGATCGCGTTGCTGAAGCCCCGACGGCAGCATCAGCCAGAGACTGTCACCATCACAGGTCATCATGGATTCGATGACCCCTTCCATGGTCGCGTCGGCGCCGGCATCCCGGCCCCAGCGGCGCAGATCACGCCGCTTCGGGTCATAGCGCAGCAGTGCGTCGTTGGAACCGATCCAGACCTGGCCGCGGCGATCCTCGCGCACCGAGGTCAGCCAGTGCATGCCGTTGACCCAGGTACGGTGCTGTTCGATGCTGCCGGTCTTCGGATCGAAACGGTCCAGCGCGCCGTGGCTGCCGACCGTCCAGATGCCGCCATTGCTGGAGGGGCTGGTGCCCAGCACGAAGGCATTGCGCAGCGAGCGGGGGTCGTCCTCCAGCCGCGACAGCACCGAGAACTGCCACCAGCGCGGCAACAGGTGCCACAGGCCGGCATTCGTGCTGGCCAACCAGATGCCGCCCTCGCGATCCTCGTAGGCGCCTGTCCAGTTCGGGCGCACCGGGCCACGTGCCACCGCGCTGTACAGGGGCACGGCCTGGTACTGGCCATCGACCGCCCGGCCGAGTCCGGTGCGGGTGTCCAGCCAGTGCCCGCCCTGCTCGTCGCGCAGCATCATGCCCAGCACCTGCTCGCCTTCGGGCAGCTTCCAGGACGGTGCCTCGAAACGACCATCGGGACGGCGCACCATGGCACCGGCCATCGTGCTGATCCAAAGGCTGCCATCGGATTCGGCCGTCAAGCCATTGATCAGCAGGCTGGGAATGATGCCGGCCCCGACCCGCTCAAAGTCCGTGCCGGTCCAGCGCGCGACGCCATGCTTGGTGCCGATCCACAGGCTGCCGTCAGCCAGGGTGGCCAGGTACGGCACCGATGCCGCCGGCAGGCTGCGCGGGTTGTTCGCTTCAGGCAGGAAGCGCTGCAACCGGTCCTGGTTGTCCAGGCGGTACAGACCACCTTCGTGGGTGCCGAACCAGACCGAACCATCCGGCGTGGTGGCCAGGCTCCAGACCGTGTTGGTGCCCATCAACGGCTGGCTGCTGCGGTCGTAGAAGTGCAGCTGGCGGCGATCGGCCGACATCCGTACAAGGCCGGCGTTCTCGGTGCCGATCCAGAGCTGGTTGCGGGCATCGACCAGCACCGTCCAGATGCGGTTGTCGCGCAGGCCGTCTTCCGAGCGCCAGATCCGGTAGTTGCGCCCGTCGTAGCGGGCCAGGCCGTCGTTGGTCGCGATCCAGAGGTAACCGTAACGATCCTCGGCCATGCGGTTCACGGTGTTGGACGGCAAGCCGTCGAACACCGTCACCTGGCGCGGGTTCGGTGGCACCGGCTGCGCCGCAGCGGGTGACAGGCCGCACAGGAGGACCAGCAGCAGCATCGCCGCCCGCAGATACACCACCGATTGCCTCCTCACGCTGCTTCTGATGATTCCCGCACTACGGGCGTCGGCATGGTAAACCGAAAGTCGCGACGTTCACGCCCGGCGCTGGCGCATTCAAAGGGCGGTTTGTCGTTTTGCGCGCGCCTGGGCAATGGCAGTCACCAGCATGTCACCGGTCACCGGCTTGCGCAGGAAGCCATCGAACCCAGCCGCCAGGACCTGGGTCTCGGCGTAGGCGTCGGACCGTGCAGTGACCGCCACCAGGGGAAGTTCATAGCCCATGGTGCGCAGCTGCCGGGCGATGGCGGTGCCGTCCAGCGCCGGCAGATCCAGATCAAGCAGGCCCACGTCAAAGCCATCGGTGGCGATCTCCGATAGCGCGCCCAAACCATGCAGCACGTGCACCACGTCGTGGCCACGGCCACGCAGCAGGCCGGCGATGACCTCGGCCACGGTCGCGTCATCCTCCACCAGCAGGATGCGTAGTGACGGCAGCATCGGCAGTACCGGCAATTCGCCCGGCGCATTGGCGGCCTGCCGGTTCCAGGGCAGCGGCAGCCATACCCGGAAGCGGGCGCCCTTGCCCGGCTGGCTGTCCACT
Source organism: Stenotrophomonas thermophila (assembly GCF_001499715.1). Lineage (NCBI taxonomy): Bacteria > Pseudomonadati > Pseudomonadota > Gammaproteobacteria > Lysobacterales > Lysobacteraceae > Stenotrophomonas > Stenotrophomonas thermophila. The sequence goes on along the minus strand of NZ_CVIW01000022.1, from coordinate 30,203 downwards.
TCAATCCGCCCGTTCATGGCCACGGCCAGCTCCTGGCAGATCGCCAGGCCCAACCCGCTGCCTCCATAGCGCGACGCGGTGCGCGGGCCATCGGCCTGTTCGAAGCGATGGAACAGGCGGTCCTGCTGCTCGGCGTTGATGCCCGGGCCGGTGTCATGCACTTCGAAGCAGAGTCCACCACCGTTGTCTTCCAGCCGCACGGCCAGGCCGACGTGCCCGCGCTCGGTGAACTTGATTGCATTGCCCAGCAGATTGAGCAGGATCTGCCGCACGCGCATCTCGTCGCCACTGACGCTGATCGGCCCAGGTGGAATGTCCCCACGGCGGAACTCCAGATTGCGCTGCGTTGCCATCGGCTGCATCAACGCCTGCACCTGGTCGAGCAGGCTGGCCAGATCGAACGGGCGCAGGTCCAGCTCCAGCCGGCCGGCCTCGATGCGGGCCAGATCCAGCGCGTCATTGACCAGCCGCAGCAGGTGGCTGCCCGCCTGCTGGATCGAGCCTGCATAGCTGCGCTGCACTGGATCCAGCGGGGTGGCCAGCAGCAGTTCGCTCATGCCGAGCACGCCGGTCATCGGCGTGCGCACCTCATGGCCCAGCGTGGCCAGGAACCGGCTCTTGGCCTGTGATGCCTGCTCCGCCAGCTGCTGCTTGTGCACGGTCAACTGCCATTGCTGGCGGCGGCGCAGCCGCGCACGGATCGACCACACCACGATGAGCAGCAGCAACGAGCCGATCAGCAGGTAGCCGAAGATCGCCATGCCGCTGCGCCACCAGGGTGGCAAAACCTTTACCTGCAGCCGCTGCGAAGGTGTCCAGGCGCCACTGGCTGTCGCCGCCTGGACTTCAATGACGTAGCTGCCGGTCGGCAGCCGCGACAGCGTGCGTTGGCCGTCACCGCCCTGCTCCACCCAGTTCTGGTCGTAGCCCTGCACCCGGAAGCGGTAGCGGTTGCCCTGCGGGTTGGCATAGGAAAGCAGCCGCGCATCAATCTGCAGGTCACGGTCATCCGGCCCCAGCAACAACGTGCCGCTGGTCGGCAGCGGTTGCCAGCCACGGGCATCATCGCGCCGCACGCGGACCTCGGCGATCACCAGTGACGAAGGCGGCAGCGTGGTATCGGCGGCATTCACATCGAACTCGACCAGGCCGGTCTGGGCCACCGCCAGCACGCGACCGTCGGCATTCACCGCCGGCGGCCGACTGGTGAACTCGGCGTCCGGCAGGCCATCGCGTTCGTTGAACTGCTGCAGGCGGCGCGCTTTCGGATCCCATCGCAGCAGGCCACGTGGCGTGGTCGCCCACAGGCGGCCGTCTTCGGCCAACGCCAGCCCCCCCATGCTCACCGGCGGCACGCCCGCACTGCCATCGATGCGCTGGATCAGGCGCAGGCTCATGCCATCCCACTGATAGCGCTCGAGCGCACCTTGCCGGGCCAGCCACAGCTGCTGCGGATCGACCCACACCAGGTCATAGATCAGCCCGCGCGAAACGCCCGGCACCGCTTCGAAGCGCCCGGCCTGTTCACGCCAGATCCCCATGTCGCCCATCACCCAGGCCTTGCCCTGGGCATCGAAGCGGATCTGCTCAATCGGTGAATCGGCCGTCTTGCGGAAATCCTCCAGCGGGTAGCTGCGCAGTATGCGGCCGTCGGCACTGCGTTGCTGCAGGCCGAGGTTCATCACCGACAGCCAGACCGTGCCATCGGGGGCCTGCCGCATCAGATCGACGCGCTGGCGCAGGTCCGCGCCCCCGTCGATACGCCAATCGTGCAACGCGCCGGTGGCCGGGTCGTACACGCTGATGCGGCCGGCACGCCCCAGCCACAGGCGCCCGTCCGGCCGCGGCAGCACCGACCACACCGCCCCGCTGCCAATCTCGCGATCGCTGGCCAGCAACCGCAGGGTTCCCTGCGCATCCAGCTGGTACACGCCATGTGCCGAGCCAACGTAGTACTTCTGGCCATCGCTGGCTGCACTCAACAGGTACTGGCTGTCCAGCGGCTTGCCGTCAAGCTGGTTCCAGATCGAAAACCGGCGCCAGTCCGGGGGCAGGTAGGCCAGGCCCTGGGTCAGCAGCGCCACCCACAATCCGCCCTCGTGGTCCTGCAGCAGATCGAGCACACCACTCTGGGCAGTGAGGAAACCACTGCCGCGGTCGCCATCGAGCCGCCACAGCATGCTGGCATCTCCGCGCAACAGGCCATCGGAGGTGCCTGCCCAGTAACCGCCCTGGCGATCAGCCAGCACCAGCGCCGAACGCAGGCGCGCACTGTCGGCCCAGCGTGGACGACTGACCCGGTCCTGCGGGTCGATACGGTAGAGGCCGTCATTCTGGCTGCCGGCCCAGATCGAGCCGTCGGGGTCGCGGCTCAGGCGCAACACGCTCAGCGCCCCCAGTTCGCGCGGCGCGACAGCCTCGAACCCAGTCCCGTTCCAGCGCGCAATGCCCGCCTCGGTGCCGATCCAAAGGCGTCCCTGCGCATCGACCAGGCTGCTGTAGATGGTATTGCTGGGCAACCCCTCGGGACGGGCCGGATCATGCTCGAAGAAGCGCAGGCTGCCATCTTCACCGAAACGGCAGACGCCATGGCCGCTGGTGCCGATCCACAGTGCATCCTCGGCGTAGGCCAGCGTCCAGAACTGGCTCATGCAGGGGCCGTTGACGGTATCAAAGGTCTTGAAGCGTTCGCGGTCGGCATCCAGCCGGGCCACGCCCTTGCCATTGATGCCGACCCAGACGCGGTCCAGGGGATCGACCAGCAGGGTCTCGATTTCGTTGCCGGGCAGCGAGCCCGGCTGCTCCGGATCATGTTCCCACACCCGCAGGTTGCCACCGTCATAGCGCACCAGGCCACCATCGGTGGCGGCCCAGACATGGCCCTGGCGATCCTCGGCCAGCGCCAGCACCATGCGCGAGGGCATGCCTTCGGCGGCACCGAAACGGCGCAGCCGCGGTGTCTCGGCCATGTCCGGGGCCGCAGCCGCCGTGGCAAATGCCATCAGCAGCAGCCCCATTCCCGCGATGCCCCGGCGCCACAGGCGCCAACCGCTCGTCATCCTGAACCCCCTGTCCTGCCCCGATTGTCACACAGCGCCGGGTTCATGGCTGCAACAGGCTGTTTCCACCGGCGGACCCACCACGAACTGTTGCAGCCATGCACGCAACGTTGGCGGGGGGCTGTGCGTATGATCGCAACGTCCCCTTCCGGAGCCCGCCATCGATGCGTCCCTGCCTGGCCCTGCTGCCGATGCTGCTCGCCACCGCTCCCGCCTGGGCCGATGCGGATACCTATCGCCTCGATCCGGTGCATACCCGTGTGCTGTTCACCATCGACCACGCCGGTTACTCGCAGGCGATGGGCACGGTCTCCGGCAGTGAAGGGCGCCTGCAGTTCGATCCCGACAACTGGCGCGAAGCCACACTGGACGTGGAGGTTCCCATATCGCGATTGGACCTTGGTGATGCCAAATGGAACCAGGCCACGCTGGCGCGCAGCCTGCTGGATGGTGAGCGCTTCCCGAAGGCACACTTCGTCTCCAGCCGGGTCGAACCGATCGATGCCAGGCGCGCCCACGTGATCGGCACCCTGACCCTGCGCGGGGTCAGCCAGGAGATCACGCTGGACGTGACCCTCAACGCCATCAAGCGCTACCCCCTGCCCCCATTCCGACGCACCGCCGGTTTCTCGGCCAGCACCACGCTGAGCCGGCGCGCGTTCGGCATCACCGCTTGGCCGGGCGTCATCGGTGATGCAGTGCTGTTGAGGATCGAGGCTGAAGCCACCCTCGACCGCAGCGACGCCCCGGGAACTCCCGCTCCCGTTCCGCACTCCGACCCCAAGATGGCCCGCTAGAGGACCTTTCATGACCGCCAAGAACACCCCCGCCGCCTGGGGGAGTGTCAGCCAGATCCTGCATTGGTTGATCGCACTGCTGATCCTCGCCCTGGGCGTGGTCGGCCTGACCATGGGCGAGCTGCCCAAGACCCCCAAGTATTTCTGGGTCTATACCGCACACAAGTCGATCGGCATCACGGTGCTGGCGCTGGTGCTGTTCCGCCTGGGCTGGCGCCTGTATGCCGGTGCGCCGAAGCCGGTGCCGGGCGTGCCCAGCTGGCAGGAACGCATCGCCAGCGCCACCCACGTGCTGCTGTACGTGCTGATGTTCGCCATCCCCCTGTCGGGCTGGCTGTACGACTCGGCCAGCGGCCTGCGCCCGTTCCGCTGGTTCGGCCTGGTGGATGTGCCCAAGCTGAGCGGACCCGACCCGCAGGTTGTCGCGGTGTCACATGCCATCCACGAATACGGCTTCTGGCTCTTGATCGCGGTGGTACTGGCCCATGCCGGTGCCGCCTTCTACCACCACCTGTTCCAGCGCGATGCGACCCTGTCCCGCATGTTGCCGCGCGGCTGGCTTGCCTCCCCTCAGAAGGACTGACCGATGAACCTGAAACTGACCACTCCGGCCGCCGTGGCCGCCGCCCTGGCCGGCATGCTGGCTACCGCCCCGGCGCTCGCTGCCGACTATGCGCAGGCCCCCGGCGCCGGCTCGATCCTGGTGTTCGCGACCAAGTACGACGGCGAGGTGTTCACCGGCAGCTTCCCGGGCTTCGCCACCAAGCTCAGCTTCGACCCGGCCAATCCGGCCGCCGGCTCGCTGGACGTGGTGATCCCGCTGGCCGGTGCCAAGAGTGGCAACAGCGACCGCGACTCGACCCTGCAGGGTGCCGACTTCTTCAACGTCGGCAAGTTCGCCACTGCGCGCTACACCGCCAAAGGCTTCCGCGCGGTCGGCAACGACCAGTTCGCCGCCGATGGCACCCTCGAGCTGCGTGGCGTCAGCAAGCCGGTCACCCTCACCTTCACCTGGAAGCCGGGCACCCAGCCGGTGCTGACCGGCAAGGCCACGGTCAAGCGCCTGGACTTCGGCGTCGGCGGTGGTGACTGGGCCGATACCAAGACCATCCCGGATGAGACCGCGATCAGCACGATCGTGAAGTTCGACGCGAAATAACACGCCTCCGGTAGTGCCGGCCGCTGGCCGGCATCACCGGGAACAGAGGGGTTGCCGGCCAGCGGCCGGCACTACCGATCGACGGCCAGCCAGGCCTGCACCGTGGCCGCGTCGAACGGCCAGTCCAGCTCGCGGTCATCGCGCTCGTCGCGGAGCACCGGCACCCGCGCGCCGTAGCGCGATTCCAGCGCCGGCTGGTCATCCAGGAACACCGATTCGAACTCCGGCGCCCGCGCCTTGGCCAGTTCGGCCAGGGCCATGTCGCACAGGTGGCAATCGTCACGCTGGAACAGAGTCAACACCGGTTTTGCTCCCTCTGCCGAAATGCTGCGCCGCAGCCATGGAAGTGCGGCGTGAGCCGCTAGAATAGCGGTCTCTTCCGGTACCCGCAGTACGGCATCCATGGCTGTCAGCACGTTCGACGTTTTCAAGATCGGCATTGGCCCGAGTTCCTCGCACACCGTCGGGCCGATGAAGGCCGCCGAGCGATTCATCCATCGCTGGCTGCTCGATCCGGGCCGCCTGCCCGAGGTCGCGCGCATCCGCGCCGATGTCTATGGCTCGCTGGCGCTGACCGGCCGGGGCCACGGCACCGACAAGGCGATCCTGCTCGGCCTGGAAGGCCAGCGCCCGAACCTGATCGACCCGGACATCATTCCGGCTACGCTCGAGCGCATCCGCAGCAGCAAGCGCATCCAGCTGATGGGCCAGCACGAGATCGCTTTCGACGAGAAGCGCGACCTGGGCATGAACAAGCGCCAGAAGCTGCCGTACCACACCAACGGCATGCGCTTCACCGCCTACAACGCCGAGGACGAAGTAATCGCTACCCGCGATTACTACTCCGTCGGCGGCGGCTTCGTGGTCAACCAGGACGACGCGGCCGACGACCGGATCGTGCCCGATGAGACCCCGTTGCCCTACCCGTTCAAGAGCGGCGACGAGCTGCTGGCGCAGACCGCACGCAGCGGCCTGAGCATTGCCCAGCTGATGTTCGAGAACGAGAAGTGCTGGCGCAGCGAAGACGAGATTCGTGCCCAGCTGCGCGAGATCTGGAGCGCAATGCAGTCTTGCGTGGCGCGCGGTATCCGCGAGGAAGGCGTGCTGCCGGGTGGCCTGAAGGTGGGCCGTCGTGCGCCGGCGCTGTACCGCGAGCTGTCGTCGAAGCCGGAAGCGGCAATGCGCGACCCGCTGACCACGCTGGACTGGGTCAATCTGTACGCGCTGGCGGTGAACGAAGAAAATGCCGCCGGTGGCCGTGTGGTAACCGCGCCGACCAACGGTGCCGCCGGCGTGCTGCCGGCGGTGCTGCATTACTTCGACCGTTTCTGCCCCGGCGCCAATGAGCAGCGCGTATTCGACTTCCTGCTGACCTCGGCAGCGATCGGCATCCTGTACAAGGAAAACGCCTCGATCTCCGGCGCCGAAGTGGGTTGCCAGGGCGAAGTGGGCGTGGCCTGCTCGATGGCGGCCGGTGGCCTGGTCGCGGCGCTGGGTGGCAACCCGAGCCAGATCGAGAATGCCGCGGAAATCGGCATGGAACACAACCTCGGCCTGACCTGCGACCCGATTGGCGGCCTGGTGCAGATCCCCTGCATCGAACGCAACGCGATGGGTGCGGTGAAGGCGATCAATGCCTCGCGCATGGCGATGCGCGGCGACGGCAAGCACAAGGTGTCGCTGGACAAGGTGATCAAGACCATGCGCGATACCGGCCGCGACATGCAGGACAAGTACAAGGAAACCAGCCGCGGTGGCCTGGCGGTGAACGTCATCGAGTGTTGAGGTCGACCGGGCCCGGCGCGATGGCGCCGGGCCGCAGGTAGAGTCGACCGTTGGTCGACTATCGCGCGCAGCGCGGGATTTTCGCTCGTTGTGGGGAAGGTAGTCGACTAACAGTCGACTCTACCCAGTAGACTCTACCCCGTTGTCCCTGGCCGGTCGGACGACACCATCACTGCGTTGCGGTTAGGCTCGGGGTTCCCCCTGGCGAGGACTGCCCCATGCGCGTGATCGCTACCGCCCTGCTTGCCTGCCTTCCGCTGTCCGCCCTCGCCGCGCCCAGCTATGGGCCGCGCCTGGAGGGCTTCGACTACGGCTATCCGGTGAAGACCTTCGCGCTGGAATCGCAGCGACAGCCGCTGGAAATGGCCTACATCGACATAGCCCCGAAGAAGGCGCCCATCGGCGTGGTGGTGCTGCTGCATGGCAAGAATTTCTGCGCGGCCACCTGGAAGGAATCGATCAAGCCCCTGGTTGCCGCCGGCTACCGGGTGATCGCCCCGGACCAGGTGGGTTTCTGCAAATCCAGCAAGCCCGAGCGCTACCAGTACAGCTTCGCGCAGCTGGCCGCCAACACCCATGCGTTGCTGCAGCAACTGCAGCTGGGTGATGTGCCGGTGCACCTGGTCGGTCATTCGATGGGTGGCATGCTGGCAGTGCGCTACGCGCTGATGTACCCGCAGGACCTGCGCAGCCTGTCGCTGGTCAACCCGATCGGGCTGGAGGACTGGAAGGCGCTGGGCGTGCCGTGGCGCAGCGTGGACGCGTGGTACGCCGGCGAAATGAACATCAGCTATGACAGCATCCGCCGCTACCAGCTGGACGTGTACTACGACGGCAAATGGAAGCCGGCCTACGAGCCGTGGGCGCGGATGCAGTCAGGCATGTATGAAGGGCCGGGCAAGCAGGCCGTTGCATGGAGCCAGGCGCTGGCCTCGGACATGGTGTTCAACCAGCCGGTGGTGTACGAGCTGAAGAACCTGCAGGTACCCACCACGTTGTTCATCGGCCAGAAGGACCGCACCGCGATCGGCCGCGACCTGGCGCCGCCGACGGTGAAGGCGACGCTGGGCAACTATCCGGCTCTCGGCAGAGCGGCAGCCGCGGCGATTCCGGGCGCGACGCTGATCGAGTTCGCCGAACTGGGCCATTCGCCGCAGGTGCAGGACGCGAAGCAGTTCAACGCGGCGTTGCTGAAGGCATTGAAGGCGCATTGAACGGCAGCCCTCCCCTGTAGAGTCGCGCCATGCTCGGCTTATCCGGCAAGAGGGATCTCGCCAGTAGCAGCCGAGCATGGGCTCGGCTCTACAGAAGCAGTGCGATCAGCCGACGATCCGCAACACATCATCCAGCAGCGCGGCCGCGGTCACTTCCGCACCCGCGCCCGGCCCCTGGATCAACAGCGGCTGCCGGCGATAGCGATCACTATGGATGGCGACGCGGTTGTCGGTGCCCGCGCCCTGCGCCAAGGGATGGTCGGCCGGAAGCTCACGCAGGCCCACCTGTGCACCCTCGGCATCAACACGGCCAACGAAACGCAGCACACGACCATTGTCGCGCGCCTGCTGCCAGCGTGCCCGCAAAGGCGCATCCAGCTGCTCCAATGCCGCCACTGCATCCTCCAGCGGCAACGCCGCCAGCGCTTCAGGCACCAGTGAATCCACCTGCACCTGCGAGGCGTCCAGCGCCAGCCCGCTGCTGCGGGCCAGGATCAGCAGCTTGCGCCGCACGTCCTCGCCGGACAGGTCAAGTCGCGGATCCGGCTCGGTGTAGCCGGCCGCCAGCGCCTCGCGCACCGCCGCCGAGAACGGCGACTTGCCGTCATAGCGATGGAACAGCCACGCCAGCGAACCGGACAGCACGCCCTCGATGGCATGGATGTGATCACCACCGGCCAGCAGCGCACGCAGGCTGCTCAACAGCGGCAGGCCGGCGCCGACGGTAGCGCTGTCGCCGTAGCGCGCACCCGTGTCTGCGCAACGCTCGGCAATGGCCTGCGCGCGTGCCAGCTGCGCACCACGCCCCAGCTTGTTGGCGGTGACCACGTGCACGCCGCGCGCCAGCCACTGTACGTGGCGCGCGGCTACGTCTTCGCTGGCGGTGGCGTCGACCACCACGTCGCCACGCTCCAGTCCTTCGGCACTCGCCCACGGTGGCGAACTCTGGCCATCGCGCGGTGCACGCCGTGCCAGTTCCAGCGGCACCGCCAGGTCACGATCGATCTCCAACGCAGTGCGTGAATTGGCCAGCCACTGCACGCTGGGCAGTTCCAGCCCACGTGCCTGCAACGCCTGGTAGCGCTGTACGAAGGCCGAGCCGACCGTGCCGGTGCCAAGCAGCGCCAGTCGTCCCACGCCCAGCGCCGGAATTTCAGCAGCGAGTGCGCTCATGCATCCACCACCTGTTTGCGGCGTGCGGCCGCATCGATCACGACTTCGGCGCGCTGCAGCGCGGCACCGAGATCGGCCAGCAGGTCGCGCTCGGCCTCGATGCCGACCGACAGGCGCAGCAGCCCTTCGCTGATGCCAGCGGCGGCACGTGCTTCTGCGGTCATCGCCGCATGGGTCATGGTCGCCGGATGCGCGATCAGGCTTTCGACGCCGCCCAGCGATTCGGCCAGGGTGAAGCAGCGCAGGCCATCCACGAATGCGCGCACTGCCGCGTGCGGATCTTCACCAGCGCAGTGCGCAAGCTCGAACGACAGCATCGCACCGAAGCCATTCTGCTGGCGTGCGGCGACGGCATGGCCGGGATGTTCGGCCAGGCCCGGGTAGTACACCGCGCCGACCGCCGGATGCTGGTCCAGCAGGGCAACGATCGACGCCGTGTTTTCCTGGTGCACGCGCAGGCGCGCATCCAGCGTGCGCAGGCCGCGCAGGGTCAGGAAGGCATCGAACGGTGAACCCGTCAGGCCCAGCGCGTTGCCCCACCACACCAGCTGCTCATGCAGTGCCGGATCGCGCGCGACCACCGCACCGCCGACCACATCGCTGTGGCCGTTGATGTACTTGGTGGTGGAATGCAGCACCAGGTCTGCACCAAACGACAGCGGCTGCTGCAGCGCCGGCGACAGGAAGGTATTGTCGACCACCACGAGTGCACCGGCCTTGTGCGCGGCATCGATGACGAAGCGCAGGTCGGTGATGCGCAGCAGCGGGTTGGACGGCGTTTCCACCAGCACCAGCTTCGGCTGGGTGGCCAGCGCCTGTGCCAGCGCTCGCGGATCGGTCAGGTCGGCGGTGACCAGTTCGAAGTGGCCCTTCTTCGCCAGCGCATTGAACAGCCGCCAGCTGCCACCGTAGGCATCGTGCGGCACGACCAGGGTATCGCCCGGCTGCAGCAGCGCATTCAGCACCAGGTTGATCGCCCCCATTCCGGTCGCCGTGATGACGCCACCGGCGCCGCCCTCCAGTTCCGCCAGCGCCTCGCCCAGCAGGTCGCGGGTCGGGTTGCCACTGCGCGTGTAGTCGTACTGGCGCTTGTTGCCGAAACCTTCAAAGCTGAAGTTCGACGACAGCACGATCGGCGGCGTGACCGCGCCATGCGCAGTGTCCCGATCGATGCCGGCACGGACAGCGGCAGTGGTGCGGCTACAGGACGGCTCGTTGGCGTGCAGGCTCATGCGGACTCTCCAGAAGTACGGAAGGCGGTGGCGAGGATCGCGTCAATGCGATCGGTTTCTTTGAGGAAGGCGTCGTGGCCATAGGGCGAGCGCAGAACGCGCAGGCTGCCGCGCGGGCCCAGCCCTTCGACCAGGCCGACCAGGTCGGCCAGCGGCACCAGGCGGTCGCCCTCCACGGCCACCACCACGGTCGGCGGCAGGATCGCGGCCGGGTCGACGCGGTGCAGATCGATCGATTCGGATAGGCGCAGGTAAGCGGTCACCGGCGTGCGCGCGACGTACTGCGCGCCGGCCGCGTCGAGGTAGTCTTCGGCGGCCACGCGCACGCGGCCATTGATGACCTCCGGGGCAGCGTCGAAGCGCTCGCCGAATTCTTCCGGGGTGCGGTAGCTGAGCATGGCGAACTGCCGGGCCAGGGCCAGGCCATGGTCTTCGCCGCACTGCAGCTGGCCGAGGGCGACGGCGCGGCGCTGCAGCGCGCGCCAGGCGGCGGCATACGGATGCGGGCGGTGCGCGCCGCTGGCCAGCACCAGCTGGCGCACGCGGGCGCGGTGGCGGATCGCGAACTGCTGGCCGACCAGCGCACCATACGAATAGCCGACGAAGGCCTTCAGCGCGCGGATGCCGAGATGGTCCAGCAGCAGAGCCAGCGCATCAGCCTGGTCGGCGGTATCGATCGGCACATCCAGCGCACCGTCGGCACCGATGAAGTCGAAGGCCAGCACGCGCAGTTGCTGCGGATCCAGCGCGCGGCCGCTACCCACAAGCGCTTCGGCCCAGCCCTTCTCGCTGAACTGTGCGTTGGACGCCACGTGGCGATGGGCGGAAATGCCACCGGCCAGCACCACCACCGGCGCGTTGGCCGGGCCGACCCACTCATAGCGCAGGCGCACCGGGCTGGGGCCTGCATGACGCATCGACAGCACCGCGGCGAACTCACCGCGCTCGGCGTGCACGCGGTCTGCGACCGGCACGCTGACGGGGACAAAGGGTTCGGGGCGAATGGCGGTACTGGCAGCGAAGCTCATGGCGGGATCCGGTTGGGGAATCGGCCATCGAGCCTTCGCGGGCCCGCGTTCGAGATGCACGTGGGGTGCATGGTTCGAACCATCTTTCGGTGGACGCCACGGTCCCCGCAGGATTTGGCACCTACGCAGACGCTTGCGCGCCTGCGGGCTGCCCCGGCTTCAAAGGGCCTGTCCCTCTGCCGGTCTCGATGGTGGAGTCACGATGCCAGCCCTTTCCGGCACTGTCAATCCCTTCATGCGGATAAAGCGATAGATATTTTCAGGGTCACTCTGCGAGGGCCGTCCCGGTCGCCCCGTTCAGGATCGGGTACAGTCCCGGCGGTCCTCTCGCTGGAAACGCCGATGCCGCGTCTGCCCCTGTCCTGCCTGCTGTTGCCTCTGCTGGCGAGCGCGACCGCACACGCCGGCGACTGGCGCCAGGGCTGGGGACTGGCTCCCCCTTCCGCCCGTGCCACCCGCACAGGCAGTGCCGAGGGCGCCGCCCCCATGGCCCAGTTGCGCCTGCAGCCGGTCGGTACGCAATGGCAGGCGCGGATCGACAACGGGCTGGCAGGGCCGCTGCAGATCCAGCTGCGCGCCGCCCCCGGACACCCGGTCGAAGGCCTCCCGGTCGAGTCGCTGATCCAGGGCGACAGCAGCCTGGTGGTCGGCCACCTGCCCGCCCCGATCGATGGCCGCATGCTGGATCTGCGACTGCAGTCGGTGCCGGGCAACCCGGCCGCACAGGCCGAAGATGTCGCCTATCGCCTGCCGTTCGATGCGGCCCGCCTGCGTGTGGACCAAGCGCCGCAGGGGCGATTCAGCCATGACGACGAGGAGAACCGCGACGCGGTCGACTTCGCACTGCCGGAGGGCACCCTGGTGCTGGCCGCGCGCGAGGGCACGGTGATGCAGATCCAGGATGGCTTCCGTGGCAATGGCCAGGACCGCGAGCGCGATGGTGCCCGTGCCAATTTCATCCGCGTGCTGCACAGCGACGGCAGCATGGCCCTGTACGGCCACCTCCAGGACGGCGGCATGCGCGTGCGCCGCGGCCAGGCGGTGGGAGCCGGGCAACCGATCGGCCTGTCCGGCAACAGCGGCTACAGCACTGCGCCGCACCTGCACTTCGTGGTGCAGGTCAACCGCGGCATGGGCCTGCGCTCGGTGCCGGTGCGCATCTTCGCCGAGCAGGGACAGCTGCAGTTCGCCCGCCAGGGCGAAGCAGACGGCGGTACCGGGCGCTGACCGGCCCCGGCCGGTATAATCGGGCGCTTATCTCTTTGAATAGCGCCCCGGGCGGGCGCCACTGCCATGTCCGAAGTCGCCAACGAAGCGTCGCGTCGCCGCACCTTCGCCATCATTTCCCACCCTGACGCCGGCAAGACCACGCTGACCGAAAAGCTGCTGCTGTTCGGAGGCGCGATCCAGATGGCCGGTTCGGTCAAGGGCCGCAAGGCCGCCCGCCACGCCACCTCCGACTGGATGGCACTGGAAAAGGAGCGCGGCATCTCGGTCACCTCCTCGGTGATGCAGTTCCCGTACGAAGGCAAGATCGTCAACCTGCTCGACACCCCCGGCCACGCCGACTTCGGCGAGGACACCTACCGCGTGCTGACTGCGGTGGACTCGGCGCTGATGGTGATCGACGTGGCCAAGGGCGTGGAAGAGCGCACCATCAAGCTGATGGAAGTCTGCCGACTGCGCGACACCCCGATCATGACCTTCATCAACAAGCTCGACCGCGAGGGCAAGGACCCGATCGAGCTGCTGGATGAAGTGGAAACCGTGCTGGGCATCCAGTGCGCCCCGGTCACCTGGCCCATCGGCATGGGCCAGCGCCTGAAGGGCGTGGTGCACCTGCTGACCGGCGAAGTGCACCTGTATGAGCCGGGCCGCAACTTCACCCGCCAGGACTCCACCATCTTCCCGTCCATCGACGCCCCCGGCCTGGCCGAGAAGATCGGTGCACAGATGCTGGCCGACCTGCGCGACGAGCTGGAACTGGTGCAGGGCGCCAGCCACCCGTTCGACCTGGACGCCTACCGCGCCGGCAAGCAGACCCCGGTGTTCTTCGGCTCGGGCGTGAACAACTTCGGCGTGCAGCCGCTGCTGGACTTCTTCGTCGAGCACGCGCCATCGCCGCAGGCGCGCTCCACCACCGGCCGCCAGATCGCACCGGAAGAGAACAAGCTGACCGGCTTTGTGTTCAAGATCCAGGCCAACATGGACCCGCAGCACCGTGACCGCGTGGCCTTCATGCGGGTCTGCTCGGGCCGTTTCAGCGCCGGCATGAAGACCTTCCACGTGCGCACCGGCAAGGAAATGAAGCTGGCCAACGCGTTGACCTTCATGGCCAGCGATCGCGAGATCGCGGCCGAGGCGTGGCCGGGCGATGTGATCGGCATCCACAACCACGGCACCATCTCCATCGGCGATACCTTCACCGAAGGCGAAGCGGTCACCTTCACCGGCATTCCCAACTTCGCCCCGGAACTGTTCCGTCGCGCACGCCTGCGCGATCCGCTCAAGCTCAAGCAGCTGCAGAAGGGCCTGGCCCAGCTGTCCGAGGAAGGCGCAACCCAGTTCTTCCGCCCCCTCACCAGCAACGACCTGATCCTGGGTGCGGTGGGTGTGCTGCAGTTCGACGTGGCCGCCTACCGCCTGAAGGACGAGTACGGCGTGGAAGCCACCTTCGAGCCGGTCAGTGTGACCACCGCGCGCTGGGTCCACTGCAGCAACGAGAAGAAGCTGGAAGAATTCCGCGAGAAGAACGCGCTGAACCTGGCCCTGGATGCGGCCGGGCACCTTGTCTACCTGGCGCCGACCCGGGTCAACCTGCAGCTGGCGCAGGAACGCTCGCCGGACGTGCGCTTCTCGGCCACCCGCGAAGCGGCGCATACCGTTTCGGTGGGCTGATGCCACGGAGGCGGATCCGCGCCTGGTAGATCCACGCCATGCGTGGATAGGCGCGGATTCATCCCCCATACGGTGACGGGCGTGCACATGGCGGCCATCGCGGCGATGATAGGGGGACGCGGGTCCCCTCCCCGCGAACAACGCCCATGCCCATGTCCACGACGTCCATTGCTTCGATCCGTGAAGAAATCGCCAGCGCCCTGACCCATGGCCTGGGCGCGGTATTCGCCCTGGCCGCCAGTGCGGTGTTGATCACCCTGGCTGCGATCTACGGCGACGGCTGGCAGCTGGCCAGCGCGATCGTATTCGGTATCGCGCTGCTGCTTCTGTACACCGCCTCCACCCTGTATCACGCCATCCAGCATCCGGTCGCCAAGGGCCGGCTGAAGGTGTTCGACCACTGCGCGATCTACGTGCTGATCGCGGGCACCTATACCCCGTTCACCCTGATCGGCCTGCGCGGTCCGTGGGGCTGGGGCCTGTTCACTGCGATCTGGGCGCTGGCGCTGGCGGGTGTGGTGTTCAAGCTGTTCTACACCGGCCGCTTCAAGGTGCTCTCCACGGTGATCTACATCGCCATGGGCTGGCTGGTAATCGTGGCGATCAAGCCGATGTGGGCCTCGATCGACGGTGGCACCCTCGCCTGGCTGTTTGCCGGCGGCCTGTCGTACACGCTGGGCACCTATTTCTACCACCGTGAATCGATCCCGTACTCGCATGCGATCTGGCACCTGTTCGTGATCGGCGGCAGTGTCTGCCACTTTGTCGCGGTCACCATGCAGGTGTTGTAAACGACCGCTCGAACGCAGCGCGTGCACGCCATGCACATGGACGCTTCGCGCCCTGTCCACGAAGAGGGGGCAACCATGGCAGCGTGAATGCTGCCGCCTCCCCTGCTGCAAAGCGCACACACCGCTGGCGCCTCCGCCGTCCCGGCCCACGTGGCCGGCGCTGGCTGACGATCCTGGTCTTCATGCTGGCGGCAGTACTGGTGCTGTTCGCGTTGTGGGACTGGAACTGGTTCAAGGGGCCCGTGGAGCGTGCGGTGCAGGCACGCACCGGCCGCGCACTGCACATCGGGAACCTGGATGTCGACCTCGGCCGCACCAGCACGATCCGCGCCGATGCCATCACCTTCGCCAATGCCAGCTGGGCAAAACAGCCCGCCATGGCCACGGCGGACCGCGTCGAGATCGATGTGCGGGTGTGGCCCCTGCTGCGCGGCAGCGTGCAGCTGCCCGAAGTACGCCTGACCCGGCCGGATGTGCTGCTGGAAACCGCACCGCGCAAGGGAGACCCGGGCAACTGGGATTTCCTCGGCGGCAGCACCGGCGGGGCAAGCCCCCAACTCAAGCGGCTGCGCATCGACGACGGTCGCCTGCAGTTCCTCGACCCGCTGGGCCGCACCGACATCCTCGTGGACGTGCGCAGCGGCCAACCGAAGCAGGCCGACGCTGCGCCACCGCTGCTGGTGCAGGGTAAAGGCCGCTGGCAGGGCAATCCGTTCACGCTGCGCGGCGGCACTGAATCCCCCCTGGAACTGACCGACAGCGACCACCCGTTCCGCATCCATCTCGATGGCCGGGCCGGCGCCACTCACGCAGTCGCCAGTGGCACGCTGACCAACCCCTTCCAGCTGCGCGTGTTCGACCTGCAGTTCGCGCTCAGCGGCCAGGACCTGGCCGATCTCTATCCTCTGCTCGGCATCGCCATCCCGCCCTCACCGCCCTATGCGTTGAACGGACGCCTCAAACGCGACCACGGCGTCTGGCGTTACGACAGCTTCGCTGGCAAGGTCGGCGACAGCGACCTGGGGGGCAACCTGCAGTTCGAGGTGGGACGCGATCGTCCACGGCTGACCGCCACGCTGCAATCCAGGCGCCTGGACTTTGATGACCTTGCCGGCTTCGTCGGCGCCCCGCCAAAAACCGGCGGCGGCGAAACGGCCAACGCAGAGCAGAAGGCCGAGGCCGCACGGATTGCCGCCCGTGCGCGGGTGCTGCCCGACACGCCCTACAACCTGGGCAAGCTGCGCGCCATGGATGCGGACGTGCGCTGGAAGGCCCACCGCATCAACGCCCCTTCGTTGCCGCTGGACGACATGGATGCGCACCTGTTGCTGAATGACGGCGTGCTGCGGTTGGACCCGCTGAACTTCGGCGTCGCCGGCGGCGACATCCGCAGTACGATCCGCATGGACGCGCGCCGTCCGCAGATCAGCACCGCGCTGAAGGCCAGCGTGCGCGGCGTGCAGCTGGGCCAGTTGTTCCCCGACGCCAAGCTGGCTGAACAGGCCAAGGGTGGCATCGGCGGCGAGGTGGACCTGAGCGGCCACGGCAACTCGGTCGCCGCAATGCTCGGCAGCAGCAGTGGCAAGGTCGGCCTGGCGATGGGCCGCGGCCATGTCGGCAACCTGGTAATGGAACTGGCGGGGCTGGACATCACCGAATCGCTGAAATTCCTGGTGACCGGCGACAAGCAGATCCCCCTGCGCTGCGCCTTCGCCGACTTCGGCGTGCGCGACGGCCTGATGACCAGCCAGGCGATGGCGGTGGACACCACCGACACGATCCTCATCGGCGAAGGCACGGTGAGCCTGCGCGACGAGACCCTGGACCTGCTGCTGAAGCCACGCCCGAAGGACAGGAGCATTCTGGTACTTCGTTCTCCGCTGCACATCAGTGGCACCTTCAAGGACCCGTCATTCCGGCCCGACTTCAAGGCGTTGGGTATTCGTGGCGCCGTGGCCCTGGCGCTGGGCAGCATCGCGCCGCCGGCGGCGTTGCTGGCGACGATCGAACTGGGGCCGGGGAAGGATGCCGACTGCGGTGGGCAGTATGCGAAGTAGGTTTACAGCGTTGTTCGCGGCGCCTCTTTTTCCCGCGCGTAGAGCCAGAGCAAGGCGACAGGCAGGACACGCCGTAAATACGTCCCTGTAGGCTCGGTCGGCGCATCCATGCGCCTCACGGTCCTGCCTGCCGCCGTGCTCCGGCTCCCGACAGTTTCCTGCGCGCGCGGAACGAGAGCGGAAATTCAAATTCAATGAAAAAGCAAAGTCAAAAGCTGCTGCCAACCAAGGTTGGCAGCTACCAAAGGCGAGGCACCGCGCACGTAAACACCGCGCTCACAGAAATGTATCCAGAGGCGGAGGGTGCGGCTGGGCAGGACCGTTGGCGCCATGGATGGCGCCACCGAGCCCCCATGGATGGGTTTACGGCGTGTCCTGCCCAGCCGCACCCTCCGCCTCCCAACGTATCAGGAAGGCGCTGCTTTGGCTTTGGCTTTGGCTTTGGCTGTGGCTCTGGCTTCAAAAAGCGGGCCGGCGGGCCGCAGGCCCGCCAGCGACACCCTCACCCGGCGACGATGTACTGCTGCAGCTGGTCCAGCTCGCGCCGCTGCGCATCAATCACCGACTTCACCAGGTCGCCGATCGAGATCACCCCCAGCACCTGCGCGCCTTCCACCACCGGCAGGTGGCGGATGCGGTAGTCGGTCACCAGCTGCAGGCAGTGCTCCACCTGCTCGCCCGGCGAGACCGTCACCACCTGTGCGGTCATGATCTCGGCCACCGCCGTATCACGTGAGGAACGATCACGCAGCACGATCTTGCGCGCGTAATCGCGCTCGGAAAGAATGCCGACCAGCCGCGGCCCCTCCATCACCAGCACCGCACCAATACCCTTTTCCGCCATCAGCCGGATCGCATCGATCACCGCCGCC
The DNA here is from genome assembly GCF_001499715.1 of Stenotrophomonas thermophila. Taxonomy (NCBI): domain Bacteria; kingdom Pseudomonadati; phylum Pseudomonadota; class Gammaproteobacteria; order Lysobacterales; family Lysobacteraceae; genus Stenotrophomonas; species Stenotrophomonas thermophila. Next base: position 12,138 of record NZ_CVIW01000022.1, on the reverse strand, counting down.
TCCGGCGCGACCGCATGCACTTCAGGAGACTTGCCGTCCAACAGTTGCCGTACCGTGGTCATCTGCCTGCCCTCCAAGGGTGGGTTGCAGGGCAGAGTCTGCCACGGCGGATGCTAGCCACGTGTCAACCAGGTACAACGGCCGCTGCTTGGACTCTTCGTACAGCCGCCCCAGGTACTCACCGATCAGGCCCAGCGCGATCAGCTGCACCCCGCCCAGGAACAGGATCACCGCCATCATCGTCGGCCAGCCCGCCACCCGGTCGCCATACAGCGCCGCCTTGATGATCACCCACACACCGAATACGAAGGCCACCGCCGCCGTTGCCAGCCCCAGGTAGGTCGCCGCCCGCAACGGCACGGTGGAGAAGCCGGTAATGCCCTCCAGCGCGAAGTTCCACAGCCGCCACAGGCTGAACTTGCTGGTGCCGGCCACGCGCGCATGGCGGTGATAGGGGACCGCGATCCGCTTGAAACCCACCCAACTGAAGAGCCCCTTCATGAAGCGGTGGCGCTCACGCATCTCGCGCAGCGCGCTCAGCGCACGCGGCGACAGCAGGCGGAAATCACCGGTATCGGCCGGGATCGGCGTGCGTGACAGACGACCGATCACCCGGTAGAACATCGCCGCCGTGGCGCGCTTGATCCAGGCCTCGCCGTCGCGGGCCATGCGCGTGCCATACACGTTGTCATGGCCCTCACGCCAGCGCGCGACGAACTGCGGCACCAGTTCCGGCGGATCCTGGCCGTCGGCGTCGAGGATCATCGCCGCGCCTTCGCGCACCAGGTCCAGCCCGGCGGTCAGCGCTGCCTCCTTGCCAAAGTTGCGCGAAAGCCGCAGCGCCGAAATACGCGCATCGCCCTGGGCCAGCCCGGCGATCACCTCCCAGGTGTCGTCGTGGCTGCCGTCGTCCACATAGAGGATGTGGCCGTCGAGTTCGGGCATGCCGTCGAGCACCGCGCACAACCGCGGATGCAGCAACGGCAATGCCAGGGCCTCGTTGTAGGCGGCGATGACGAAAGTAAGCCGTTCGCGGGTCATGCCCGGATTGTACGTTGCCGCCGCCCGCAGATCAGGCAGCGCGCGCTCACTCTTCCGAAAGGTACGCGGCCCCACCCAGCTGCCGTGCCTGGCGCTGGATCCAGGCCGCACGCCGCTGCACGTACGGCCCTGGCTTTGCCGCGTTGTAGCGCCGCGGCGCCGGCAACACCGCCGCCAGCCGCGCGCTCTCGGCCGGGCTCAACCGCGCCGCATCCTTGCCCCAGAATGTCTGTGCCGCTGCCTGCGCGCCATATACACCATCGCCGAACTCGGCAATGTTGGCGTACATCTCAAGGATGCGTTCCTTCGGCCACAGTGCTTCGATCAGCATCGTGTACCAGACTTCCAGGCCCTTGCGGATCCAGCTGCGGCCCTGCCAGAGGAACAGGTTCTTGGCTACCTGCTGGCTGATCGTGCTGGCCCCCCGCAGGCGCCCGCCCTTGGCGTTGTGGTCGCGGGCCTTCTCGATGGCCTGCAGGTCGAAGCCATTGTGGACGGGGAAGCGCTGGTCTTCGGCCGCCACCAGCGAGATCGGCAGGCTCGGCGCCATCTGGTCCAGGTCGCGCCACTGGTAATGCAGTCGATACGACCAGTCAGCCTCTCCCAAAGCCTCGCCATAGCGCCACAGCATGACCGTGGATACCGGCGGGTCGATGAACCGCAGCACCAGCACCTGCAGGCAGCTGAAGGCCGCCAGCAACACCGGCAGCCACAGCAGCCGTTTCCAGCGCCAGCGCCTGCGGCGCGGGAGGTCCGCGGCCGCCTCCACCTTGTGCTGCTCTCCCCCTGCCCCCATTACTGGTGCATCCTTCTTCTATCTGGTTGTCGGCGCATTATCCGGCAACCGCCCCCGTTTACGCGCGATGTGAGCCGATGACCGCCAACCCCGATTCCCTGATCCGCTTCCTGCTGCCCGACGCTGGCGTCCGTGGCGTCCACGTGCGCCTGCAGGCCACCTGGCAGGAAATCCTGTCCCACGCCGCGTACCCGGACACCGCTGCCGAACTGCTCGGCGAGGCCTGTGTTGCCTCGGCGCTGTTCACTGGCCATACCAAGATCGATGGGCGCCTGTCGATCCAGCTGCGTAGCAGCACCGCCCTGCGCACCCTGTTCGCCGAATGCACCGCCGCCGGTACCCTGCGCGGCATCGCCCAGCTCAGCGAGGGGGCCGATGCGCCGCGCGACCTGTCCAGCCTGGGTGATGACGCCCTTCTCGCGATCACCATCGAAAACCCGGGCCTGGACCCGCGCGAGCCGCAGCGCTACCAGAGCCTGGTCGCACTGACCGCACCGGAGCTGGACGAGGCCTTCGAGGACTACTTCCGCCAGTCCGAGCAGCTGCCGACGCGCCTGCTGCTGGCCGCCGACCGCAATGGCGCCGCCGGCCTGCTGCTGCAGAAGCTGCCAGGCGATGAGGGTGACGAGGACGGCTGGGCGCGTGCCAGCGCCCTGTTCGAGACCCTGGGCAAGGCCGAACTGCTGGCCACCCCGGCCGAGCAGCTGCTGCACCGCCTGTTCCACGAGGAGAAGCCGGAACTGATGGGCGACAAGCCGCTGTCCTTCGCCTGCTCCTGTTCCCGCGAGCGGGTCGCATCGATGCTGCAGTCGCTGGGCGAGGACGAGGCCCGTGCTGCGGCCGCGGACACCGGCGCCGTCGAGGTCCGTTGCGAATTCTGCGGGCGGGAGTATCACTTTCCTTTGACGGAGTTCGGCATACTGTTCCACGGTGCCGAGGGGACTGTACCGGCGCCCGAACGGCTTCAGTGAACAGCTTGTCTTGCATCTGGGGGGATCAAGGCTTGTTAAGAATTCATAAACACCCTACGATCAAGTTCCCGTCTCTACGGGAACTTCCGTTGTCCGTCCTTGTCTGAACTGGTCCGATGCGTACCTTCCTGCGTCTACCGCTGGCCCTGCTGATCGCCCTTGGCGCGGTCACGGGCGCGCACGCACAGAGCAAGGACACCCGGACCGTGCTGCCGGTATGGAACAAGGGCAGCGGCAAGGTCGAGGCATTGCTGTACCTGGAGCCCACCGGTGAACAGGCTGCCGGCGCCCGCTGGCACTTCGGCCGCAACTCGCTGGATGCGGCCTTCGGCCTGTCCTCCGGCGATTCGCTGGGCCTGCTCTGCAACAGCAGCAGCGGGACCAGCATGAGCGGCCTGGCCAGTCACTGCATGCTGGCCAGCCTGGGTGACGATGACGACCTCAACAGCCGCCGCTTCACCGGGACTGCCGCGCTGAACCGCGGCAGCGGCCGCCTCGGCATCACCGCGGGCACGGGCCGTGAAACCTTGCCGGCGTGGCTGTCCGGCCCGAACAAGACACCCTCGCTGCGCGCCGAGCAGAACGATCTGACCGTGTTCGCGCAGAAGAACATCGGCCGCGAGGGTTTTGTCTCGATTGCCGGTACCTACGCCAAGGCGCGGCTGGTACCGTTGGCCGACGCAGCGCCGTCCATCGCCGACCGCTGGGACAGCAAAAGCCTGAGCATCGGCGCCGGGTACGGCAATTTCACCGGCAGCATCATCGGCCGCGTGATCGACGTGCCGGGCAAGCCTGGCAAGTGGGAAGGCCTGGGCATCGGCCTGACCTGGCGCACCCCGTGGTCCGGCCAGCTGACCGTTGGCGCCGAGAACGTGATCAGCCGGGGCAAGAATCCGTTCTCCCCGCGCAATGAAAGCAATGACGACGGCACCGTGCCGTACGTGCGTTACGAACAGGATCTTTGACCCGGCCCACGTGGGTCTTCACTGCAATGACTTCTTCCGGGCGCCGAAAGGCGCCCGTTGCATGCGCGCGCTCGTGATACACGCAGCGCGCTTTTCGGCGTACTGGATACCGCGCAACGCATGCCGACACACTGCGATACACATCAACGAGAACTTTTTTCGTCACTTTGCTCTAACAAACGAGACATCGTCAGCGCACGTGCACTTCAACCCTTTGATTTCCAGTGTGAAATTTCATTTTTACTAAAATCACAGGCTTGATTAACGCAGCTTTAATTCTTGGCCAACGCCCGCTACTATCGGTTCAGCCCTCGCGATTTGGGAGCGCTTTTCGCTCCCCCGCCGGGCATTAACCCAGCCAAGATTTCTTGGAGAGAGAGAGCCAATGAATTTCCAGTCCAACAAGCTGCGCGACGCCGTTCTGGTCGCGCTCGTTGCCGGTGTGGCGTCCACAGCCACCGCCCAGGCTCAGGAAGCGACCAACCTTGACCGCATCTCGGTCACCGGTTCGCGCATCAAGAGCACCGACATCGAAACCTCGCAGCCGGTCCTGAGCCTGACCCGCGCCGACATCGAAAAGCAGGGCGTGACCTCGGTCGCCGACATCCTGCAGCGCGTCGCCGCCAACGGCGCCGCGCTGAACCGTACGTTTAACAACGGCGGTGATGGCTCGGCCGGCATCAGCCTGCGCAACCTGGGTTCTGCGCGTACCCTGGTGCTGGTCAATGGCCGTCGCTGGACCACCGGTCTGGATGGCAGCGTCGACCTGAACACCATCCCGACCGCGATGATCGAGCGTATCGACGTCCTCAAGGACGGCGCGTCGACCATCTACGGTTCGGACGCGATCGCCGGCGTGGTGAACATCATCACCAAGCAGAACTTCGATGGCGCGGAAGCCAACTTCTACAAGGGCCAGTACAGCGCTGGTGACGGCGAACGCGAAGCAGCCGACTTCACCATCGGCACCACCACCGATCGCGCGTCGCTGATGCTGGGTGTCTCCTACGTGAAGGAAGACAAGGTCATGGCTGGTGATCGCAAGATCTCCGCCGGCGGCCCTCCGTTCTTCGACGGCCAGAGCAGCACCGGCATGCCGGGTTCCTACCTGCGCAATGACGAGCGCTATGTCCTGATCAACGGCGTGGAAACGCCGTTCAATGCCAACGTCCACGGCTACAACACCGCACCGGACAACTACCTGCTGACCCCGCAGGAGCGCACCTCGCTGTTCGCATCGGGCTCGTACAACATCACCGACAACGTCACCTTCCGCACCGAGGCGATGTACAACGAGCGCAAGTCCGAACAGCTGCTGGCCGCCATGCCCGTCACCGGCATGCGCCTGAGCAAGGACAGCATGTACAACCCGACCGGTGAGGACCTGACCGGCGTCAACCGTCGCTTCAACGAGAGTGGCGGCCGTTCGTTCAACCAGAACGTCAAGAACTGGCACTTCTACGGTGGCTTCGAAGGCTTCTTCGAGTTCGCCGATCGCAACTTTGACTGGGACGTCGGCTACCGCTACGACAAGACTGACCAGAACGACCTGACCTATGGCCTGTTCAACCTGGCCAACCTGCGCAACGCCTATGGTCCGTCCGAGCTTCGTGGTGGCGTGCCCGTGTGCGTTACCGCTCCGGGTGGCGACATCATCCAGGGTTGCGTGCCGGTCAATGCGCTGGGCCCGGAAGGCTCGATCAGCCAGGGTGCCATCGACTACACCTCGTTCACCGCCCACGACTCTTCCAACCTGGTGTCCAAGGGCTACTACGCCAACATCTCCGGTGAAATCGCCCAGCTGCCGGCAGGTGCCCTGGCGTTCGCCGCAGGCTACGAGTACCGCAAGGAATCCGGCCAGTTCGATCCGGACGCCTTCATTGCTGCGGGCCTGAGCACCGGCAACGGCGCCAAGCCGACCAAGGGCAGCTATGATCTGGACGAGTTCTTCCTGGAACTGTCGATCCCTGTCCTGGCCGATCTGCCGGGCGCCAAGCTGCTGGACTTCAGCGCGGCAACCCGCTACTCGAAGTACAGCAACTTCGGCAACACTACCAACAACAAGTTCGGCTTCCGCTGGAAGCCGATCGACGACCTGATGATCCGCGGCAACTACTCGGAAGGCTTCCGCGCGCCGAGCATCAGCAACCTGTTCGCAGGTGATGGCGATTCGTTCGAAACCTACGCCGATCCGTGCGCGGCCGCCAATGGCCCGACCGGTGCAGTGCTGGCGCAGTGTATTGCCCAGGGTGTTCCGGCTGGCTTCGTGCAGCCCAATACCCGCGACGATGATGGCGTGCCGCAGTCCGGTGCCGCCCAGACCGCCGAGCCGTTCACCTGGAAGTCCAACCCGAACCTGAAGCCGGAAACCTCGACCAGCAAGACGCTGGGTCTGGTGTGGAGCCCGAGCTTCGTGACCGGCCTGAACGTCACCCTGGACTGGTGGCAGATCAAGATCGATGATGCCATCACCCGTCCGGCAATCCAGGACATCATGAACTACTGCTACGGCGGCTCGCCGGCTGAGCAGGCAGCCTACTGCGGCCTGATCACCCGTGACCCGACCTACGGCACTGCCGCCGAGCGCTACACCATCACCAACGTCGACATGCCGCTGCAGAACCTGGCGTCGTACAAGGTGGAAGGCTGGGATCTGGGCATCCTGTATCGCCTGCCGGAAACCTCGATCGGCCAGTTCACCATTACCCTCGACAGCACCTACCTGAGCAAGTGGGAAACCAAGGCCACCGAAGACTCGCAGGTCGAAGGTCGCCAGGGACGTTACCTCGATCAGGATCCGTACTGGCGCATCCGTTCCAACCTGTACGTCGACTGGTCCTATGGTGATTTCGGCGTCAACTACGGCCTGCGTTACAAGTCGGGGATGACCGAGTCCTGCCTGCTGGGTGGTTCGCTGCGCAACTACTGCTCGGATCCCGAGAACCGCGAGAACCACATGGGCGCGACCACCTACCACGACATCCAGTTCCGTTACAACACGCCGTGGAAGGGCACCATCATGGTCGGCCTGAACAACGTGTGGGACAAGGATCCGCCGGTCTCGTACTCGACCTCGTACAACATGTTCGACCCGCAGTACGACCTGCCGGGCCGCTACATGTACATGCAGTACAAGCAGAAGTTCTGATCGATCCACTGATCGGCTGATGCAGCAACGGCCCCGCAAGGGGCCGTTGTTTTTTTGTGCATTCCAGGTTGCGGCAGCACCCAACGAAAAAGGCCGCGGCAATTGCCGCGGCCTTCTGCACTCAACGAAGCAACAACGCTCAACCGTTCGGAATCAGCGTCTCGATCAGGTGCTCCACATAGGCTTCGAAATCCTCGCGCGCCTGCTTCGGCTGCTGCAGCTGCAACGACAACTGCAGGAAGCCGACATAGGCGGCGTAGGCCAGGCGTGCGCGATGGCGTGCATCGGTCGAGCTGAGCCCTGCCTGGCGGAACGAGGCAACCAGATAGTCGAGGCGACGCTGCGAAACCCGGTCGATCACCGGCCGCACCATCGGATGGTCCAGCGCCTTCAGCAGCTCGCTGTAGATGATGTGCGGCTGCACTTCATGCGCCACCATCTGGAACAGCTGGCGCAGGCGCACGCGCGGATCCGGTACGTCTTCCAGGCTGCCGAACACCTGTTCCTGTTCGAACAGTTCCCAGCGCTCCAGCGCCGCCTGCAGCAATGCATCGCGCGAAGGGAAATGCCAGTAGAAACTGCCCTTGGTCACGCCGAGTCGCCGCGCCAGCGGTTCCACCGCAACGGCGCCTACGCCTTGTTCAGCAATCAGGTCGAGGGCCGCCTGGGCCCAGTCTTCGGCACTCAGGCGGCTGTTGCGGGCGGCGCGCGGTTCGCCGGCGGAAGCGTCAGGTTGATTCATGGACTGATTTAACCATACGCCGGGGTTCGTTGCAGTACGCCGTTGCAGGCGAAACCGTCAAAGCCCTCCCCCCTGGAGCCTACCGCAACGCACCATACGATGCAGTATTGACTTCCCCCGCAAGCAATCCATACTAGCAAGTATGGTTATGTCCCCTACTCCCGCTGCGTTCCATGACCTGCGCCTGGAGGCCGCCCATGGCGCCCGCCTCGCGGCCACGGCCAGCGAGCACGGTCGTCGTGGTCGCGTGCTGTTCGCGCACGGCTTCGGCCAGACCCGCCACGCCTGGAACGCCACCGCACGCGCCCTGTCTGCGGCCGGCCTGCAGACGCTCGCTTACGACGCGCGCGGCCATGGCGATTCGGACTGGAATGCCACCGACCTGCCCTATCACGGCGAACAGTTCGCTGATGACCTGATCGTGCTGGCCGGTGAACAGCCGCGTGCGCCGGTGCTCGTTGCAGCGTCGATGGGCGGGCTGTTCGGCCTGCTGGCTGAGTCGCGCTGGCCCGGCCTGTTCTCGGCGATGGTACTGGTCGACATCACGCCGCGCTGGGATATCGCCGGCGTCGAACGCATCCTCGCCTTCATGACCGCCCATCCCGACGGCTTTGCCTCGCTGGCCCAGGCCGCCGATGTGATCTCGGCCTACATGCCTCACCGCCCGCGCAAATCCGAGCAGTCGCTGCGTGCCTTGCTACGCGAAGACGGACACGGCCGCTGGCGCTGGCATTGGGACCCGCGCCTGGTGGCCGAACTGGCCCGCGACAGCGAGCAGCACCAGGACGCACTGGCCGAGGCCGCGCGCCAGGTGAAGTGCCCGCTGCTGCTGGTCAGCGGCGGCCGCAGCGATCTGGTCACGCCGCAGACCGTGGCCGAATTCCTGGCGTTGGCGCCGCACGCGCGCCATGTGCAGCTGCCGCAGGCCACGCATATGGTCGCAGGCGATGACAACGACGCCTTTACCGCTACTGTGTTGGACTATCTGGACGTGTTGCCCGCAGCGGATGCTGCGGCTTCGTCCGCCACAAACGAGCACGTCACCGGAGCACGCTCATGAGCATCGTTCTTCCCTTCCTCGCCCTGCTGCTGGCAGGCGCGTTCGTCGCCTACCACCGCATGCGGCTGGTTACCTGGACGCTGATCAGCGTGGCCCTGCTGGTCGCCTGCTGGTTCATCCCCTACGTCAACCAGACCGCCACGATCGTGGCGGCCGCCGTGTTGGCCGTCATCGCCGTGCCGCTGCTGCTGCCGTTCATCCGCAAGCCGCTGCTGACCGGCCCGATGATGAAGGTGTTCCGCAAGGTGCTGCCGCCGCTGTCGCAGACCGAGCGCATCGCGCTGGAAACCGGTTCGGTCGGATTCGAGGGCGAACTGTTCACCGGTGATCCGGACTGGAACATCCTGCTCAACTACCCCAAGCCGCAGCTGACTGCCGAAGAACAGGCCTTCCTTGATGGCCCCGTCGAAGAGTTGTGCGCGATGGTCAACGACTGGGAAATCACCCACGTCCATGCCGACCTGCCGCCGGAGCTGTGGGCCTTCATCAAGAAGAACAAGTTCTTCGGCATGATCATCCCGAAGGAATATGGCGGCCTGGGCTTCTCCGCGCTGGCCCACCACAAGGTGATCCAGAAGCTGGCCTCGGTGTCCTCGGTGGTCAGCTCCACCGTCGGCGTACCCAACTCGCTGGGCCCGGGTGAACTGCTGGTGCATTACGGCACCCAGGAACAGAAGGACCAGTACCTGCCGCGCCTGGCCGATGGCCGTGAAGTGCCCTGCTTCGGCCTGACCGGTCCGTTCGCCGGTTCCGACGCCACCTCGATTCCCGATTACGGCATCGTCTGCAAGGGCGAGTGGAACGGCGAGCAGGTGCTCGGCGTCAAGCTGACCTTCGACAAGCGCTACATCACCCTGGCACCGGTCGCCTCGCTGATCGGCCTGGCCTTCCGGATGTACGATCCCGATGGCCTGATCGGCGATACCCGCGATATCGGCATCACCCTGGGCCTGCTGCCGCGCGACACAGCCGGCGTGGAGATCGGTCGTCGCCACTTCCCGCTGAACTCGACCTTCCAGAACGGTCCGATCCGGGGCAAGGATGTGTTCATCCCGCTGACCCAGCTGATCGGTGGCGCGGCCATGGCCGGCAAGGGCTGGAACATGCTCAACGAGTGCCTGGCCGTAGGCCGCTCGATCACCCTGCCGTCCACCGCCAGCGGTGGTGCCAAGGCCGGTGCGGCCGTCACCGGCGCCTATGCACGCATCCGCAAGCAGTTCGGCCTGTCGGTCGGCCGCTTCGAGGGCGTCGAGGAGGCGCTGGCCCGCATCGGTGGCAAGGCCTACAAGATCAGCGCACTGTCGCAGGCCACCGCCGCGGCGGTCGACCGCGGTGACGTGCCGTCGGTGCCGTCGGCCATCGCCAAGTATCACTGCACCACCATGAGCCGCGAAGTGATCTCGGACATGATGGACGTGATCGGCGGCAAGGGCATCATCCTGGGGCCGCGCAACTTCGCCGGCCGCAGCTGGCAGGCCGCGCCGATCGCGATCACCGTGGAAGGCGCCAACATCATGACCCGCAGCCTGCTGATCTTCGGCCAGGGTGCGATCCTCTGCCACCCATGGGTGCTGAAGGAGATGAAGGCGGCGCAGGATCCGGACACCCGTGCCGGCCTGCAGGAGTTCGACCGCAGCCTGTTCGGCCACATCCGCTACGGCATCTCCAACGCCGTGCGTTCGTTCTGGTTCGGCCTGACCGGCGCGCGCTTCGGCGCCGCTCCGGGTGACGCCTACACCCGCCGCTACTTCCGCAAGCTGGACCGTTACTCGGCCAACCTGGCCCTGATGGCCGACATCTCGATGATGACCCTCGGCGGCAAGCTGAAGTTCAAGGAATCGCTGTCCGGCCGCCTGGGCGACGTGCTGAGCCACGTCTACATGACCAGCGCCATGCTCAAGCGCTACCACGACGAAGGCGCACCGCAGGCCGACCAGCCGCTGCTGGCCTGGGCCTTCCATGACAGCGTGCACAAGATCGAAGAATCGCTGTCGGCCGCACTGCGCAACTTCCCGATCCGTCCGATCGGCTGGCTGATGTGGGCACTGATCTTCCCGCTGGGCCGTCGTGCCGAGGCGCCGGGCGATCGCCTGAGCCGCCGTGTCGCCGCCCTGCTGATGGCGCCGAACGAAGCCCGCGACCGCCTGGCCAGTGGCGTGTTCCTGACCCCGTGCGAGAACAACCCGGGTGGCCGCATCAACAGCTACCTGAGCAAGGCGATCATGGCCGAGCCGGTGGAGCGCAAGTTCCTCAAGGCGCTGAAGAGCAAGGGCATCGAAGCGCTGGATTTCAAGAGCCAGCTGGACGAGGCCGTGGCCGAGGGCGTGATCACCCAGGACGAGCGCAGCCTGCTGGAAGAGCTGCGTACGCTGACCCTGGACACGATCACCGTGGACGACTTCGACACCCATGAACTGCGCGCGGCCAGCTACTACGACCGCCAGCACAAGGACCCGCATTCGCAGGCGGCCTGATCGCCCGCGACACGCGTTGCCTTCGACGGCGGGCCTGGGCCCGCCGTCGCTTTATCCGCCGAACGGGATTCCACCATGTCCACGCCCCTGCTCTCGCTCTACAACCGCCTGCAGCGCTGGCCTGCTGGCAACTGGCTTTTCTCGCGCGCGGTGTGTTTCAAGGCGCCCTACTTCGCCAGCATCGCGCCGTGCATTACCCGCCTGGAACACGGCCGCTGCGAAGGGACGCTGGCCGACCGCCGCAGGGTACGCAACCACATCGGCACGGTGCATGCGATCGCGATGTGCAACCTGGCCGAACTGACCGCCGGGTTGATGGTCGATGCATCGCTGCCGAAGGGCATGCGCTGGATCCCGAAGGGGATGCAGGTGCAGTACCTGGCCAAGGCACGAGGCACGCTGCAGGCGGTGGCGCTGCCGGCACAGCCGATTGTCGTCGCGGCCGAGGGCTATGCGCTGCCGGTGACGGTCAGCGTGCGCGACCGGGCGGGGACGGAAGTGTTCAGCGCGGTCATCGACATGTGGATGTCGCCGGCGAAGTAAGTACCCGCGAACGGCGCAGCCCTCGTGGGTGGACGCGGGATGCGGTTTATCGGTTGGGCCGGAGGGGCGGGGCCAGGCGGGGACGCCGCAAGTACGTCCCTGTAGGCTTAGCCGCGCCATCCATGGCGCGGATACCCCGCCCGGCCCCACCCCTCCGGCCTCGGACGGATCTCTGCGGCATCCACCCACGCAGGAAAAAAGAAGAGCAAAAGCAAAAGCGGCCACCGGCCGCTTTTTTTCATGCGCACAGAACCCACGAGCACAGCGACCCGCTGTTGCTCTTGATCTTCTTTTTTCTTCTCCGTGGGCTGGCCGGGCCCTGAAACTGTCAGGGGCCGGGCGGGTTGGGTTCGCGGGGGTGTCCGCGGCATGGATGCCGCGGCCAAGCCTACAGGGAC
>NZ_CVIW01000021.1:0-52990 GCF_001499715.1 Stenotrophomonas thermophila | reverse complement strand
GCACCGCCGTGCACTATGCCGACAGCCTGATCGGATCGCTGCTGGACGACCTGCGCGCGCAGGGCCTGGCCGAGGACACCATCGTGCTGGTCACCGGTGACCATGCCGAAGAGTTCAACGACCTCGGGCTGAACTACTGGGGCCACAACGGCAACTTCTCCGACTACCAGCTGCAGGTGCCGTTCGTGCTGCATTGGCCGGGCAAGGCCGCTGGCCACGACGCACGCACCAGCTCGCACGAAGACTGGGTGCCAACACTGATGCGCCACGCGCTGGGCTGCGAGAACGCATTGACGGACTTCAGTACCGGCCAGGACCTGCTGGCCACGCCCGCCGCCAGCGAACGTGCACTGGTGGTGGAGAGCTGGTCGCAACGCGCTGTACGCCATGGCGATGCCATCTACGTGTTCGACAAGTTCGGCAACGCCACCGCGCTCGACCGGCACTACCGCCCGCTGCCGCAGCAGGCTCCGGACGCCGCAGCTATCCGCTCTGCATGGGAAGCGCTGACCCGCTTCCGCAACCGCTGATCTTGAAGGACCGATCCTGCATGAACCGTCCGCTGCGCATCCTGCATACCGAAGCCGCCAAGGGAATGGGCGGGCAGGAGATCTACATCTTCCGGCACATGCAGGTGATGCGCGCGCGTGGCCATGAGGTGTCATTGCTGTGCCAGCCCGATGCACGCCTGGCCACACTGGCACGCGAGGACGGATTCACCGTGCATACGCTGCGCATGGGCGGCCTGGCACGCCTGCTGCGCGGCATGTGGTCGGTATCGCGGCTGGTGCGCCGCGAACGCTTCGACGTGGTCAATACCACCAGCCGCCGCGATGCGCTGATCGCCGCCGCCGGTGCACGCCTGGGCGGCACGCCGCTGGTGGTGCGCTCGCGCCATCTGATGAGCCCGGTCAACTCGTTGCTGACCTATACCAAGCTTCCACACCGGGTGCTGACCGTCAGCAGCTTCGTCAAGCAACTGCTGGTCGACCGCGGCATTCCAGCCGAGCGCATTGGTATCGTGCCGCCGATCGCGGTGCCTCCGCGCTGGAGTGATATCCGCAAGGCCGATCCTTGGCAGTGCCTGCAGGACGTACGTGCGGAAGTGCGTGCCGAGCTTGGCTTCGGCGAGCAGGACATCGTGGTCGGCTGCGTGGCCGTGCTGCGTGAGCCCAAAGGCCATGCCGACCTGCTGCAGGCGATGGTGCCGCTGTGCAAAGCCAACCCGGACCTGCACCTGGTGATTGTCGGTGATGGCCAGGCCGTGACGGAACGACTGCAGGCGATGTGCGCCGAGCACGGGCTGCAGCGCCAGGTCCACCTGCTCGGCTACCGCGATGGAGCCTGCAGGCTGATGGCCGGCTTCGACATCTTCGCACTGGCCTCGCACAAGGAAGCGGCCGGCACCGTATTCCTGGAAGCGGCCTACGTGGGCGTACCGATCGTCGCCACGCGGGTGGGCGGCGTGCCGGAGATGGTGATTGATGGCAGCAATGCGATCCTCACCCGTTTGGGTGACAATGCCGCCCTGACAGGTGCATTGCGCCTGCTGGTGGACGACCCGGAACGGCGACGGCAGATGGGGCGCGCTGGCTGGGAGTGGATGCACGGCGCACATCGCTTCACGCCGGACGGCCACGGTGAAGCGACCGAACACTACTACCACCAGTGGCTGAAGGAGCTGGGACATGGCTGATGCACGAACCGTTCCGGTGCTGATGCACCACCACGTCAGCCCTTCGCCGGGCATGATCACCGTGTCGCCGGAGAACTTCGAAAGCCAGATTGCGTGGCTGGCAGCCAATGGCTGGACCTCACTGACGCTGGAGCAGTACGCCGGCTTCCTGGCCGGCAAGCCGGTGCCACGCAAGTCGATCGTCATCACCTTCGACGATGGCTATCTCGACAACTGGGTGTATGCGCACCCGATCCTGCAGAAGTACGGCATGCACGCGGTGGTGTTCGTGGTCACCGGCTGGATGGGCGAAGGCCCGGAACGTCCGCACGCCGGCATTGCCGGCGCGGCACTACCGTCGACGCCGGACCATCGTGGCTGCGAAGCGGCGATCTACGAGCAGGACCGCAGCGACGACGTGATGATGCGCTGGAGCGAAGCACGCGCAGCCATTGCCGCCGGCACCTTCGAGGTGCATTGCCATACCCACACCCACACCCGCTGGCTGCGCCGCGACGATCTGGACCGTGCGCAGCGCCGTGCGGGCCTCAGCCGGGATCTGGCGATCTCGCGCGACGTCCTGCAGGACAAGCTCGGCGAGGTGTCCGATACGCTGTGCTGGCCCTACGGCGATTTCGACCAGGACCACATCGAGGTAGCACGCGAGCAGGGCTTCCGCTACCTGCACACCACCCACCCGTTCGGCCGCAACGTGGTCGGCGGTGATCCGGAGCGGATCTACCGCTTCGCGATCCGCAACCGCCCGGCCAGCTGGCTGCGCAAGCGCATCGCGCAGAGCTACAACCCGCTGATCGCGCCGCTGTTCAATGGCTTCAAGGCGCGCCAGAAGAAGATGGTGCCGGGGCCATAAGCACCACGCCCCCCCCTGCCGGTTGAATGAAAAACGCCCCGGCTTTGCGGGGCGTTTTTCGTTGGTGCGAATGTGCACTCGCTTCAGGCAGCGGCTTCACGCACCGCTGCTGACAGGCGGTCCAGCGTTTGCTGCATCAGCGTGGCGTCATCGGCCTCGACCGTGACCCGCACCACCGGCTCGGTACCGGACGGGCGCAGGAACGCGCGGCCACGGCCGGCGACAGCCTGCTGCGCCACAGCCAGCGCGGACTGCACGCTTTCAGACTGCACCGCAGTCTTGGCCGGGACATTGCCCAGGCGCACGTTGACGGTCTTCTGCGGTACCCGCACAAGGCCCTTCAGCGCCTGGCGCAGGGTCTGCCCACTGTTGCGCAGCGCGACCAGCACCTGCAGGGCGCTGACGATGCCGTCCCCCGTGGTGGCGCGGTCCAGGCACAGCAGGTGGCCGGAGGCTTCACCGCCGAGCACACCACCGCCTTCGATCAGCGCCTGGTGCACGTAGCGATCGCCGACATTGCTGCGCACGAATGGAATCTGCAGGTCGGCGAGGGCCTTCTCGATCCCATAGTTGCTCATCAGCGTGCCGACCACCGGGCCGCGCAGGCGGCCTTCGGCCTTCCAGGCACGGGCCAGGATGTACAGCAGGTCATCGCCATCGACCGGGTTGCCCTGGTCGTCGGCCATCAGCACGCGGTCGCCATCACCATCGAAGGCGATACCGAGATCGGCGCCGGTCTCGCGGACCTTGGCCGCAAGGTTGTCGATATGGGTGGAGCCCACGCCGGCGTTGATGTTGATGCCATTGGGCTCGGCGCCGATGCCGATCACCTCGGCACCCAGTTCGCGGAACAGCAGCGGCGCGATCTGGTAGGTGGCACCATGCGCGCAATCCAGCACCAGGCGCAGGCCACGCAGATCGAATGTGCGCGGCACGCTGGCCTTGCAGAATTCGATGTAGCGGCCGACCGCCTCGCGTGCACGGAATGCCTTGCCCAGCTTTTCCGATTCGGCGGTGGTGAACGGAACGTCCAGCGCCGCCTCCAGGGCCAGCTCGGTGGCATCGTCGAGCTTCTCGCCCTGGGCCGAGAAGAACTTGATGCCGTTGTCGTAATGCGGGTTGTGCGAGGCGCTGATGACGATGCCGGCGTCCACGCCCAGCGTGCGGGTCAGGAACGCCACCGCCGGGGTCGGCATCGGACCCAGCAACTGCACGTCGGCACCGGCGGCGACCAGGCCGGCCTCCAGCGCCGCCTCGAACATGTAGCCGGAAATGCGGGTGTCCTTGCCGATCACCACGATCGGCCGGCGTCCGTCCTGGCCACGCTGGGCGAGCAGGACGCGGCCCAGCGCATTGCCCAGGCGCAGCACGAAGTCGGCCGAGATCACGCCCTGCCCGACCCGGCCACGGATGCCGTCCGTGCCGAAGTACTTGCGGGCACCCATCAGGCTACCTGCGGCGCGGGCTGCCGACCCAGCATGGCGAGCAGATCGGACAGGCGGTCGCGCAGTTCGCGGCGATCGCAGATCTGGTCGATGGCACCGTGCTCCAGCAGGAACTCCGAACGCTGGAAACCTTCCGGCAGCTTCTCGCGCACGGTCTGCTCGATCACGCGCGGGCCGGCGAAGCCGATCAGTGCCTGCGGTTCGGCGATGTTGATGTCGCCCAGCATCGCGAACGACGCCGAAACGCCGCCGGTGGTCGGATGGGTCAGCACCGAGATGTACGGCAGCCCGGCTTCACGCAGCTTGCCCAGCGCAGCGGAGGTCTTGGCCATCTGCATCAGCGAGAACAGGCCTTCCTGCATGCGCGCGCCGCCACTCTGCGAGAAGCACACGTAAGGCGCACCGATCTCGACCGCGGTTTCTGCGGCCAGCGCGAAACGCTCGCCCACCACCGAGCCCATCGAGCCCCCCATGAAGGCGAAGTCGAACGACGAGGCGACCAGCGCACGGCCCTTGAGCAGGCCGCGCATGGCGATCAGCGCGTCGTATTCGCCGGTGTTCTTCTGCGCGATCTTGATGCGCTCGCTGTACTTCTTCTGATCCTTGAACTTGAGCAGGTCGGTCGGTCCCAGGCGCGCACCGATCTCGGTGGTGCTGTCGGCGTCGAACAGGGCCGCCAGGCGCGCACGCGCGCGGATCGCCATGTGGTGGCCGCACTTCGGGCAGACCTCCAGGTTCTCTTCCAGTTCCGGACGGTACAACGCGCTGCCGCAGTTGCTGCACTTTTCCCACAGGCCCTCGGGGACACTGCGCTTCTTGCTGGGGGTGTTGTCGGTGCGGATGCCGGACGGCATCAACTTGCTGAGCCAACTCATGCGGGAGGACACTTCCGTTCAGGGCGGCCCATGGGCCGCAAAGGCGGACAGTCTAGCTCCGCTTTCCCCGGCCGTGCACCCCCTTGCCAGCTACGGGGCAGCCGGAAAAACCATGCTGGGACGTACGTTTAGGTGCTGCGCGGTGCCGGCCGCTGGCCGGCGGCCCTGCACGCGGGTGGGTACGGACGATGCCGGCCAGCGGCCAGCATTACCGCTACGCGTCCAGCGCCTGCCGCAGCGGGGCGAGGAACGCCCGCGCACGCTGGGCCGCGTCGTCAGCCGAGCCCGCTTCGGCCAGCGCCGCCACCAGCGCACTTCCGACCACCACGCCATCCGCCTGGCGGGCCATGGCTGCGGCACTGCCGGCGTCCTTGATGCCGAAGCCCGCCACCACCGGCACCGAGGCGCGCGCGCGCAACGCCTGCAGGCGGGCGCTGGCGGCGTCGCTGTCCAGGCGCTCGGAGGCGCCGGTCACGCCGGCAAAGCTGACGTAATATAGGTAACCACGGGCCAGGGCCAGCAGCTTGTCGGCACGCGCCTGGCTGGTGGTCGGCGACGCCAGCAGGACCAGCGCCAGGCCCGCTGCATCGAAGGCCTGCTGCGCTTCAACGGCTTCTTCCGGCGGAAGGTCGACCAGCAGCACCCCGTCCACGCCAGCCTGCACGGCCGCCCCGGCGAAGGCAGCGTAGCCGTGGATCTCCACCGGGTTCAGGTAGCCCATCAGCACCACCGGGGTGTGCGCATCACGCTCCCGGAACTGCGCCACCGCCTGCAGCACATAGCGGCTGCCGGCTCCCCGCGCCAGCGCGCGTTCGGAACTGCGCTGGATGGTCGGGCCATCGGCCATCGGATCGGAGAACGGCACGCCCAGTTCAATCACGTCGGCACCAGCATCGACCAGCGCGTGCATGACCGGCACGGTGGCTTCCAGCGAGGGATCACCTGCGGTGATGAAGGGAATCAGCGCCTTGCGCTGCTGTTCGCGCAGGCGCTGGAAGCAGGCATCGAGTCGGGATACGGACATGTCAGGTACATCCTTCGATCAGGTCAACGGCGCCGCTGGCGCCCCAGTACATTCGGGAGATGGTGCCGTCGACGATCTCCACGCGGATCGCCAGGTCGGAACCGGGGTCCTGCCAGAGCAGGCTCTCGCCGGCCTCCGCATCATCACCATAGGGTTGCGTGGAAACGCCCTTGGGCAACTGCTGGAGTGCCTGCGCGCGTGGCATGCCCAGATGAAGGCCGAACGGCCCCGGCTGCAGCACCACCTGGCCGGAATCGTCGATGGGGGCCAGGTCGAAGCGCACCACGTCGCCGTCCTGCACCATCATCGCCACGCCCTCGGGCAGCGTGCCGCGCTCGTAGTACTCGCAACGCCCAGCGGTCGACTCGCCCAGCCCGGCCGAGTGCCACTGCGCCTCGCCCTGCAGTTCGCTGAAGGGCTGGCCGATCAGCACCTCACCGGCATGGTCCAGGGCCACCGACACCACCGCCCGGGCCGCCTGGTCCTCGCCGCCATCGCCTGCCGTGGACATCGCCGCGCCCTCGATCGGGCGATGTGCGGCCTCATCGTCGTTGCTGGCCGGTTCGCGTGCCGGGGCGATCGCCGCGGGGGCGGCCGGCGCCGGGGCAAGCACCGGTGGATCGGGCGGCGTGCAGCCACCCATGCCGATCACCAGCACCAGCGCCCCGCCGTGGCGCAGCACGTGATTCACAGCACAAGCCCTTCGCGCGCGGCGATGGTGTGCACGTCCTTGTCGCCGCGGCCGGACAGGTTGCACAGCACGATCTGGTCACGCGGACGCTCACGCGCCAGCTTGATTGCCTGTGCCAGCGCATGGCTGGATTCCAGCGCGGGCAGGATGCCCTCGGTATGCGCCAGCAGATGGAAGGCCTGCAGCGCTTCCTCGTCGGTGATGCCGAGGTAGCGCGCGCGGCCGGTATCGGCCAGGAACGCGTGCTCCGGGCCGACGCCCGGATAGTCCAGGCCGGCCGACACCGAATGGGTCTCGATGATCTGGCCGTCATCGTCGCACAGCACGTACGTGCGGTTGCCGTGCAGCACGCCGGGGCGGCCTGCCGCGATGGAGGCGGCATGGCGACCGGTACTGATGCCATCACCGGCGGCTTCGGCGCCGACGATCTCGACCTGGCGATCGTTGAGGAAGGCGTGGAACAGGCCAATGGCGTTGCTGCCGCCGCCGACGCAGGCGGTGATCGCATCGGGCAGGCGGCCGTACTCGGCCAGCATCTGCTCACGCGCTTCGCGGCCGACGATGGCATTGAAGTCGCGCACCATGCGCGGGTACGGGTCCGGTCCAGCCACGGTGCCGATGATGTAGAAGGTGTCCTGCACGTTGGTCACCCAGTCGCGCATCGCTTCGTTGAGCGCGTCCTTCAGGGTGGCCGAGCCGGAGGTGACCGGCACCACCGTCGCACCGAGCAGCTTCATGCGGTAGACGTTGATTTTCTGCCGCTCGATGTCGGTGGCGCCCATGTAGACCACGCATTCCAGGCCCAGACGCGCGGCAACGGTGGCACTGGCCACGCCATGCTGGCCGGCACCGGTCTCAGCGATGATGCGCTTCTTGCCCATGCGTGCGGCCAGCAGTGCCTGGCCGATGGTGTTGTTGATCTTGTGCGCACCGGTGTGGTTCAGGTCCTCGCGCTTGAGCAGGATCTGCGCGCCGCCGACGTGATCGCTCAGGCGCTGGGCGTGATAGATCGGGCTCGGCCGGCCCACGTAGTGCGCCAGGTCGCGGTCATAGGCCGCCTGGAACGCGGGGTCCTGGCGGGCCTGGTCATAGGCCTGGGCCAGTTCCTGCAGCGGGCCGACCAGGGTTTCGGCGACGAAGCTGCCACCGTAGCGGCCGAAGTGGCCCTGGGCATCCGGGAAGGCGTGGTAGTCGGCAATGGGGGAGGCAGACATGGATACGACCGGTGGTTCAGACAGGTGGATACTCTAGCGCACGGGTCATGACCGGAAAATGGATATTATCTGGCACATATCGTCAGGAAATCTCACGTGAGCCGCTCCCTGCTGCCTCCCCTCAATGCGCTGCGCGCATTCGATGCCACTGCCCGCCTTGGCGGCGTCGGGCGCGCCGCACAGGACCTGCACGTCACCCACGGCGCGGTCAGCCGGCAACTGAAGCTGCTGGAGGATCATCTGGGCCTGGCGCTGTTCCAGCGTGCCGGTCGCGGCCTGCGCCTGACCGCTGCGGGCACGCGCCTGCAGGCAGCGTGCAGCGAGGCCTTCGGCGGGATCGAAGGCTGCGTGCGCGAACTGCGGCGGCCCGCGGCCTCCCCAGCACTGGTACTGGGCTGCAGCGGCAGCGTTCTGGCGCGCTGGATGATTCCGCGCCTGCCTGCCCTGCAGGCCGCCTTGCCTGGCGCGCGGCTGCAATGGTCGGCGCTGGACGGCAGTTTCACCGAAGCGCAGGCGGCGCTGGACGCCGTGCTGTTGCTGGCGCAGGGACCGTGGCCACGCGGCTGGCAGGTCCGCGAGCTGGCACCGGAACGGGTCGGTGTGGTGGTGGCCCCGTCACATCCGGCGGCGCAGCGCCTGCGGCAGGCACCGCCCTCGGCACTGCTCCAGGAAACCGTGCTGCACACCACGTCACGTCCACAGGCTTGGCCCGCCTGGGCGCAGGCACACCGCCTGGACCCGTCAAAGCTGCAGCTGGGCACCGCTTTCGAACATCTCTATTACCTGCTGGAAGCAGCCGTGGCCGGGCTGGGCCCGGCAATCGCGCCCGAGCCGCTGGTGGCCGAAGATCTGGCAGCAGGCCGGCTGGTCGCACCGTGGGGGTTTGCGGCCACCGGCGGCTTCTGGGTGCTGGCGCGGCCGGATGGCCCGGCCGATGCACGGGTAGACGCCCTGGCCGACTGGGCAGCAGCGCAACTGCGATGAGACGAGGCCCCGGGCGGCATTCACCTCCCGGAGCCGGCAACGCAGGCCTCAGCGACCGCCCATCGCGACCCGCTGCTGCTCCTCATGCACCTGCTGCTGGTGCAACGGATCTGCCAGCAGCTTGGCACTGGTCTGTCCAGCGACGGCGGCGCCTGGGCCAGATCGACACTGGTGCGGAAGCCCGGCGTCGTGCCCATCACGAACGCCTTGCCATCCTGCACCGTGATGCTCTGCAGCTTGTCGGCCGGGTCGATACCGTTCTGCTTTGCATGCAGGGTGATATTGGCCGCAGCCTCTTCGGAAAACACGCTGGGAAGCTTGCTGCGGACGGCGTTGTGCAGTGCGTGGTCCGGATGCGATGCATCGTTGAGCGGCGGCCCTTTGGGCACAGCCGCTGCGGGTTCATGACCCTGCACACGCCCCGCTGCCAGGGCGGCAGCGGTGTGGCGACCGACGATGCCATCGGCGGACAATCTCTGGTTGAGGGTCTGCTGCAAGGCTCACCGTCGACGATGACATCCCGGCGCCTCTCAGGTGACGCGGATCACTCCAGGACGGTGCAATCGGCGCGCCGCACTTCCTCGACGAAGGTGCGCATCCTGTAACCGTCCTTGATGCCCGGCTCCAGTTCGATACCGCTGGAGACGTCCACGCCCCACGGCAGCGTCGCCAGCACGGCGTCGTAAACGTTTTCCGGGTTCAGGCCACCGGCCAGCAGGAACGGCCGATGCAATCCGGTCGGGACGCGGCCCCAGTCGAACGCCACGCCGGTGCCGCCACCGCCCCCCGGCGCGTGGCTGTCGAACAGGAAGCCGGCAGCGCTGGGATAGCGCAGTTGCAGGGTGCGGGCATTGACCTCTTCGCGCCCCCCCATGGCAATCGCCTTCAGGTACGGCATGTTGAAGCTGCGGCAGAAGCTCTCGTCCTCCTCGCCATGGAACTGCAGCAGCGTCGGTCGTACCGTGCGCAGCACCTCGCGCACTTCTTCCTTGCTGTTGTTGCGGAACAGCGCAACCACGTCGACCATCGGCGCGATTGCCTGGCGCATCGCGCGCGCCTCGGCAGGCGCGACCCGGCGGCTGCTCTCGCGGGCAAAGATGAAACCCACTGCGTCCACGCCCAGCTCACCGGCCAGACGGACATCGCCGGCGCGGGTCATTCCACAGAACTTGATGCGTGTACGGTAGTAGGAACGGCTCATAGCGTGACCTCGGCGGGCAGATGCCAGTTGTCGGGGTACAGGGGCCCAAGGAACACCAGGCCCTGCGGCGGTGCGGTGGGACCAGCTACGGTGCGGTCGCGCCCAGCCAGCAGTTCGGCGATCCATTCCACCGGTTTTTCGCCGCTGCCCACCAGGATCAACGATCCGACGATATTGCGGACCATGTGATGAAGAAATGCATTGCCACGCACTGCGACTTCGATCACTTCGCCCTGGCGGCTGACCTGCAATGACTGCAGCTCACGCCGGGCATGCAGCGCCTGGCACTGCACCGAACGGAACGCGCTGAAATCGTTCTCGCCGAGCAGGGCCTGGCCGGCGGCGTGCATCAGGGTCTCGTCCAGCGCGCGGCGCTCCCAGCTCAGGGTCTGCCGGTCCAGCGCGGGCCGCACCTCGCGGTTGAGCAGCCGATAGCGGTAGCGGCGCGCACGTGCCGAGAAGCGCGCATGAAAATCATCGGCCACCGGCACGCACCAACGCACCGCGATCGAACGCGGCAGGCGGGTGGTGGTGCCGAGCATCCAGGCGCGCGGGTCACGCACCACGTCAGTGTCGAAATGCACGACCTGGCACTGGCCGTGCACACCGGCATCGGTGCGGCCGGCGCAGACCACCTGCAGCGGCGCATCCGCCACCGATGACAAGGCCTGCTCGAGGCTGGCCTGCACGCTGGGACCACCCTCGCCCAGGTTCTGCCAGCCCCTGAAATCGCTGCCGTCGTACTCGACGCCAAGCGCATAACGCATGTGCTACCTCGATGTTGCGGGTGGGGCGGCGCTCAGGCCGGATCGCGTTCGGACCAGACCGCCAGTTCGTTGCCACCGGGCTCGACGAACTGGAAGCGGCTGCCACCGGGGAAGGAAAACACCGGGCGTACGATCTGGCCGCCGGCGTCGCGCACGGCCGCCTCGACCGGAGCCAGATCGTCGGCATACAGCACCAGCAGCGGTGCACCGCTGTCGCCGGCCCGCTGCGGCTGGCCACGGAAGAAGCCGCCCTGCAGGCGGCCATCGTCGAAAGCCGTGTAGTCGCTGCCGTAGTCGACGAATGACCAGCCGAACACCGTTTCGAAAAAGGCACGGCTGGCGGCCGGGTCGCTGGAGGCGAATTCAACGTAGTCGATACGGCGCTCGCGGCTCATGGCAGGGTCCTTGTCGGCGGGTTCGGTCACGGCAGGCGGGCGAGCAGTTCGCGGGCCTGCGCCTGGCTGTGCAGGTCACCGCCCTCGGCCACTTCCAGCAACAAGGTGCGCGCCGTCTGCGCGTCACCCAGATCGAGGTAGGCAATGGCCAGTTCCAGGCGCTCCTGGCCGGCACGTGGCGACCAGCCCGCGTCATCGGCAGGCGCGGGGGCGCTCGACGCGGTGTCGTCGGAATGAGCAGCCTCGGTGCTGCCACGGTCGATGCCGTCGATGGCTTCGGGACCTGGGGCATCCGCCGGAGACGGGTTCTCATGCGCGTCGGCCGGCAGATCGAACACACCGCGGAACTGCGGCTGCCGTTCGGCATGCAGTGCGTAGTCGGGCACCACCACTTCGGCCGGCACCTGCGGTACAACGCGATCGTCCTGCAGCGGCTCGGCCGGGACCACCTCGTCGCCGGTGGTTGCGGGATCGTCCCAGCGCGGCAGATCGGTCACCGCTTCGGGCAATGCCACCGCGTCCTGGTCGCGCGGCGTGTCGGCCTCCTGGTCGGCCCGCACCGCGTGCTCAGCGGTGGGTTCGGCGACCACCACGTCGTGCACTTCGGTTCCGGTCGCCCACGCAGGCATCGCCGGTTCCTGGCGGCCGTTGCCGGCATCAGGCGACGACCACGAGGACTGCTCGGCCAGCGCATCCAGCGCGGCACCTGCCGGCACCGCTGCGGCCAGGCCGGCGGCATCGTCTTCCTCACGCAGCGGCGGCAACGGCGACGGCTTGCGACGACGCAGCAGCCAGGCCGCCCCCGCCACCAGCAGCAGTACCGGCAGCCCCAGCCAGTACCACGGTGTCGCCGCATCACGGGCACCCGGCGCCTGCGCCAGGCGCTGCTGCGCAGCGGCCAGGTCGTTGTCCTTCATCGCGATCAGCGACTGCTGCTGTTCCTTCAGCTTCTCCAGATCGGCCACCCGCTGCTTCAGCTCGCCGATCTCGGCATCGCGGGTGGCGATGTCCTCACGCGCCTGGCGCAGTTGTTCGTTGCCCAGCATGTCACCCTCGCTGCCGGCAGCTGTGCCGGTGGTTGTGCCCGCGTGCGCGGCGTCTGACGCCAGCGCCGGAGCGATCTCAAGCCGTGGCCCGTTGGCCGCAGCCGGGGAAGAAGCGTTCGTGGCTGCCGCCCTGGCAACCGGTGCGAGCATGCCCGCCGGTTGCGGCACGGTACGCGCCTGACGCCATTGCGCGGCGTGCTCGCGCACCAGCGTCGCCGCTTCGGCGGCGTCGACCGCCGCAAGCGCATCGCTGCCCGGCATGCGCAGCACCGCGCCCTGCTTGAGCAGGTTGACGTTGCCACGGATGAAGGCTTCGGGATTGGCACGCAGCAGGGCGATCATCGCGCGGTCGCGACTGACCTGGTTGCCACGCGCCACCACCCTGGCGATCTGCGACAGGGTCTGACCGCGCTGTACGGTGACGCTGCCATCGGCCGCCGGTGCAGCGACCGGCGCGGAGGCCGCACGCGGGCGTGCTGCTGCAGCCGCCACCGCAGGTGGCGGCGCAGCGGGCGCCTCTGCGGCTGGCGCCGTTGCCAAAGCCGGTGCAGGTTCGCGCACGATCGTATTGGAGAGCGTGCCTGCCGGCGCGACGATTTCCGGCTCGGCCACGGCCAGCGCACTGGGCGGCGCATCGACCAGCGCCGAGTACTCGCGCACCAGGCGGCCCTGGCCCCAGTCGGCTTCGATCAGGAAGCTCAGCGACGGCGTCTCCACCGGTGCCTGCGAGGTCACCCGCACCACCGCTCTTCCCTGCGTGTCGCGGGTCAGCTCGAACTGCAGTTCGCTGACCAGTCCGGTCGGCCGCTGCAGGCCGACACGCTCGAAAGTGACCGGCGAGGCCAAGGCCACCCGCAGGTTTTCCAGCTCGGACGGATCGGCCGAAACGACCGGGATTTCTGCCAGCAGGGGCTGGCCCGGCCTGGACAGGACGCGGATGTCGCCCAACCCCAGGGCGAGCGCCGAACTGCTGGCCAAGGCGAGCAGCGCTGCGGACAGATAGGTGAGCGGGCGCTTTGCGCCCCTGGCCCGTTTATTCATGGGCGACACTATAAAGCGTGCGGACCAAGGTCCGCACCCATGTAGAGCCGAGCCCATGCTCGGCTGCATGGCCTGAGCCGAGCGTGGGCTCGGCTCTACAGGAAAGGCCGAGCATTGCCCGGCCTCTCCATCAACGCTGCTCGGCGGCAACCAGCTCGGCCAGCTGTACGGCATTCAGGGCTGCGCCCTTGCGCACGTTGTCCGACACGATCCACAGGTTCAGGCCACGCGGGTGCGAGAGGTCCTCGCGGATGCGGCCGACGTACACCGCGTCGGTGCCTGAGGCGTGGGTGACCGGGGTCGGGTAACCACCGGCCTCGTGGCGATCCACCACTTCGATGCCCGGCGACTGCTCCAGCAGCGCGCGCGCTTCGGCGACCGTGACCTTGTCTCGGGTCTCGATCGCCACCGACTCGGAGTGGCCGTAGAACACCGGCACGCGCACCGCGGTCGGGTTCACCAGGATGCTGTCATCGCCGAGGATCTTGCGGGTCTCCCAGATCAGCTTCATTTCTTCCTTGGTGAAGCCGTTGTCCTGGAAGTCATCGATGTGCGGGATCAGGTTGAAGGCGATCTGCACCGGGAAACGCTGCGGATCGATCTCCTGGAAGCTGAGCAGCTGGCCGGTCTGCTTGCCCAGTTCCTCCATCGCCGAGCGGCCGCCGCCGGACACCGACTGGTAGGTGGAGACGTTGATGCGCTCGATGCCGTACTTGCGGTGAAGCGGTGCCAGCGCCACCAGCATCTGCATGGTCGAGCAGTTCGGGTTGGCGATGATGCCGCGCGGACGGTTGGCGACCTGTTCCGGGTTGACCTCGGACACCACCAGCGGCACGTCATCGTCGTAACGGAAGGCCGAGGAGTTGTCGATCACCACCGCGCCTGCTGCGGCGAACTTCGGTGCGTATTCCTTGGACACGCTGCCACCGGCCGAGAACAGGGCGATCTCGACGCCGGTGGGATCGAAGGTGGCCAGGTCCTGGACCTTGACCTTCTGGCCGTTGAACTCGATCTCGCCGCCGGCCGAACGCTCGGAGGCGAGAACGCTCAGGGTGCCGACCGGGAAATCACGCTCGGCCAGGATCGACAACATGGTCTCGCCGACGGCGCCGGTGGCACCGACGACGGCGACGTGGAAACTGCGCTGTGCATTGCTCATGGAGGAACTCTCACGAAAACGGGAATGGGGAAAAACACGCACGACAGCTGGGTTCGGGGAACCTCCTCAAGCGGGGCGCGCGGAGGTTCCCTATCGTTTCCCGGTTTTTTTGCCCAGCGTCACGCGCGCGGCCATCGCCGCATCAGCGTTGATCGCGCTCGGCATGCGCGACGGGCCGCCGTCCAGGCCGAGCCCGGCAAGCAGATTATCCACGGCCAGCTGTACCATCGCCGTGCGCGTGGCCAGCGAGGCGCTGCCGATGTGCGGAGTGAGCACGACGTTGCGCAGCGCCAGCAGTTCCGGGCGTACCGTTGGCTCGCCTTCGTACACATCCAGGCCCGCCGCAGCCAGGCGACCGTTGGCCAGCGCGTCGGCCAGCGCGATCTCATCGACCAGGCCACCGCGGGCGATATTCACCAGCGTCGCAGACGGCTTCATCTTCGCGAGTGCGGCGGCATCGATCAGATGATGCGAGGCCGGCGTGTACGGCAGCACCAGCAGCAGGTGGTCGGACTGTGCCAGCAGCGCATCCAGATCCACATAGGTCGCGCCCAATTCCGCCTCGGTCGCCGCCGGCAGCTGCGAACGGTTGTGGTACAGCACCTTCATGCCGAAACCGTGCGCGCCGCGACGGGCGATGCTCTGGCCGATGCGGCCCATGCCAAGGATGCCCAACGTGCTGCCGTGGATATCGGCACCGAGCATGGTCTGGAACGACCACTGCTGCCACTGCCCTTCGCGCAGCCAGCGCTCGGACTCGGTAATGCGGCGCGCGGTGGCCATCAGCAGGGCGAAACCGAGATCGGCGGTGGTTTCGGTCAGGACGTCCGGCGTGTTGCTGGCCAGGATGCCGGCCGCGCTGAGCGCGTCCACATCCAGGTTGTTGTAGCCCACCCCGACATTGGCGATCACCTGCAGCTGCGCGGCGCCGGCCACCTGGGCCGCGCCGATGCGCTCGTTGAGCGTGATGATCGCGCCGTCGGCGCTGGCCAGTTGTTCGGCGATCTGGTCCGGCGCCCAGGCGGTGACGGTGTCGGTGCTGCGCAGCTGCACGCGATCGCGCAGCGGCGCGATGGCCGCGTCGATCAGCGGCTGGCTCACCCACACGATCGGCCGCGTGTCAGCCATCGATCTGCCCGGGAATGCGCGGGGTGACCGTGCCGACATCGCCACACTGCGCGCGATGGCGCAGCGCCTGGTCCATCAGCACCATCGCCATCATCGCCTCGGCGATCGGGGTGGCACGGATGCCGACGCAGGGGTCGTGGCGCCCCGTGGTGACCACTTCGACCACATTGCCGGCCGTATCCAGCGACGGGCCCGGCAGGCGCAGGCTGGAGGTCGGCTTCAACGCGATCGACGCGACCACCGGCTGGCCGGTGGAAATGCCACCAAGGATGCCGCCGGCGTGGTTGCTGACGAAGCCCTGCGGGGTCAGCAG
Organism: Stenotrophomonas thermophila; assembly: GCF_001499715.1. Lineage (NCBI taxonomy): Bacteria > Pseudomonadati > Pseudomonadota > Gammaproteobacteria > Lysobacterales > Lysobacteraceae > Stenotrophomonas > Stenotrophomonas thermophila. The sequence goes on along the minus strand of NZ_CVIW01000021.1, from coordinate 37,161 downwards.
GTCACGGTGTTCGGTGCCCTTCTGTGCAGCGCTGGCAAAACCGTCACCGATCTCCACGCCCTTCACCGCGTTGATGCTCATCAGCGCGGCAGCCAGTTCGCCATCGAGCTTGCCGTAGATCGGCTCGCCCCAGCCCGGCGGCACGTTGTCGGCGACCACGTCCACGCGCGCACCGACCGAATCTCCGGACTTGCGCAGCGCGTCCATGTACGCCTCCAGTTCGGGCACCTGTGCAGCGTGCGGCCAGAAGAACGGGTTGTCTTCCACCGCCGACCAGTCGAAACCGGCCGGGGTGATGTCGCCCAGCTGCGACAGGTAGCCGCGCACGGTCACGCCGAAGCGCTCGGCCAGCCACTTCTTGGCGACCACCCCGGCGGCTACGCGCATGGTGGTTTCGCGCGCCGAGGAACGGCCGCCACCGCGCGGGTCACGGATGCCGTACTTGTGCCAGTAGCTGTAGTCGGCATGGCCCGGCCGGAACTGCTGGCCGATGTTGGCGTAGTCCTTGCTGCGCTGGTCGGTGTTGCGGATCAGCAGCGCGATCGGGGTGCCGGTGGTCAGGCCCTCGTACACGCCAGAGAGGATCTCGACCTCGTCGGCCTCGCGCCGCGCGGAAGTGTGCCGGCTCTTGCCGGTGGCACGGCGCTGCAGGTCGTGGGCGAATTCGGCCGCGTCCAGTGCCAGCCCCGGAGGGCAGCCATCGATCACGCAGCCGATGGCCGGCCCGTGCGACTCGCCGAACGTGGTGACGGTGAACAGCTTGCCGAACGAATTGGAGCTCACGGGCGCTGCGCCGCCAGTTCGGTGATGCGTGCGCTGTGGGCGATCAGCTCGCGGCATTCGACCGCGAAGATGCCCATCTGGCCGACCTTGAACTCGATCCAGGAAAAATCGACTTCCGGCAGCAGCTTGATCAGGTGCTGCTCGGATTCGCCCACTTCGCAGATCAGCAGGCCGTCCTCGCTCAGGTGCAGCGGCGCGTCACGCAGGATCTTCAGCACCAGGTCCAGGCCGTCGTCGCCGGCACGCAGGCCCATCTCCGGCTCGTAGGAGTATTCCTGCGGCAGGGCGTCGGTCTCGTCGTTGGTGACGTACGGGGGGTTGGTGACGATCAGGTCGTAGTGGCGGCCGGTCAGGCCGTTGAACAGGTCCGACTTGATCAGGGTGACGTTGTGCGCCTGCAGGCGTTCCTTGTTTTCCTCGGCCAGCGACAGTGCTTCGTCACTGAGGTCGACGCCATCCACTTCCCAGTTCGGGTAGTAGTGGCCCATGGCGATGGCGATGCAGCCCGAACCGGTGCACAGGTCCAGCGCACGGCTGACATCGCGGCCGGCCAGCCACGGCTCGAAGCCGCATTCGATCAGTTCGGCGATCGGCGAACGCGGCACCAGCGCGCGCTTGTCGCTCTTGAAGCTCAGGCCGGCGAACCAGGCCTCACCGGTCAGGTAGGCGGCCGGGATGCGTTCATCGATGCGACGCTGGAACAGTTCCAGCACGCGCAGCTTTTCGGCCTGCAGCAGGCGCGCCTGGCCATAGGCCGGGCCCAGATCGTGCGGCAGGTGCAGGCTGTGCAGCACCAGCTGGGTGGCCTCGTCCAGCGCATTGTCGTAGCTGTGACCGAAGGTCAGCCCGGCTTCGTTGAAACGGCTGGTGCCGTAGCGGATCAGATCGATGATCGTGTGGAGTTCGGCGGCCGTTTCAGCGGTCATGGCGGTACTGCGGGCAAAGTGGGCCCCGATTATAGGGGCTGGCGCCCGCGGCAGCATCCGTTGCGGCGGAAACGATCCGGCCTCACCCGGTATGATGGAGCCCACTTCGCGCGGGGGCACCCATGTTCAATCGCAATGCCGGCATCATCCTGCTGATCGCCCTGGCGGCGGGCCTGGGCCTGCTGGCCGCCCAGCAGGTGTTTGCGCCGAAGCCGCCGGCCAATGCCCCGGCCACCGAAGCGATCACGCTGTACCCGCAGCCGCGCGAACTGCCCGACTTCAACCTGGCCCAGTCCGACGGCACCCGCCTGATACCGGGCGAGCTGAAGGGCCACTGGACGCTGGTGTTCCTGGGCTTCACCTTCTGCCCGGACGTCTGCCCGACCACCCTGGCCGAGCTGGCCGGCGCGCAGGACCAGTGGGAGGCCCTGCCCGACAGCCTGCGCCCGCGCGTGCTGTTCATCTCGGTCGACCCGGATCGTGACAGCGCCACCCGGCTCGGCGAGTACGCGCACGGCTTCCACAAGGACACCCTGGCCGCCACCGCCGATATTCCGTCGCTGGAGCGCTTCGCCACCTCGCTCGGTTTCGTGTTCCAGAAGGTGCCGGGCAAGCACTTCGACGAGAACCCCGAGGATTACACCGTCGAGCACTCAGCCAGCCTGGCCGTGCTCGACCCGCAGGGCCGCCTTGCCGGCCTGGTACGGCCCCCGTTCAACGCGCCGGCGATCGCCCGCGACCTGCAGAAGCTGACCGAGAAAACCGCCCCATGAGCCTCACCACCGCCCTGACGTACGCCCTGCCCCACCGCCTGCTGTCTTCGATGGCGCGTTCGCTGGCGTACTCGGACGATCCGCGCGTGTCGCGCTGGCTGATCGACACGGTCACCCGCAAGTTCAACGTGAACCTGGACGAAGCGGCCAACCCGGACCCGCGCAGCTATGCGACCTTCAACCAGTTCTTCACCCGCGCGCTGAAGCCGGGCGCGCGCGTGGCCGACGCCGATCCGCGCAGCCTGGTGATGCCGGCCGACGGCCGCATCAGCCAGCTCGGCAGGATCGAGGCCGGCCGCATCTTCCAGGCCAAGGGCCAATCGTTCACCGCCGCCGAACTGCTGGGCAGTGACGAGGATGCCAAACCGTACAACGACGGCCTGTACGCGACCGTGTACCTGTCGCCGCGCGACTACCACCGCGTGCACATGCCGTGGACCGGCACCCTGCGCGAGACCGTGCACGTGCCGGGCCGCCTGTTCAGCGTCGGCCCGGCCGCAGTGAACGGCGTGCCGCGCCTGTTCGCCCGCAACGAGCGCCTGGTCTGCCACTTCGACACCAGCTTCGGCCCGATGGTCAGCGTGATGGTGGGTGCGTTGCTGGTATCGGGCGTCGAAACCGTGTGGAGCGGCGAGGAAATTCCGCATTATGGCGACCGCATCACGCGCAAGGACTACCGCGGCCAGGGCATCAGGCTGGAGCGCTTCGCCGAGATGGCGCGCTTCAACTACGGTTCGACCGTGATCGTGCTGCTGCCGCCGGGCGTGGCTGAGTTCGCCCCGCAGCTGGCCGCTGAAAGCCCGGTACAGCTGGGCCAGGCGCTGGCGAAGCTGCGCTGAGGTACATGTAGAGCCGAGCCCATGCTCGGCTACTGGCTGCAACCGGCCATGCATTTCTGTGGGCAAAGGAAGCCGAGCATGGGCTCGGCTCTACAGCCAGAAGCGCGTTACTGCAGGACCGGGGCCGGACCGACGTCCATGCCGTCGTAGTCTTCCACGCCCTTCTCCGCGGCCAGCGCTGCGAATTCCTGGTTGCGGCGGTCCAGCGAGGCTTCGTCATGGATCTCCACGCGCTCTACATGCAGCACGTGGAACGGCGCGTCGCCCTCTTCCGGCTCCTGCTCGAACAATTCCACGAAGGTATAGCCCTCCGCCTGCAGGTGCTCTGCCAGCGCCTGCAGCGGCTCAGCGGTGGAGTGCACGAAGAAGTACCCCCACAGCAACGGGCCCTTGATGTCCCAGTCGGTGTTTTCGCGGAGGTTGGCGAACAGGTTGCGGGTGTCTTCGAGGTCCATTGCAGATTCCAGCGGTCGTGGGAATTACTTGTCGCAGCCCTGCAGCTTCAGCGTCTGGCCCTGGCGCAGGCTGTAGGCCGGGGCCTTCAGGCCGTTGGCGCGGGCCAGGGTCGGCACATCGCACTGGAACTTCGCGGCAATGGCGCCCAGGGTTTCACCCCGGCCCACCTTGTGGCTGCGCGGCGGCTTTGGCCGTGCGGCCGGGCGCGGCGCGGCCACCGGAGCGACCGGGGTGGTCGGCACGCTGGTGGAGGCTGCGGCGTCGGCCACCGGCACCACGCCGCCCACGGCCACGCTGCCGGTGTAGCTGGCGGCGGCCGGGCGCTTGATCGCCGCGTTCAGGTCGGCGGTGATCAGGGTACGGGCCAGGTCGGCACGCGGGCCGCTGACGCAGTTGCGCTGGTACAGGCCGGCGATGCGGGTGGTGGCGTTGATCAGCGTGCCGGCCGGAATCCAGCCGTCGGCTTCATAGCGCGGGTTGAGGTTGCGCAGCGCGCGCATGTAGCCATCGCGGGTGCCGTGGCTGCCCAGGCAGATGGTCAGTTCGTAGATGGTGGTGGACTTGGCCAGGCGCAGCGTGGCCGGCTGCGCGCTGATCTTCGGGAATTCCACGCCGTACTGCTGCGGGTGCAGGAAGATCCAGGCCGCCGCGATCACCATCGGCACATAGTCCTTGGTCTCGCCGGGGAACTGGTTGTAGACACTGTCGGTCCAGAAGCTCTGGCCCGCACTCTGCTTGAACACGCGCGCGGCACGGCCTTCACCACCGTTGTAGGCGGCCACCGACATTTCCACGTTGTTGTTCAGTTCGCGCAGGCGCTCGTTGAGATAGCTGGCGCTGGCCTCGGCGGCGCTGCGCGCGTCGAAGCGGGTGTCGAAGCCGGTGCCATCCGGGCCAAGGCCGAAGCGGCGGCCGGTAGCCGGCATGAACTGCATCAGGCCGGCGGCGCCGGCGCGCGAGGAGGCATGCACGCGGCCGTTGGACTCCTTGGCCATGATGCCGAACAGCAGCGCCTCGGGCAGGCCGCGCTTTTCCCACTCCGGCCACATCACCGCACGCAGGTTCTGGTAGTTCTCGTAGCTGGTCAGCAGCGCCGGGCGCATGTCGGTCAGCCAGCGGCGGATGCCCGCCTGCACGGCCGGGTTGTATTCGACCATGCTGTCGAAGGCGTGCCGCTTGTCGTTGAGCAGCGCAGCGGCGCGGGCCGCCTCCGGCACGTCGGCGGTAAGCGGGCCGATATGGTCGGGGTCGGCTTCCAGCCGGTCACCGCCCTCGTCGGCCACCTCATCGCTGCCCGCCGCATCGGCGTCGTGCTTGAGCAGGCGCTTGTAGCTGGCCAGCAGCGTGCCCATCTGGCAGCCCTTCTGCTTCACGCAGTCGTTGAGAACGTCTTCCATGTCCTCCAGCGCCGCGTCGGCCTCGTTGCTGCCCTTGGGGTCGGCATTGGCGACCAGCAGCAGCGCATCGCTGTAGCGCTTCTCGGCGACGGTCATGCGCTGCTGCAGCGCATCCACCTTCGCCTTGTCCCGGGCCGAGACCCGCTGCGCATGGGCGTCGGGCGCCAGGGAAACCAGGCCGGCCAGGGCCAGCAGCGGCCAACCGCGGGAAATCAGGACAGGAACGGGCATTGATGGCACTGTGTGCGAAACAGGCAGGCAGAGTAGCGGCGCCGCCAAGGTCGGGGCAAGCCGACCTTCGGACTGCCACTGCCGGCGGTTAACATTGGGCTATTCACACAAGGGCTGGACCATGGATCCGATTCTGCTCGGCAAAGGCATCACCGACGATGTGGCCGTCACCCTCCTGCCGAAACTCGGCAACCGCCACGGCCTGGTGGCCGGCGCCACCGGCACCGGCAAGACCGTGACCCTGATGACCCTGGCCGAAGGCTTTTCGCGACTGGGCGTACCCGTATTCCTCGCCGACGTGAAGGGCGACGTGTCCGGCCTGGCCGTGCCGGGCACCGGCGCGGAGAACCTGCTCAAGCGCGCCGCCGAGATCGGCATGGCCGACTACGCACCGGCCGCCAGCCCGACCATTTTCTGGGACCTGTACGGCAAGCTCGGGCATCCGGTGCGCACCACGGTCAGCGAGATGGGCCCGACCCTGCTGGCGCGCATCCTCGAGTTGAACGACACCCAGTCCGGCGTGCTCGACATAGTGTTCAAGCTGGCCGACGATCGTGGCCTGCTGCTGCTGGACATGGACGATCTGCGCGCCCTGCTTGGCCTGGTGGCCGAGGAGCGCAAGGACATTTCCACCGAATACGGCCTGGTCAGCGCGCAGTCGATCGCCGCGATCCAGCGGTCGGTGCTGCGCCTGGCGCAGGATGGCGGCGAGAACTTCTTCGGTGAGCCGGCCCTGGAACTGGCCGACATCATGCGGGTCAATCACGACGGCCGCGGCATGATCGGCATCCTCGCCGCCGACCAGCTCGTGCTCAAGCCCAAGCTCTATTCCACCTTCCTGCTGTGGCTGCTGTCGGAGCTGTTCGAACAGCTGCCGGAGGTGGGCGACCTGGACAAGCCGAAGCTGGTCTTCATCTTCGACGAGGCCCACCTGCTGTTCGACGACGCACCGCCGTCGCTGGTGCAGCGCATCGAGCAGGTGGTGCGCCTGATCCGCTCCAAGGGCGTGGGCGTGTACTTCTGCTCGCAGTTCCCCGACGACGTGCCGGGCAACATCCTCGGCCAGCTCGGCAACCGCGTGCAGCACGCGCTGCGGGCGTTCACCCCGCGCGACCAGAAAGCGGTGAAGACCGCGGCCGAGACGTTCGTGCCGAACCCGAAGCTGGACGTGGCCAAGGTACTGAGCCAGCTCGGCACCGGTGAGGCCTTGGTTTCCACGCTGCAGGACAAGGGCGTGCCGATGCCGGTGCAGCAGACGATGATCGCGCCGCCACGCTGCCGGATGGGGCCGATCACCGAAGCCGAGCGCGCCCAGGTGCGTGCCGGCAGCCCGGTCGGCAGTCGCTACGACACCGCGATCAACCGCGAATCGGCTGCAGAACTGCTGGCCCAGCGCGCACAGAAGAGCGTCGAGCAGGCGCAGGCGCCAGCCGCGCGCAGCCGCGAACAGGACGATGCGCAGGAAGGCGGTTTCGGCCAGGCGATCAAGGATGCGATTTTCGGCACCAAGCGCCGCCAGGGCATGATCGAGACCATGGCCAAGCAGACCACGCGCACGGTCGGCACCAAGCTGGGCAACCAGATCGTGCGCGGCCTGCTGGGCGGCATCTTCGGTGGCAAGCGCTGATCTGATCCGCCGCTGCTGGGGTCAGAGCCCTTCCCGCGGAAGCGGAGTCTGACCCCACCCTCCGTTCGTCCCCCGGAAAAGAAGTCGTATTGCATGTCGCGCTGGCGTCCCCCTGCAGAAAAGAGCACCGCCCTGATCACCGCCTCCGGCCACGCTCGGCTGAAGGCCGAACTGGATGACCTGTGGCGGGTACGGCGACCCGAAGTGGTGAAAGCACTGGCCGCAGCCGCCGCAGAAGGCGACCGTTCGGAAAATGCCGAGTACACCTACCGCAAGAAGCAGCTGGGCGAGATCGACCGCCGCGTGCGCTACCTGACCAAGCGGCTGGAATCACTGCGCGTGGTCGACACTACGCCAACCGATCCGCAGGCGGTGTTCTTCGGCGCGTGGGTGGAGCTGGAGAACGTGGACAGTGGCGACACCAGCCGCTACCGCATTGTCGGCCCGGACGAGACCGACGCAGGCCTGGGCTGGATCAGCATCGATTCGCCGCTGGCGCGTGCGCTGCTGAAGAAGCGGCTGGACGACGAGTTTTCGGTGGAGCTGCCCGGCGGGCGGTTCACCTTTGCGGTGATCGGCGTGGAATACGAGACGGTGTAGAGTCGCCTGTCAGTCGACTACCGCGCGAAGCGCGGCACAAACCTCCACAGCGGGACGGCAAACGCACCGCGATCTTCATCGCGGTTGATGACTCGCCAAAGCCATCTGTCAGGCGTTCACGGCCTCGGAACGAAGAGCAGTCGACTGACAGTCGACTCTACATGGCCCCGTGCAATGGCGGCGGGTACGCGCGGCCGGCACGCAGCGGGCGGAAGTAGTCGGCATTGCGATAGAAGGCGGCATCCTGTCCCTCGTGCCACCCCGGGATTCCAGCCAACGGCAGCGGACGCAGCTGCAAGGGATCGGTCACCGCCCTGCCCTCGGCGATGGCCACGGCCACCGCGTCAACGCAGGCCGCATCGGCATCGCTGTGCACCACCACGCACTTGCCGACCAGCAATCGCCCCGGCAGCAGTGCCTGTTCCATCAGCGCATGCCCGAATACCGCGGTGATGGCGATGTCATCGCTCTGCCAGTTCACCGGGTCAAACAACGCGGGCCAGTCGTGTGCATCCCAGGCAGCCCGCAGTGAGTCATCGCGCACGCGCACGATCACACCGGTTTCGTCGAACTGGGTCAACGCGGCCTGCGCGCGGTTGCGCTGGCCAGGCGGCATGGCCTCGATATGCCCGCACTGCTGCACATTGAGCGCACGCTTCAGCTGTGGGCATGAGGCCCAGACCAGCGCATTGAACAGGTCGTGCCAGTTGTCTGCGCGGGTGGCGATGCGCCCCTGCGCGATGCGGGCTTCGTAGTGCAGGCCATCGGCCAGCAGCGCGGCGTCCTGTTCAACCAGGCGCTTCCCGGGCAATGGCAGGCGCGCATCAAGTGCAGCGATGGACGGCCAGCGAGGGCCGAGCAGCAGATCCCGGAAATCCTGCAATCCGGCAAACAACGGATGCGCGAACACCTGCGGATCGACCGCCGCACGCGGCGGCGGCACGAAGCGCCGGACACCGCTGCCGTCACCGGCGGCGGCCGTTGCGATCACAGTACCTTGAGGTCGAACGCCGGGCGGGCATTGGCCGGCAGCGCATCGCCGTACAGGTCGTGCTCGTCGCTCTCGGTGATTTCCACGTCGACGAACTCGCCCACCCGCAGCGGCACCTGATCGGCGTTCTGGATATGCACCAGGCCGTCGATCTCCGGCGCATCGGCCCTGGAGCGGGCCACGGCGATATCGCCTTCGATGGCATCGACCAGGCACTGCTGCACGCTCCCGATCTTGGCTTCCAGGCGCGCGGCGGAAATCTGCGCCTGCTTCTCCATGAAACGGGCCAGGCGTTCCTGCTTTACTTCTTCCGGCACAGCGTTGGGCAGGTCATTGGCGGTGGCGCCCTCTACCGGCGAATAGGCGAACGCGCCCACGCGATCCAGCTGCGCTTCGTCCAGGAACGACAGCAGCTCTTCGAACTCGGCCTCTGTCTCGCCCGGGAAGCCGACGATGAAGGTGGAACGCACGGTAATGTCCGGCGCGATGCGGCGCCAGTTCTGCACGCGCTCCAGGGTCTTTTCGACTGCGCCGGGGCGCTTCATCAGGCGCAGGATGCGCGGGCTGGCATGCTGGAACGGGATGTCCAGGTACGGCAGGATGCGGTTCTCGGCCATCAGCGGCACCACCTCGTCCACGTGCGGATACGGGTAGACGTAGTGCATGCGCACCCACGCATCCAGCTCCGACAGGCCTTCGCACAGCGCCTTCAGGCGGGTCTGGTAGGCCTTGTTGCGCCACATCTTTTCGGCGTACCTCACGTCCACACCGTAGGCCGAGGTGTCCTGCGAAACCACCAGCAGCTCGCGCACGCCGCCACGCACCAGGCGCTCGGCCTCACGCAGCACCTCGTCCACCGGGCGCGAGACCAGCTTGCCGCGCATCGACGGGATGATGCAGAAGCTGCACGCGTGGTTGCAGCCTTCGGAAATCTTCAGGTAAGCGTAGTGGCGCGGGGTCAGCTTGATGCCGTAGTCAGGCACCAGGTCCACGAACGGATCGTGCTTGGGCGGCAGTGCTTCATGCACCGCTTCCATCACGCTCTGGTAGTCCTGCGGGCCGGACACCGCCAGCACGTTCGGGTAGGCCTCGCGGATCTGCTCCGGGCGCTTGCCCAGGCAACCGGTGACGATCACCTTGCCGTTCTGGTTCATCGCCTCGCCGATCGCGTCCAGCGACTCGGTCACCGCCGAATCGATGAAGCCGCAGGTGTTGACCACCACCACGTCGGCCGAATCGTAGGACGGGACGATGTCGTAGCCTTCCGAGCGGAGCTGGGTAAGGATGCGCTCGGAATCGACAAGGGCCTTCGGGCAGCCAAGGCTGACGAAGCCGACTTTGGGGTTCAGCTGGGACATGGAATCGCGGGACTCTGGGGGCCTGGGCCCCTGCCGGCATGGCAGGGGTTCCTGGGGGCCGGGGCCTGAAAGGGCGCCAGTATACCGGGGTTGGCGGCGGCGCTCTGAACGGCCAGCCGCCCCAGTGAGGATACCGGGCTGGCCTGATGGCTCGCCGCTATCGTCCCGCGCCTTGAGACGCGCCCCGAGGAAGGGGCCGTCGTTCGGCCCCTTGTACCTCAGGAGCTGGACAATCGCTTGGCCATCGCCACAGCAAGCTCCAGCCTGCCTGTCGGAGCCTCGCGCCCGCCCGCGTCCAAGGCAGATGGGATGCCCACTACCGGGATCTCCCATGCGCAGATCTGATCGCATACGAGTTGCTTGTGCTGACAGATCGGGTGATCAGCACCGTTGTTTGCTACACACTCGGCCCAGCCCCTGGAGCACGCGGTGCACCTCGGATAAGGATCCGCAGCCTTGGCAGGCCCCATCACCGCAAGCAATGAAATGCCCATTACTGCCATCACGATCATGCTCTTCATCAATCACTCCGTTAATTTGACGAAAAAACGCACGTGCGGCGCCAACTACGATCAAGCGCAGTGGTGCCCCGCCATCTAACCACCCTAGGCCATGGTTTCCAACCCTGCCCGCAGATAGCTGGAGACGCCAGGCAGCTGGAGATCACCGATCCGGCCCAACTGCCGACATGACGTGCACTGACGCGCAACGGATAATCGGGTTTCAGTTTCCAAAGCGAGTCAGCCGCGATGAACGAATGGATCACCCTGGATACGCACCACGGCGCGGTACGGGCGTGGCAGGCACTCCCCGAGGGCACCGCGCGAGGCGGGCTGGTGGTGGTGCAGGAAATTTTTGGCGCCAACCCGCACATCCGCGGCGTGGCCGAGCGCTTCGCCGCCGAGGGCTATGCGGTGCTGGCTCCTTCGTTCTTCGACCTGGTCGATGGACCCGATGCCGACCCGGATGCGCTGCCCTACGACGCCGACGGCGTGAAGCAGGGCCTGGAAAGGGTCAGCGCGCTGGGCATGGAGAAGGCGCTGGAAGTGGTCCGCGCGGCGGCCACCCGGCTGGCCCCCTACGGCAAGGTCGGCACCGTCGGCTACTGCTGGGGCGGCACGGTGGCGATGCTGTCGGCGCTGCGGCTCGGGCTGCCGTCGGTCAGCTACTACGGCGCACGCAACGTCCAGTTCCTCGATGAGACACCCAAGGCGCCGGTGATCTTCCACTTCGGCACCCAGGACAGGAGCATCCCGCCGGAGGCCGTCCAGGCCCACCGCGACAAGCTGCCGCAGATGGCCACTTTCGTCTATCCGGCCGACCACGCCTTCAACCGCGAGGTCGGACATGCGTATGATCCAGACAGCGCCGCCCTGGCGCTGCAACGCACCCTGGACTTCTTCTCGGAGCATCTTGGATGAGCGAATTCGAACTCGATTCACGCCTGGCCACCGATAGCGTGCTGGTGGCGGAAGGACCGTTGTCGCAAGTGCGGCTGATGAACGACGAACGATTCCCCTGGCTGGTGCTGGTACCACGCCTGGCCGGGGTGACCGAGTGGATCGAGCTGGACGGCGAGCAGCAGGACAAGCTGCGCACCGAGCTCAACCGCGCCTGCAAGGCCCTGAAGGGCCACGACGGCGTGGAGAAGATCAATATCGGCGCGCTGGGCAACATCGTGCGCCAGCTGCACTTCCATGTGATCGGCCGCCATGACGGCGATCCGGCCTGGCCCGGCCCGGTCTGGGGCAGCGGCCCGGCGCACCGCTACGAGCCTGCGGCGCTGGACCAGCATGTCGCCTACTGGAAGGAACGGCTAGGATATCCAGCCCGTTCCTGAGCCTTGCCCGACCCGATGCGATTCAACCTCGTTGCCGCCATCCTGCTGATCCTGATCGGCCTGTTCATGCTCGCCAGCAACCTCGGCTGGACGCACCTGAACCTGTCCAAGCTGCTGCTGACCTGGTGGCCGGTGGCACTGGTGGGCGTGGGCATTGCGATGCTGTTCGGTCGCGGCAAATGACGTAGCGCCGGGTCGTGCCCGGCGAACGCACCGCGTGGACCATGCGAAAACGCCGGGCACGGCCCGGCGCTTTCGTCATGCGATGACGCGGGCGGTCAGGTCCGCGGCAGGGTCACGCCGGTCTGGCCCTGGTACTTGCCGCCACGATCGCGGTACGACGTCTCGCAGATGTCATCGGCCGCGGCCTGGAAGAACAGCATCTGCGCCACGCCTTCGTTGGCATAGATGCGGGCCGGCAGCGGCGTGGTGTTGCTGAATTCCAGGGTGACGTGGCCTTCCCACTCCGGTTCCAACGGGGTCACGTTGACGATGATGCCGCAGCGCGCGTAGGTGCTCTTGCCCAGGCACACCACCAGGGTGTCGCGCGGGATGCGGAAGTACTCCACGGTACGCGCCAGGGCGAAGCTGTTCGGCGGGATGATGCACTCATCGGCCGTGATGTCGACGAAGCTGCCCGAATCGAAATGCTTGGGATCGACAATCGTCGAGTTGATGTTGGTGAACACCTTGAACTCGCGCGAGCAACGGACGTCGTACCCGTAGCTGGAGGTGCCGTAGCTGACGATGCGCTCGCCATTGGCCTGCTTGACCTGCCCGGCCTCGAACGGCTCGATCATGCCGTGCTGCTCGGACATGCGGCGGATCCAACGGTCACTCTTGATGCTCATGCTTTGTCCTGGGTACGAGGGGGCGCGTGGATTCTAGCAGGGGGCCGGGCGTCGCCGGCGGCCCTGCCCTGGCACCTACAGCAGCGAAGAGAGAATCGGAATGGAGGCACGCGGGCGCTTGCCCACTTCCTCGATCAGGCGCTGGGCGGCATGGCGGTAGGCCTGGGCTGGCACCGAATCGGGCTGCGCCACGGTGATCGGAGTGCCAGCATCCCCCTGCTCGCGGATGCCGATCTGCAGCGGCAGCGAACCCAGCAACGGCACACCATACTGCGCGGCCATGCGCTCGCCGCCGCCCTCGCCGAACAGGTGCTCGACATGCCCGCAGCTGCTGCAGGTATGTACCGCCATGTTCTCGACGATACCCAGCACCGGCACCTCCACCTTCTCGAACATCTTCAGCGCCTTCTTCGCATCCAGCGTGGCGATGTCTTGCGGCGTGGTAACGATCACCGCACCGGCCAGCGGAATCTTCTGGGTCAGGGTCAGCTGGATGTCACCGGTGCCCGGCGGCAGGTCGATCAGCAGGAAATCCAGGTCATCCCACAGCGTGTCATTGAACAGCTGGGTCATCGCCGAGGTGGCCATCGGCCCACGCCAGATCATCGGCGTATCCTCTTCGATCAGGTAGCCGATCGACATGGTGTCCACGCCGAACGCGCGCAGCGGCTCGATGCTCTTGTTGTCAGGGCTTTCCGGACGACCGGACAGGCCCAGCATGGCCGGTACGCTCGGCCCATAGATGTCCGCGTCAAGCACGCCCACGCGTGCGCCGAGCTGCTGCAGCGCCACGGCCAGATTGACTGCGGTGGTCGACTTGCCGACGCCGCCCTTGCCCGAACCAACCGCGATCACGTTGCGGATGCGGGCATGCGGCGTGAGTCCCTTCTGGACCTGGCTTGCATGGGGACGGCGGGGAGAACTGTTCACAACTAGCACCGGCGGGTCAGGGGGAATAACCCAGCATCATACAAGCTGGACACAAGCTGACTGAAATTCAGGATTGCTACAGATTCGTGCACAGGTTGTTAAGTTCATGTTACGTTCGCTAAGCACTGGTTTTGGGCTGCGTCGCTGTTTCATTGCACGCACGATGGCGCATGCGCAGTGCCGTATTTGTATTTGCTCTTTGAACGGAACTACATGAAAGACCTTCGCAATTCCGCACGTCGCAACACCCTCGCCGTCGCCTTGATTTCCGCCCTGGTCGCCGCCTCGCCGGCAATGGCCCAGGACAAGGCCACCAACCTGGACAAGATCACCGTCACCGGTTCGCTGATCCCGCAGACCCAGGTTGAGACCCAGACCCCGGTCATGACCATCAGCGCTGAAGCCATCCAGTCGCGCGGCTTCAACAGCGTCGCCGAAGTGCTGCAGCAGTCTTCGCTGACCACCGGCGGCATCCAGGGTGGCCAGACCTCCGCCTCGTTCACCCAGGGCGCTGAAGCCGCTGGCATGTTCGGCCTGAATCCGGGGTACACCAAGTACCTGATCAACGGCCGCCCGATGATGTCCTACCCGGCGCTGTACAACGGCGGCGATGCGTTCAACAACATCAGCGGCATTCCGATCGACATCGTCGAGCGCATCGAAGTCCTGCCGGGCGGCCAGTCCTCCCTGTACGGTTCGGACGCGATCGCCGGCGTGGTCAACATCATCCTGAAGGACCACATGGAAGGCGGCAGCCTGTCCGTGCGTGGCGGCACCTCCACCGAAGGCGGTGGCAGCAGCTTCCGCATCAGTGGCGCGCACGGCTTCTCGGCGCTGGACGACCGCTTCAATGCGCTGGTCAACGTGCAGATCGAAAGCAGCAACCCGATCTGGGGCTACCAGCGTGACCTGACCAAGCAGAACAACACCCACGGCTATACCGCACAGCTGCCGTCGAACGACTTCGCCGTCATCGACGCCAAGACCAATGCGCTGTACATGATGGACCCGGGCAACTGCGCCAATGTCGCCGGCCAGTTTGGCGGCACCACCGTGCTGGCCAACCGCCCGACCGGCCAGTCCTGCGGCTCGGTGTTCGGCGCCGGTTACAAGACCCTGAAGAACGGCAAGGACAGCGGCCAGTTCTATTCGTCGATGACCTTCGACGTGAACGACAACTTCCAGCTGTTCGCCGACGTGCTGTACAGCAAGGAAAAGACCGAGTACACCTCGGGCTCGAACTACCTGTGGTGGGGCACCAAGAGCACCATGGGCGGCTTCTACGACCAGGCGTCAGGCAAGCTGGTCAACCTGCAGCGCGCCTTTGCTCCGGAAGACATCGGCGGCGAAGGCTACAAGAGCATCCTGAACAACGACAAGAGCCGTGCCTACCAGGTCACCCTGGGCGGCAAGGGCGCAGTGGGCAACTGGGACTACAGCCTGAGCTTCACCCGCGGCGAATATCGCCTGGATGAAAGCAAGTTCCAGCGCTTCGGCAATGCCATCAACAGCTACTTCGCCGACAAGGTGCTCGGCCCGCAGCTGGGCACCAAGGATGGCTTCGGCATCTACAACACCAACTGGGGCGCGTTCTACTCGCCGATCTCGCCGGAAGATTTCGCTGGCTTCACCGGTTACACCACCAACCACAGCCGCACCTGGCAGAACCTGGCTCGCGCGCAGGTCACCAACGGTTCGCTGTTCTCGCTGCCGGGTGGCGATGCGGGCCTGGCCGTGGTCGTCGAAGGCGGCAGCGAAGGCTGGGACTACAGCCCCGACCAGCGCCTGCTGGACGGCGACGTGTGGGGCTCGTCGGCTGTTGCCGGCAACGGCCATCGCAGCAACTATGCGGTGACCAGCGAACTGCGCATGCCGCTGCTGGAGTCGCTGACGGTGACCGCTTCCGGTCGCTATGACGCCTTCAAGATCGCCGACAACACCGTCGACAAGGCCACCTACAGCGTGGGCGTGGAGTTCCGTCCGATCGAAAGCCTGCTGTTCCGCGGCAAGTACGGCACCGCCTTCCGCGCGCCGACCCTGCCCGACGCCTTCCAGGGTCGCAGCGGCTACTATGCTGCCAACTCGACCGACTACTACCGTTGCGGCGAGCTGGGCTACACCCCGGGCAACACCGACGCCTGCCGCTACGCCGACAGCGTCTCGGTCTATTCCGAGCGTGCCGGCAACCCGGACCTGGAGCCGATCACCGCCGACGTCTGGAACGCGGGTATCGTCTGGGCACCGATGGCGAACCTGTCGATCTCGGCCGACTACTACAACTGGAAGATCGAGAACGAAGTCGATACGGCCAGCACCGACCAGCTGCTGCTGGCCGAGTACTACTGCCGCAACGGCCTGCCGAATGGCTCCTCGGCCACCTGTCAGAACGTGGCCGACTGGGTCGTGCGCGATTCGGCCGGCAACCTGAGCTCGCTGTACACCCCGAAGATGAACGTGGCCCGCCAGAACCTGCAGGCCGTGACGGTCGGCTTCAAGTACCTGCAGGACATCGGCCGCTTCGGTTCGCTGCAGTTCTCGGGCAATTACACCAACATGCTGAAGCGTGAAGTGCAGGCGCAGCCGGGTGAGGACTTCCAGGACCTGCTGGGCAACCCGAAGTCGATGTGGAACTACGACAGCTACGCCAAGGTCCGTTCCGACGCGTCGGTGGCCTGGTCGCTGGACAAGTGGACCACCACGCTGTACGCGAACTACATCGGCCACACCCCGAACTACCTGGCAGGCCTGAACGGCTACGAGTACACCCACGCCGCATCGGGCTACAAGGCAGGCAAGTGGGGTTCGTACACCACCTACAACCTGAGCGTGAACTACCGTGCGCAGGATGACCTGACCCTGTCGCTGATGGTCAACAACGTGTTCAACAAGATGCCCGAACAGCAGGCCCACAGCTATCAGGGCACCTCCGGCACGCCGTTCAACAACTACCTGTACAACGTCTACGGTCGCACCGTGTACGTGCAGGCCAAGTACGACTTCGGCAAGTAATCCCGTCGTTTTCCGGGTTTGATTCCGGACCAGGCCCCGCTTCGGCGGGGCCTTTTTTTTGGATTGATATTCAGCGCGGAACAGCGACTTCCGCTGCCAGCCAGCATTTATTTACTCATCATTCATTCAGCCAGACTCGGCAAAGTCCACTAACTAATGCAACCAATTGTTTTTTAAAAGAAAAATATTATTCAAGGCCAGCCCCAGCTCAACACATTACAAAGTCGCGCAAATCAGGTTAAGCGTGTGTTACGTTCGAAAGACGCCGCCATTCTGGTTTTGAAGGCTGCTGAACCATCCATGAGTTCCCAGGAAAGGGAAAACGCGTTTCTCACGACCACACGGAGTACCGCATGTCTCGTAATGGCTTCCCGCGTCACCCGCTCACCCGCGCCGTCCTCAGCGGCCTGATCCTGGCCGGCAGCAGCGCGATCGCGCTCGCCCAGGAAAACACGCCCACCGATCTCGGACGCGTAACCGTCACCGGCTCACTGATCCCGCAGACACAGATCGAGAACCACACGCCGGTCCTGACTGTTACCGCCGAGGACATCCAGACCCGCGGCTTCACCAGCGTGGCCGAAGTACTGCAGCAGAATTCGCTGACCACTGGCGGTCTGCAGGGCGGCCAGACCTCAGCTTCGTTCACCCAGGGCGCCGAAGCCTCAGGCATGTTCGGCCTCAGCCCGAGCTACACCAAGTACCTGATCAACGGGCGGCCGATGCTGTCCTACCCCGCTCTCTACAACGGCAGCGACACCTTCAACAATCTCAGCGGCATCCCGATCGACATCGTCGAGCGCATCGAGATTCTGCCGGGCGGCCAATCGTCGCTGTACGGCTCGGACGCGATCGCCGGCGTGGTCAACATCATGCTCAAGGACCACATGGACGGCGGCGTACTGAACGTGCGCGGCGGCGCCTACACCGAGGGTGGCGGCAACGATTTCCGAGTCAGTGGCGCGCATGGCTTCAACGCCTTCGATGACCGTTTCCATGCGCTGGTCAACGTGCAGTACGAGAAGAGCAGTCCGATCTGGGGTTACCAGCGCGACCTGACGAAGCAGAACAACACCCGTGGCTACACGCCACAGGTTCCGACCAACGACTTCCTGGTCTACCTGCCGGACCAGCAGAACGCCTACGTGATGATGGATCCAAGCCGCTGTGCCAACGTGGCCAGCCAGTTCGGCGGCACCACCGTACTGGGCACGCGCGCGGTCGGTGAATCTTGCGGCTCGCCCTTCAGCGCTGGCTACAAGACGCTGAAGAACGGCAAGGAAAGCAGCCAGATCTATTCGTCGATGTCCTTTGATGTCAACGACAACTTCCAGCTGTTCGCCGATGCGCTGTACAGCCTGGAGGAGGTCCAGTACAACGCCGGTTCGGGCTACGCGTTCTGGGGCAGTGATGTCGGCTTCGGTGCGTTCGTCGACCAGGCCAGCGGCGAATACATGAACCTGCAGCGCGCGTTCGCGCCGGAGGACATCGGTCCCGCCGGCTAC
Source organism: Stenotrophomonas thermophila (assembly GCF_001499715.1). NCBI lineage: Bacteria > Pseudomonadati > Pseudomonadota > Gammaproteobacteria > Lysobacterales > Lysobacteraceae > Stenotrophomonas > Stenotrophomonas thermophila. The sequence goes on along the minus strand of NZ_CVIW01000021.1, from coordinate 19,045 downwards.
CGTGACACCATGAGCACTGATCGCAACAAGGCCTACCAGGTCACGTTGGGAGGGCGTGGCAACTTCGGCAACTGGGATTACAGCGCCAGCTTCAGCCGAGGCGAGTACAAGCTGACCGAGCGCAGCTTTGCGCGCTGGGCGAACGAGATCGACAGCTACTTCGAAGACCGCGTGCTGGGCCCGGTACTGGGCATCACCGACGACGGCTACAACATCTACAGCCCCAATTGGAGCGCGTTCTATTCGCCGCTGCCGGCCGGTGATTTCCAGACCTTCACCGGCTTCACCTACAACAAGAGCCGCACCTGGCAGAACCTGGGCCGCGCGCAGATCACCAACGGTTCGCTGTTCAAGCTGCCTGGTGGTGATGCCGGACTGGCCGTGGTGGCCGAAGCCGGCAGCGAAGGCTGGTCGTACACCCCTGACCAGCGCCTGCTGGACGGTAGCGTGTGGGGCACAACCTCGGTGGCCGGTGCCGGCCATCGCAGCAACTACGCGGTGACCAGCGAGCTGCGCATGCCGCTGCTGGAGTCGCTGACCGTGACCGCCTCCGGACGTTACGACGCCTTCAGGATCGCCGACAAGACCGTAGACAAATCGACCTACAGCGTCGGTATCGAGTTCCGCCCGATCGAAAGCCTGCTGTTCCGTGGCAAGTACGGCACCGCCTTCCGCGCGCCCAGCCTGTCCGACGCGTTCCAGGGGCGCAGTGGGTACTACGCCAATGGTTCGATCGACTACTTCCGCTGTGGACAGCTCGGCTTCAACCCCAGCGACACGGTGGGTTGTCCCTATGCCAATGAATCGGTGTTCGGCGAGCAGTCAGGCAACCCGGAGCTGGAAGCGATCACCGCCGACGTCTGGAATGCCGGCATCGTGTGGGCGCCGATCAACAACCTGTCGGTGTCGGTGGACTACTACAACTGGAAGATCAAGAACGAGGTCAATACGCTCAGCTCCGACCAGTTGCTGCTGGCCGAGTACTACTGCCGTAATGGCCAGACCAACAACACCTCGGCCAGTTGCCAGAACGTAAACGACTGGATCACCCGCGATGGCGCCGGCAAGCTGGAACAGATCTACACGCCCAAGATGAACATCGCCAGCCAGAACCTGCAGGCGGTAACGGCCAGCTTCAAGTACGTGCAGGACATCGGCCGCTTCGGCGCGCTGCAGTTCTCCAGCAACTACACCAACATGATCAAGCGCGAGCTGCAGCCGCAACCGGGCGATGAGTATCTGGACCTGCTGCGCGACCCGTACGCGATGTGGAACTACGACCAGTACGCCAAGGTGCGTGCCGACGGTGCGGTGGGCTGGGCGAAGGACAAGTGGACTACCACGTTGTACTTCAACTACATCGGCAAGACGCCAAACCGCATGGCGTACCTGGGCAAGGGCTACGACTACGTGCATCCGTCCGGCTACCAGGCCGGCAAGTGGGGCTCATACACCACCTACAACCTGAGCGTGAACTATCAGGCGATGGACAACCTGACGCTGTCGATGATGGTCAACAACGTGTTCAACAAGATGCCCGACGGTCAGGCACACAGTTACGCCGGCAACGTCGGCGCTCCCTATAACAGCAGCATCTACAACCCTTACGGCCGCGCCGTCTACGTGCAGGCCAGGTACGAGTTCGGCGGGAAGTAAGCAGCACGCGCCTGCTGGACCAACGGGCCCCGCTTCGGCGGGGCCTTTTTTTAACAAATGCTGCACGAATCTACATCCACACCATTTGTTAATATTTCATTAGCGCGCCGGTCATTACGTAAGCTGTTGATTTATATATTGAATGTAAAAGTGAACAACACGTTCCGCAGCGCAACATTTTGAAACATTCCCAAACAAGCAGCCTTAGCTATTGATTTAAAAGAACTTTTTCAGAGAAAGCCAGCCCGTTGTTGTTACTGGACTATTTTGTCTCCGTGAACGCCGTGTTACGGTCCAGCTGAATGGATTGCAACTGAACAAATCATGAAAGCTGTCAGGGAGGACGCCAGCCAGCCGACAACGCTCATACGGGGATCCATCATGTCTTGCCATCGCTCCACGCCGCTGCGCCACCCACTGACCCTCGCCCTGCTTGGAACCCTGCTCGCCTCCGGTACCGCGCTGGCGCAAAGCGGCAACGCACCGACCCAGCTTGACCGCGTCACCGTCACCGGCTCGCTGATTCCACAGACCGAAATCGAGAACCACACGCCGGTCCTGACCGTCACCGCCGAGGACATCCAGACCCGCGGCTTCACCAGTGTGGCCGACGTACTGCAGCAGTCCTCACTGTCCACGGGCGGCCTCCAGGGCGGCCAGACCTCGGCCTCGTTCACCCAGGGCGCCGAAGCGGCCGGCATGTTCGGCCTCAGCCCGGGCTACACCAAGTACCTCATCAATGGCCGCCCGATGCTTTCGTATCCAGCGCTGTACAACGGCGGCGATACGTTCAACAACATCAGCGGCATTCCCATCGACATCGTGGAGCGCATCGAGATCCTGCCGGGTGGCCAGTCCTCCCTGTATGGCTCGGATGCGATTGCCGGCGTGGTCAACATCATCCTCAAGGAACGCATGGACGGCGGCGTTCTCAACGTCCGTGGCGGTGCCTACAGCGAAGGCGGTGGCAACAGTTTCCGCCTGAGCGGCGCACACGGGTTCAATGGCGTCGATGACCGCTTCCACGCGCTGGTCAACGTGCAGTACGAAAAGACCAGCCCGATCTGGGGTTACCAGCGCGACCTGACCAAGGTCAACAATCCAGACGGCTACAGCCCGCAGTACGTTTCCAACGATTTCCTGGTGCTGCTGCCGGCCGCCAACAACCGCTACGCCATGATGGACCCGAACCTCTGCGCCAACGTGGCGGGCCAGTTCGACGGTACCACCGTACTGGGCACCCGCCCGACCGGCCAGGCATGCGGCTCGGTGTACGGCACCGGCTACAAGACCATCAAGAACGGCAAGGAAAGCGCACAGATCTACAGCTCTGCCACCTTTGACCTCAATGACAACCTGCAGCTGTTTGGCGATGCGCTGTACAGCCTGGAAGAGGTCAAGTATGCGACCGGCTCCAACTACACCTGGTGGGGCACCTCGTCCGGCTGGGGTCGCTTCTACGACCAGGCCAGCGGCCAGTACATGAACCTGCAGCGCGTGTTCGCCCCGGAAGACATCGGCGGCGCCGGCTACCGCGACATCATGAACACCGACCGCAACAAGGCCTACCAGGTGACACTGGGCGGCCGCGGCACGGCCGGCAACTGGGACTACAGCGTCAGCTTCACCCGTGGCGAGTACAAGCTGACCGAGCGCAACTTCGTGCGCTGGAACGATCCGATCAACGACTACTTCGAGCAGCGTGTGCTGGGCCCGGTGCTGGGTACCACCAGCACTGGCTACAACATCTACAGCCCGAACTGGGAAGCGTTCTATGCGCCACTGCCGGCAGGTGATTTCCAGACGTTCACCGGCTACAGCTACAGCCAGAGCCGTACCTGGCAGAACCTTGCCCGGGCCCAGGTCACCAACGGCTCGCTGTTCAAGCTGCCCGGTGGCGACGCCGGCCTGGCGGTGGTGGTTGAGGGTGGCAGCGAAGGTTGGGACTACACTCCCGATCCGGGCCTGATGGATGGCAGCGTCTGGGGCACCACGGCGGTCTCCGGCGCCGGCCACCGCAGCAATTACGCCGTGACAGGCGAACTGCGCCTGCCGCTGCATGACATGCTGACCGTGACCGGATCCGGCCGCTACGACGCCTTCAAGATCGGCAGCAACACCGTCGACAAGTCCACCTACAGCATCGGCATCGAGTTCCGCCCGATCGAGAGCCTGCTGTTCCGTGGCAAGTACGGGACGGCCTTCCGCGCGCCGACCCTGTCCGATGCCTTCCAGGGCCGCAGCGGCTACTATGCAAACGGCTCCACCGACTACTACCGTTGCGGCCAGTTGGGGTATGCCCCGAGCAACACCGCTGGCTGCCCGTATGACAGCGTATCGGTGTTCGGTACGCGTTCGGGCAACCCGGACCTGGAGCCTATCACCGCCGACGTCTGGAACGCGGGCGTGGTGTGGGCTCCGATCAATAACCTCTCGCTGTCGGTTGACTACTACAACTGGAAAATCAAGAACGAGGTCGACACGCTCAGTTCGGACCAGTTGCTGCTGGCCGAGTACTACTGCCGTAACGACCAGGCCAACAATACCTCTGCAAGCTGCCAGAACGTCAACGACTGGATCACCCGTGATGCATCCGGCGTGCTGGACGAGATCTACACCCCGAAGATGAATGTTGCGCGCCAGAACCTGGAAGCTTTGACCGCCAGCTTCAAGTACGTGCACGACATGGGTCGCTTCGGTTCGTTGCAGTTCTCGGGCAACTACACCGACATGCTCAAGCGCGAGCTGCAGCCGCAGCCGGGCGATGAGTTCCTGGACCTGCTGCGTGACCCCTACGCGATGTGGGTGTACGACTCTTACGCAAAGGTGCGCGCGGACGGCTCGATCGGCTGGGCCAAGGACAAGTGGACCACTACCCTGTATGCCAACTACATCGGCAAGACGCCGAACTACATGGCATACCTGGGCAATGGCTACGACTATGTGCACAGCTCCGGCTACAAGGCGGGCAAGTGGGGCTCCTACACCACCTACAACCTGAGCGTGAACTATCGCGCGCTGGACAACCTGACCCTGTCGCTGATGGTCAACAACGTCTTCAACAGGATGCCGGACAACCAGCGCTTCAGCTTCGCCGGCACCAGTGGCCAGCCGTACAACAATTACCTGTACAACGCCTACGGGCGAGCCATCTACGTGCAGGCCAAGTACGAGTTCGGTGGCCGCTGATCCGCTGACGCCACTTGTGCTGCAGAAGGCCCCGCTCCAGCGGGGCCTTCTGCTTTGGAACGCAACCAGGGCCGGCCAGAGTTGGATTTCACGCAAAGTTGACGAACCGGGCGCACTCGTTCATCTTCAGGTCATCTTCCAGTCAAACTGCCAAGGATGCCCTGTACATGAAAGCCACACGCCTCTTCGCCCGTGTGGGCGGTGCTGCTACGCTGCTGGGCCTGGCCGTGGGCCAAGCGCTGGCTACACCGCTGCCGGTCGACGACTTCGCCAAGATTCCCGCCATCCAATCGGTCACCATGAGCCCCGATGGCAAACAGCTGGTTGCGATCATCGCTGCCCCGGGAAGCAACAACGGTGACACCGCGCTCGCCAACTGGAACCTGGACAATCTCGGCGCAGGCCCGGTGGCCATCACGCCCTCCGGCGACCGCATGAAGTTCATCGCCGCCAGCGCATTGAAGGCCGGCCGCAGCCTTGTCATCGGCCGCCAGGAACTCACCGCGCAGCTGGCCGGTTGTGGAGAAGGCAACTCGGTGGGAAACACCAAGACTTTCCTATCGAAGGCTTACCTGACCGACACTTCCCAGACCAAGTTCGATGAAGCATTCGCCGACAATTCACGCAAGCTTGGCATCAGCGAACAGACACAACGCTGCCTGGAACTGGCGGGAACCGCGTCACTGGTTCACTCGCTCCCAATGGACCCTGACAAGGTCATCATTTCACAGATCAATCAGTCAACGTTCTCGGCAGGCTACTACCTGTTCAATCTCAAGACCGGACAGACCGAGCTGCTCTTCCGTGGCGACGCGCGCTCGACGCCCGGGTTGTTCCATCCCCGCAGCGGCGAACTCCTGACAAGGACCCAGATCGAACCGGCCGGGTCGAGCGAGTACGAACAGCAGATCCTGATCAAGGACAAGGCAAGCGGAAAGTTCGAGAAGCACGATGCGCTGACAACCAAGCTCAGCGAACGCTACACGATGGACGTGGCGGGCATCGATGACCAGACCGGCAAGCTCTACATCCTCACCGACAGATTTTCCGAGCAGGTGCAGGCCCGCCTGTACGACCCAACAACCCGGACCTTCGACAAGGAGCCGCTGGCCGCCCACCCGCAGTATCCGATCAGCGGCCTCATCCTCGGCAGCAAACCCAGCAACTTCAATCAGGTTCTGGGCTTCTATGTGGATGGGCCGCGGCGCGAAGCGATCTATGTCGATCCGCAGATGAAGGCCCTCTACGACGGCCTGAAACAGGCCTATCCGGGAAAGTACGTCGCCATCACCGGCTACAACGACGATCTCTCCCGCGTGCTCTTTACCACCAACAGTGCCGACACGCCGACGACCTATCACATACTCAGCGACCGCAAACAGGTGACCACCCTGGGCAGTGAGCGACCCTGGATCGATGGCAGGCAGATCGGCCAGCAACGCTGGGTCACCTATACCGCCCGGGACGGACGAAAGATTCCCGCCATCCTTGATCTGCCCGCGGGCTGGAAGGAAGGGGGAGAACCACTTCCAGCGCTCGTGCACCCGCACGGTGGCCCATGGGCTCGTGACTATGCCGGCTGGGATGCATCTGGCTGGGTGCCTTACTTCACCTCGCGTGGCTACGCTGTCATCCGCCCCCAGTATCGAGGCTCAACCGGCTTTGGACGCGACCACTGGCTCGCGGGTGACAGGCAGTGGGGGCTGACCATGCAGGACGACAATGACGATGCGGCTGCGTGGCTGGCGCAGCAGGGCATCGCCGCAAAGGACCGCCTGGCCATCTTCGGGTACTCCTATGGCGGCTTCGCAGCCGCTGCAGCCACGGTCCGCAGCCCCTCGCCTTTCCAGTGTGCCATTGCCGGAGCGCCCGTCACCGATCTCGGCAGAGTCGGCATGTCATGGAGCGAGAACCGCCTGCAGCGCATCCTGCAGGGGCAGACCGTCAAGGGAATGGACCCGATACAGAACACGGCCAAGGCGACCATCCCGGTACTGCTTTACGTCGGAGATCGTGACGTACGTACTCCGGCGTTCCACGCCCGATCGTTCTACAACGCAGTCCAGGACAAGGTTCCGGCGAAGTTCGAGTTGATCGCCGACATGCCGCACAGCATGCCGTGGTACCCGAGCCACTACCGGGCCACGCTGCCGCTGATGGCCGACTTCCTGGCCAAGGACTGCGGCCCAGGCGGCCTGTAGGCCGCCAAGGACGCACCCTGCCGTCGTCCACGCAGCTGGGGAGCTCTGCAGCTCCCCACCGGCACATGAATACGCCATTAGCAAAAGCGCGTTACATACGGGGAATGTTCATGTTGCATTTACTTTACGCCGTACATACACTCCGTTAACCGAAGCATAACAAGTGGGGATCCGACACAATGCGCAAGACCAACCGCCTTATTACGCCCAGCCGCCTGCCGCTCGCCCTGGCAGTGATTGCCTGCCTGCAGGCAGCCCCGGTGCTGGCCCAGGAATCCACCCGCGAGGAAGCAGCGGCGTCAAGTGCTTCAACGTCTGACAAGAAGGCCACTGATCTTGACAAGGTTACGGTCACTGGCTCCCTGATCCGTCGCGCGGACTATGAAACCACCTCGCCGGTGTTCACCATCGACACCGAGCGCAATGCCGCCCAGGGCCAGACCAGCGTCAGTGAATTCCTGCAGAAGTCGGCGATCGGCGCCGCCGAAACGCAGATCACCAATCAGTTCGGCGGCTTCACCACCAATGGTGGTACCGGCGTACAGACGTTCTCGCTACGCGGCCTGGGTGCCAATCGCACGCTTATCCTGCTTGATGGCCAGCGTCCGGGCCCGGCCGGTACCCGCGGCGCGGTCGGCGCGTTCGACCTGAACGTGCTGCCCACCGCCGTCCTGCAGCGTGCCGAGATCGTGAAGGACGGTTCGTCCTCCATCTATGGCTCCGATGCCGTCGCCGGCGTGGTCAATCTGATCACCAAGAAGAACTTCGACCGTCCCGAGCTGACCGTCAGCGGTCGCGTTCCGACCGAAGGCGGCGGCGAAGTATTCTCGGCGTCGCTGGCCAACGGCTGGAACTTCGACAATGGCAGCATCGTCGCCGCCGTGGAATGGTACCGCCAGAATGAACTGACCCGCGGTGACCGCGATTTCTTCAAGTGCGCCGAAGATATCGTCTGGGACGACAAGGGCAACCGCATCGACCGCGTCGACCGCTCCATCCTGGCCGGCACCAACCTGGCCAACTGCCAGAACATGCTGCACAACGTCATCGACGTCGGTTCCGTCCGTTACGTGCCGAGCACCGATGGCAGCACGGTTGGCCCGTTCCCGGGCTATCGTCCGCGCGCCAACCAGACCTATGCCAACGGCAACCCCGTGGCGACGTATCAGGAGCCGTACAACTTCCAGGCTTACGGCCAAGCCCAGATCATCAACCGCCAAGAGCGCAAGACGGTCTACTTTGCCACTGACTTCGGCTTTGATTCGTTCAACTGGAAGACCCAGTTCCTCTACAACAACCGCACCACGGACAACTTCTCGTGGCGCCAGTTCTTCCCGACAGTGCTGATCCCCGGCACCACCACCCGCGCTCAGCCGGTGCTGCCGTTCAAGTCTGCTTCCGAGACCGAAGTTGATTACTACTACTTCGCCAACAAGTTCGATGGCGGCTTCGGCAGCAGCACCTGGGGCTGGGAAGTCAATGCCAACTACAGCCACTCCAGTGGCAAGTACAGCAACCTTGGCATCCGCAACTCGATCAGCGGCGACATCGGCCGTCCGGGTACCGGCACTGCAGCTGCGAACTACTTCGACCCGGGCTATCTGAATGGCTCGAAGGTCGACGAGCTGGTCTCGATCCTCGGCGTCTGGGCCAAGGGCAAGACCACCTACGATCAGACCACGGTCAACGCCGTGTTCAGCGGTGAGCTGTTCGATCTTCCGGCCGGTGCCGTGGCTTCCGCCGTCGGTGTCGAGTACCGCAACTACAAGATCGACGACCAGCCGGGTGCCGATTTTGCCGACATCTGGGGTTCGACCACCGCCGGTCGCACCAAGGGCGACGAGAAGGTGAAGGAAGCGTTCGTCGAACTGGATGTGCCGGTCTTCAAGGGAGTTCCGGGCATCGAGTCGCTGTCGCTGAACGGCTCGGCCCGCGTCTTCAAGTACGACACGGTGTCCGGTTCGGACAAGGTGTGGAAGTTCGGTGTCAACTGGCAGATCATCCCGTCGCTGCGCCTGCGCGGCACCATCGGTACCTCCTACCGTGCACCGGGCCTGTATGAGCTGTACCTTGGCAATCAGACCGGCTTCCAGGCGCAGACCGCGATCGATCCCTGCATCCGCTGGGCTGAAGGCAACAACAGCAACGCTGCTGCCAACTGCGCCGCTGCCGGTATCCCGGGCGACTACACCGCCGCAGGCAACAGCAGCGCCACCGTCTTCACTCGTGGCGGCGCTGGCGGCGACCTGAAGCCGGAAACCTCGCGTGCACGCAGCATCGGCCTGGTGTTCACCCCGGAATTTGCTGACCTGAGCGTTGCGATCGACTACTTCGACTACGAAGTCAGCGACCAGATCACCGCGCTGAGTGCAGCGTCCATCCTGGAAGGCTGCTACGAGTCGACCACCTATCCGAACCGCTACTGCGACCTGATGCGTCGTAATCCGAATTCGGGTACCAACGCGAACATGATCACCGAGGTGTATGCGCAGTACTTGAACATCAACCGCCAGCGCACCCGCGGCTGGGATCTGACCCTGAACTGGGAACACGAGTTCAGCTTCGGCAAGTTCTCGCTGGACTCGCAGGTCACCTACACGGTTGAAGACACCGCCGAGCTGTTCGACAGCGCAGCGGCCAGCGGCCTGTCCTCGTCGGACCAGCTGGGTGATTTCGGTCGCCCGGACCTGGTCGGCAACCTGGGCCTGAGCCTGGAGCGTGGCGACTGGACCTACAACTGGATGACCCAGTACATCGCGTCGACCAAGGACCCGGACCTGCTGGAGACGTTCACCTATCAGGGCCGTCCGAATTCCTACCGCGACATCACCGCTGGCAGCCGCTGGTATCACACCGCCTCGGTGAGCTACGAGCAGGCCGATTGGCAGATTCTGGTGGGCGTCTCCAATGTGTTCGATGCCAAGCCGCCGCTGATCTCCAGCAGCGTCTACTCTTCGCGCTACGGCAACACCCACCCGTTCGCCACCCAGTACGACTACTACGGTCGCACCCCGTTCGTGCGCCTGAAGTACAAGTTCTGATCCACCGCTGACCGCAACACCCGACAGACCCGGCTTTTGCCGGGTCTGTCTTTTCCGGGCCACCAAGCGGGCCCCTTGCACCCGGCCATGACCTTCGACACCCTTGCAGGTCTGGCCGGCGGCGTATCGTTCGGCCCACGGCCGTCCCACGGCCTTTCCCTGACTCACTCGGCCTGGAGGCCATCAAAGTGACCCGTACTCCCAAGATCGTGCTGCTGACCCTGGCCGTTTCGGCCGCGCTGGTCGGCTGCGGCAAGACTGAAACCCCGGCCAAGGACGCCACCGCCTCCACGCCGGCCGCAGCCGAAGCCACCAACTACACGCTGGACGAAAGCAAGCTGCCGGCCTACAACGCTTTCCAGCCCAGCGATCTGGATACCACCAAGGACGCCTGCGGTGCCTTCGGCGACTATGTGAACAGCAAGTGGCTGGCCGCCAATGAAATTCCGGGCGACCGCACCAGCTGGGGTGCGTTCACCATCCTCGACGAGCGCTCGGTGGCCGTGCAGCACCAGCTGGCCGAACAGGTGGCGCAGGTCAAGAATCCGAACCACATCGAGAAAATCGTCGGCGACCTGTGGGCCACCGGCATGGACGAGGCCAAGATCAATGCCCAGGGCATCGAGCCGCTGAAGGCCGACCTGGCCGCCATCGACGGCCTGCAGGACAAGGCGGCCATCGCCGATTACCTGCGCACCAGCGCGGCCAGGGGCGACAACGTCCTGTTCGGCTTCGGTGCCGAAGCCGACTTCAAGAACTCGGCCGTGAACATGGCCTACGCCAGCCAGGGCGGCCTGGGCCTGCCGGACAGCACCTATTACACCGACGCCAAGAATGCCGACAAGCTGAAGGCCTACCAGGCGCACGTCGCCAAGGTGCTGGAGCTGTCCGGTGTCGCCGCTGCCGACGCCGCCAAGCAGGCCGAGGACGTGGTCAAGTTCGAGACCCGCCTGGCCAAGGCCTCCAAGTCGCGCGTGGAGCTGTCGCGCAACGTCGAGCTGTACTACAACCCGGTCACCCTGGCCGATGCCGACAAGCTGACCCCGAACTTCAGCTGGACCGAGTTCTTCAAATCGCAGGGCGTGGCCGCGCCGGAGAAGTTCTCGCTGGCCATGCCGGCCTTCCATGAGGAAGTGAGCAAGGCGCTGGGCGATACCGACCCGTCGGTGTGGCGCGCCTACCTGCGCTTCCACACCGTGGACAGCGCCTCGCCGTACCTGGCCGATGCCTTCGTGCAGGAAAACTACGAGTTCTACGGCAAGACCCTCAACGGCCAGAAGGAACAGAAGCCGCGCTGGAAGCGCGTGCTGGGCACCATCGAAAACGATGCGGGTGAAGCCTTCGGCCAGCTGTACGTGAAGGTTGCCTTCTCGCCGGAAGCCAAGGCGAAGATGGAAGAACTGGTGAAGAATCTGGCCGCCGCGCTGAAGGAGCGCATCCAGGGCTTGAGCTGGATGAGCGAGGAGACCAAGGCCAAGGCCATCGCCAAGTGGGAAACCTTCACCCCGAAGATCGGCTACCCGGACAAGTGGCGTGACTGGTCGGGCCTGCAGACCCAGCGCGACAGCTTCCTGGGCAACGTGCGCGCGGCCAACGAGTTCAACTACAAGTTCAACCTGTCCAAGATCGGCAAGCCGGTGGACAAGACCGAGTGGGGCATGACCCCGCAGACGGTCAATGCCTACTACAACCCGCTGCAGAACGAGATCGTGTTCCCGGCCGCCATCCTGCAGCCGCCGTTCTTCGACCCGAAGGCCGACGACGCATTGAACTACGGCGGCATCGGCGCGGTGATCGGCCACGAAATGACCCATGGTTACGACGACCAGGGCGCGCGCTTCGGGCCGACCGGCAACATGGAAGACTGGTGGACCGCCGCTGACAAGAAGAACTTCGAAGGCCTGACCGGCAAGCTGGTCAAGCAGTTCGACCAGTACAAGGTCGACGGCCAGGCGGTGAACGGCCACCTGACCCTGGGTGAGAACATCGCCGATCTGGGCGGCCTGGCTACCGCCTACGATGCCCTGCAGAAGGCCAGCGCCGGCAAGGAAGACCCGAAGGTGGACGGCTTCACCCGCGACCAGCGCTTCTTCTTCAACTGGGCCACCGTGTGGCGCACCAAGTACACCCCGGAGAACGCCAAGGTCCGCCTGGCGACCGACCCGCACGCCCCGGCGCAGTTCCGCGCCATGGGTGCACCGTCGAACCTGCCGACCTTCGCGGCCGCGTTCCAGTGCAAGGCCGGTTCGCCGATGGCCCGCACCGGCGAGCAGCAGGTGGTGATCTGGTAAGTCCTGACTGACGCTGTTGCAGACCTGCAAAGGCCCGGGAATTCCCGGGCCTTTGTTTTTCCGGGGTGTCTTTCATCCACGCATGGCGTGGATCTACTGATCCCGGCGCTCCCCGGTAGCTGCCGACCTTGGTCGGCGAATGCACCGCGACGCGTGCATCCCGCGCCCATGTCCGGCTTGCTATAGTGCGCGCGCCCTCAATCCATCACGGATTCGTTCCACATGCCCAACTTCCGTCCGCTTGCCATCGCCCTGGGCATCAGCCTGGCGACCCTGGTCCCGACTCACGATGCGTTCGCCGCCAAGAAGAAGGCCGCACGCGCTCCGGCCGTCAGCGCCCAGTGCAGCGACTTCTACGACGCCACCAATGCAGGCTGGCTGAAGGCCAACCCGGTGCCGCAGACCGGCGCCGTCACCGCGCTGGGACAGCTGGTTGACCGCAGCCGCCAGCAGCAGCGTGAACTGCTCGACGCCGCGATGAAGTCGCCGCAGGGCAATGTGCAAAAGCTGCTGGGCGACTTCTGGGCCAGTGGCCTGGACGAAGCCGCCGTGGAAGCAGACGGCTCCAATCCGATTGCGCCGCTGCTGACCCGCATCAACGCCATCAAGAAGGCCAAGGATGTGCCGGCCTCGATCGCCGCGCTGCACCAGGTCGGCATCCCGGTGGCCTTCAACTTCGGCCCGGACGTCGACCTGAAGGCGCTGGATCGTCACATCGGCTACTTCATGCAGGGCGGCATGGGCCTGCCGGATCCGGCGTTCTATACCCGCACCGACGCCGACACCGTGGCGCTGATGGGCCGCTACCGCAACTACGTCAAGCAGATCCTGGCGCTGACCGGTACCCCGGCCGCCAAGCTGGATGCCGAGTCGCAGGCGGTGATCGCGCTGGAAACCGAACTGGCACGCAATGCGCAGTCGCTGGCCGGCATCAACAACCCGTTCAACAACTACGCGCCCATCTCCACCAAGGAGCTCAACAGCCGCTACCGCAACCTGCAGCTGGATGCCTTCCTGAAGGCACAGGGCGTGGACGATGACCTGGTCTCGCTGGCCGACCCGGGCCTGTTCAAGCAGCTCGATGGCATGGTCACCAAGCTCAAGCCGGAGCAGTGGAAGGCGTACCTGCGCTGGCGCGTGGGCGACTCGATGGCGCCGTACCTGTCCAAGGCCTACCGCGACGCCGAGTTCGAATTCCGTGGCCGTGTGCTGCGTGGCCAGACCCTGCCGCCGCAGCGCTGGGAATCCGTGCTGGATGCAATCAATGTGGCCGCCGGCCCGATGGTCGGTCGCGAGTACGCCGCCCGCTACCTGTCGGCCGAAGATCGTCGCCAGGCCGCATGGATCGTCGACAAGGTGCGCGAAGTACAGATCGAGGCGGTAAAGAACAGCAGCTGGATGAGTGCCGAAGCCAAGACCGAAGCGCAGGCCAAGCTGGCTGCGCTGAAGATCGAGATCGGCACTCCACTGCGCGACCTGGACTACAGCGTGCAGCCGATGGGCCGCGGCTCGTTCGGTGGCAATATGCTGATCGCGTCGACCTGGCGCCATCGCGAGGAAATGAAGCGCATCGGCAAGGGCAACGCCGACCGTCGCTGGGACGTGCTGCCGCAGCAGCCGTCGCTCGCCTATGACCTGGCGCAGAACCGCCTGATCGTCACCGCCGCGATCCTGCAGGGCCCGGTGTTCAACGCCAAGGCCGACGCCGCCGACAAGTTCGGCAGCTTCGGTGGTCTGGTCGGCCACGAGCTGACCCGTGCGATCGATGCCAAGGGCGCACTGGTCGATGCCAAGGGCGAACTGCGCAGCTGGTGGACCCCTGCCGACAAGACCGCCTGGACCCTGCTCGGCACCCGAGTGGCCGCGCAGTACGGCGCCTACGATTTCCCGGGCGTGAAGGGTGCCAAGGTCAACGGCACGCTCACCCAGGAAGAGAACCTGGCCGACATCGCCGGCCTGGAACTGGCCTGGGCCGCCTACACCGCGCAGGAGCCGAAGGCCAAGCCGGCACAGCAGCAGGGCTTCTTCCGCGCCTGGTCGACGTTGTGGGCGCAGCAGCTGTCGCCGAACGAGGCCGCGCGCCGCCTGACCGCCGACATCCGCGCCCCGGGCCTGTGGCGCAGCAATGGCACGCTGGCCAACCTGCCGGCGTTCGGTGCCACCTTCAGCTGCAAGGCCGGCCAGCCGATGCAGCGCAGCGAATCCGAGCAGATCAAGGTCTGGCGCTGAGCCAGCCGTCACGCTGGGGATGCAGAGGGCGCCTTCGGGCGCCCTTTTTTTGCGGATGCAGCACGATCCCGGGTTAACACCGCCCGTGCTATCGCTGCGCCTTCGTCCGCTGCGGAGCCCGACCATGGCCCACAAGAACACCATCTGCGTGTGGTACGACAAGGAAGCGCTGGAGGCCGCCACCTTCTATGCCAACACCTTTCCCGACAGCGCGGTGACCGCTGTCCACCACGCCCCGGGCGACTACCCGGACGGCAAGGAGGGCAACATACTGACCGTTGAATTCACTGTCTGCGGTATTCCCTGCGTCGGTCTCAACGGCGGCACCGCGTTCAAGCACAGCGAAGCATTTTCTTTCCAGATCCAGACCAAGGACCAAGCCGAGACCGACCGCCTGTGGAACGCGATCGTCGGCAACGGTGGCCAGGAGAGCCAGTGCGGCTGGTGCAAGGACCGCTGGGGCATTTCCTGGCAGATCAGCCCGCGCATGCTGATCGAAGCGGTGACCAGCAAGGACAAGGCGCTGGCCAAGCGGGCCTTCAACGCAATGATGCCAATGAAGAAGATCGACATCGCCAGCATCCAGGCTGCCATCGAAAAAGGGGACGGAAGGGATTAAGTCCTTTCTCCCCCACCGCTGCTGATCCTGTGCGAATTACGACTTAATCCCCTCCGTCCCCTTTTCGAGGTACTGATGTCCTGGGATGCGATCATCATCGGCGGTGGCCACAATGGCCTGGTCTGCGCGGCCTACCTGGCACGCGCCGGAAAGAAGGTGCTGCTCCTTGAACGGCGCGGCGTGCTTGGCGGCGCTGCGGTCACCGAAGAATTTCATCCCGGCTTCCGTAACTCGGTCGCGTCGTACACGGTCTCGCTGCTGCAGCCGAAGGTGATCGACGATCTGCAGCTGCATGCGCACGGGTTGCATATCGTCGCGCGTCCGGCCAACAACTTTCTGCCATTGCCGAACGGCCGCTACCTGTTGTCGGCGCCGGGCCGCACCCAGTCCGAGGTGGCGAAGTTCTCCGAGCGGGATGCGCAGCGCCTGCCCGCCTATGAAGCACGCCTGGAGATCTTCGCCGACGTACTGCGCGCATGGGCCCTGCGCGCGCCGCCGGACCTGGGTGTAGCAGGCGGTTGGCGTGCGCTGCCCGCGCTCTGGCAGATGGGCCGCCTCGGCCGCGAACTGGCAACGCTGGATGCTTCGCTACGCCAGGAACTGCTGGACCTGTTCACGCTGTCGGCGGCCGAGTACCTGGACCGCTGGTTCGAGAGCGAGCCGATCAAGGCCCTGTTCGGCTTTGATGGCATTGTCGGCAACTATGCAAGCCCGTATACACCGGGCAGCGCATACGTACTGCTGCACCACGTGTTCGGCCAGTGCAATGGCGTGAAGGGTGCCTGGGGCCATGCGATTGGTGGCATGGGCGCGATAAGCCAGGCCATCGCCGCCGCTGCACGCGCGGCTGGCGCGGAACTGCACGTGGACGCCGGCGTGCGACGCGTACTGGTTGAACACGGCAGTGCCGTGGGAGTGGAACTGACCAACGGTGAAATCCTGCGTGCACGCGCGGTGATCGCCAACGTCAATCCGAAGCTGTTGTACGAGCAGATGCTGGCCCCGGCACAGGTACCGGACGCGACCCGCGAACGCATGGCGAACTGGCGCTGCGGTTCCGGCACGTTCCGGATGAACGTGGCGCTGTCGCGGCTGCCGGACTTCCGCGCCCTGCCCGGGCCCGGCGATCACCTCAGCGCCGGCATCATCATGGCGCCCAGCCTGGAGTACATGGACCGCGCCTGGCTGGATGCGCGACGCGACGGCTGGTCGCGCGAACCGATTGTGGAGATGCTGATTCCCAGCACGCTGGACGCTTCGCTGGCGCCGCCCGGCCGGCATGTGGCCAGTCTGTTCTGCCAGCACGTGGCACCGGTGCTGTCCGATGGACGTCACTGGGATGATCACCGTGACACGGTGGCCGATCTGATGATCGCGACCGTCGACCGGTATGCACCGGGCTTCGCCGACAGCGTGCTTGGCCGACAGGTGCTGTCACCGCTGGACCTGGAACGCACCTTTGGCCTGGTCGGCGGTGACATCTTCCACGGCGCACTGAGCGCCAACCAGCTGTTCTCGGCACGGCCGATGGTCGGCCAGGCCGGCTATCGCGGCGCCCTGCCCGGGCTGTACCTGTGCGGTTCGGGCACACACCCCGGCGGTGGCGTCACCGGTGCGCCGGGGCACAACGCGGCACAGGTAGTGCTGCAGGATCTCTAGAGGCGTGCCGACCAACGGTCGGCACCTACCGCGTCAGATGATCCTGGCCAAGTTGTGCCAACCGAGGTCGGCACCTACCCGCGTGAACCGAGGCGCATCGCGCCTCACTTCACGCTGCGCAGATGGTTCGGGCGCTTCGGCGGGCCGGGCGGGCGACGCTTGTTGAATGGCGGCTGCCCGCGCCAGTAGCGGATCAGCAGCCAACCGAACAGCATGCCGCCCAGGTGCGCGAAATGGGCAACACCCGGCTGCCAGCCGGTCATGCCCAGCACCAGTTCGCCGACGCCAAACAGGATCACGAAAGTCCGCGCCTTCATCGGGATCGGCGGGAACAGCAGCATCACACGCTGGTTCGGGAACAGCATGCCGTAGGCCAGCAGCAGGCCGAACACGCCGCCGGAGGCGCCCAGCACCGTGGCCGGATTCTCCAGCAGGGTACCCACCAGCAGCTGGCAGACACCGGCGCCAGCCACGCAGACCAGGTAGTACAGCAGGAAGCGCTTCTCGCCCCAGGTCTGCTCCAGCGGCGCGCCGAACATGAAGACCGCCAGCATGTTGAAGAACAGGTGGCCGAAGCTGCCATGCAGGAAGCCATAGGTCAGCAGCTGCCACGGCTGGAAGTTGCCGCCCGGCGAGAACGCATCGAAGCCCTGCTGCAGCGGTTGCAGCATGAACGGCTCGAAGGTCTGCATGCCGAGCAGGAACGGCTGCTGCAGCAGGAACAGGATCGCGTTGGCGATCAGCAGGGCCTTGGTGACGGTAGGCAGTCGCGGGAACATGGGAGCACCGGCATGGAACGGCCTCCATCATAGCCGCAGCACCGTGTGTTGTTGGCGACCGGCAGGCGCAGCCTGTTCAGTCGCCAGCGGTGCTCAGCCCGGGCCCCACACGGCGGCATCCAGCGCCGCGGCCGGATCGGTGGCCGGCATCCGCACCCGGCCGTTCTCCACCACCACACCTTCGGCACGCAGCCGTTGTGACTGCTCGCGCCAACCAGCCGACCCTTCTTCCATGGCAATGCGCCCGTCCGAACGCAGCACGCGATGCCAGGGCAGGTCGGGATCATCGTTCTGGCCGAGGATGCGCGCGGTCAAGCGCGCACGCCCCGGCAGGCCGGCACGCATCGCCACCTGGCCATAGCCCATCACCTGCCCCGCCGGGATCGCGCGGATCACCGCCAGGATGCGCGCCCGCGCCTGCTCCGGCGTCAGCGCCGCAGGCGGGTCACCAGTAGTACGCCGATCAGCACCAGCGCGGTGCCGGCGATCTGTGCCGGCCCCATCGGTTCGTCGAGCAGCCATAGGCTCATCACGATGGTGGAAACAGGGCCCAGCATACCGACCTGTGCGGCCAGCGACGAACCCACGCGCTGCACCGCCAGCATGATCGCCAGCACCGGCAGTACCGTGCACACGGTGGCATTGACCAGCGACAGCCATTGCACCGGCGCCGGTGCCTGCCACAGCAACGGCAGCGGATGGGTCACCGCGAAATGCAGCAGCACCAGCACGCTGGCCACGCAGCTGGCGTAGGCGGTGAGGCGCACCGCACCGATGCGCGCGACCACCTGGCCACTGCCGAACAGGTACAGCGCGTAGCTGAGCGCACTGCCCAGCACCAGCAGGCTGCCGACGATGATCTGCCCACCCTCGCGCTGCAGATCGTGGCCGAACGCCAGCAGCACGCCCAGATAGCTCAGCACCAGCGCGCCGATCTGCCAGCGTCCCGGCCGCTGCCGCGCCAGCAGCACGTTGATCAGCAGTACCAGGGTCGGGTTCAAGTACAGGATCAGCCGCTCCAGGGTCACGCTGATGTACTGCAGGCCCTGGAAGTCGAGCAGGCTGGACAGGTAATAGCCGGTGAAGCCCAGCCACAGCACGCGGGCGCGATCAGCCCAGGACAGCGGCTCGGCCCGGCGCGCGGCCCACAAGGCCATCAACGCGAACAAGGGCAGCGCCATCAGCATGCGCAGGGCAAGCAGCGTGGTGGCATCCACGCCATGGCGCAGGCCGAGCTTGACGATGATCGCCTTGCCCGACGCGGCGATGGCGCCGATCGCGGCCAGGCCGATGCCGCCCAGCGCAATGCGTGGGGAAGCCGTAGCGATGCGGGAAGCGGGAGTGGACATCAGGACGACGGCGGGCCGCGCAGAGCGGCCCG